>CAMCJI010000051.1 GCA_945874805.1 Asaia bogorensis | reverse complement strand
CGACACCCATCACACCAAAACGTCGATCATCGCGGGGCTGGTGAACATCGAAGCGGGGTTCATGCCATTCTGAAAAGCCCGACAGATTGGCCCGGTGCCACGAACTGGTGGTCGAAATAGGCCGCAGACTTTCGCAACAAGTCTATTGGATTCTGGAGGCTGCGTGGCATCCCCTGTGAACGGCAAAGCCGTCCGCGCCAAGCCAGCCGCCCGCGCGGCCGGCAAGCTGCGCGTGCTCGTGGTGGAAGACATCCCGACGATGGCCGCAACCATCCAGGCCGGGCTGATGGCCGCGGGCATGGAAGTCGAGCTGGCGATGACCGGTGCCGAAGCGATCGAGCGCAAGGCCAGCTTCAAGCCCGAGGTGATCCTCGTCGATCTGGAACTGCCGGACATGGGCGGCATCGAACTGGTCGAGCGGTTCTCGGCCGAGGGCGATTGCGGCATCATCGTCGTCACCGCCAATGACGAGGAGGGCCAGCGGATCGCCGGCCTCGACACCGGGGCGGACGACTACATGGTCAAGCCGGTCCCCGGCCGGGAGCTGGTGGCGCGCATTCGTGCGGTGCACCGGCGGATGAGCAAGCCGGCCGCGATGCGCCAGTTGCGCATCTATCTCGATACCGCCCAGCGCTGCCTCGTCAGCCAGGACGGCAAGCGCACCCTGCTCACCGAAGCCGAGCTGTCCGCACTCGAAACCCTGCTCGACGCCGCCGGAAGCTCGGTGGCCCGCGACTGGCTCAGCCGAACCGCCCTCAAGCGGCCGTTGCATGCCGATGACCGTGCCGTCGATCAGCTGGTGATGAAGCTGCGCCGCAAACTGCAGGAGCAGGGCGCCTCGGAGCGCGTCATCCTCTCCGCCCGCCGCCAGGGCTACATGATCGCCGACCCCAGCCTGTTCCGCATGCTCGATGCGCCGGCTCCGGCAGCCGAGCCGCCGGCGGGGTAGCGGCGGTCAGATCAGCCCGTCCAGCGCCGCCCCCACCCGCGCGACGACGGCGGCCCAGTTCCCGGCCTGGGTCTGGCGGAACAGCCGGGCGGTCGGATACCAGGGGCTGTCGTCCCGGTTGCGCAGCCAGCGCCAGTCAGGCGCATGCGCCAGCAGCAGCCACAGTGGCCGGCCGAGCGCCCCGGCAAGATGGCCGGTTGCGGTATCCACGCTGATCACCAGGTCCATCGTCTCCGCCAGGGCTGCGGTGTCGCCGAAGTCGGCGATCTCGCCGGCGAAGCTGTGCAGGTTGGCCGTGGCCTCCAGCGTGGCGCGGTCGGCAGCGGAGATGTCCACTTGCAGCGCCACGAACGTCACCGGCCGGGCGAGCAGCGGTGCGAGGGCTGAGAGCGCCAGATGCCGCTTGCGCCCGGTGAAGGCATTGCCGGACCAGACGAGGCCCACGCGCAGCCCGGTCCGCGGCCCCAGGCGCTGCTGCCACCGCGCCACCCGAGCAGGATCGGCGTGCAGATAGGGTGCGGCTGGCACCGTCTCTATGGTTGTGGCGAACATCAGCGGCAGGCTGCCGAACGGCAGATGCGCATCGAAAGGCCCCGCTGCCGTGCCGAGCGGGCAGACCGCACCGCCCATCCGGCCAAGCAGGCCAACGAGCGCCCGATCGACCTCCGCCACCACTGCCGCCCCCCGGCCCGCCAGCAGCGGCAGATAGCGCGCGAACTGCAGCGTGTCGCCGAAGCCCTGCTCGGCGTGCACCAGGATACGGCGGCCGGCGAGCGGATCGCCCGGTTGCCAGGCCGGCATGGCGAAGCGGCGGGGATTCTGCCGGGGGTTCGCCCGCTCGCGCCATTCATACTCCGCCCAGCCCTCCGCCCAGGCACCGGTGGCCAGCAGCGCCAGGGCGAGGCCGAAGCGCGCCTCCGCGTCGTCAGGATGCAGGGCAACGGTGGCGCGGTATGCCGCCAGGGCGTCGTCGTCGCGCCCCAGGCCGGCCAGCGCGCCGGCGCGGCCCACCATCGCCCTGGCTTGCCCCGGCGCCTGCGAGAGCACCGTCTCACAGGCTTCCAGCGCCTCCTCATGCCGGTCCAGCCCCGCCAGGGCGGCGGCGCGGGAGCTCATTTGCGAGATATCGCCGGGGGCGAGGGCCAGCACGCGATTGAAACAGCCCAGCGCCTCGTCATACCGGCGCGTGGCCAGCGCCATGGTGCCGAGGTTCCACAGCGCATACCTGTCCTGTGGGGCATGCCGCAGGCTCTGGCGCAGCATCGCCATGCCGGCCGGCACGTCCCCCGCATTGGCGACCAGCACCCCCAGATGATGCAGCGCCTGGGCCTGCTGCGGCACGATCGCCAGGATCTCCCGATACAGCGCCTGTGCCGCCGGCAGGTCGCCCGCATCCACCGCCGCTGCCGCCCGGGCGAAGAGCGCGTCCAGCTCAGCCGCGGGCATCGAAACCCTCCAGGCGCGGCCCGAGGGCTGCGGTCAGCGCGGCCACTACGCTGGGCCAGTCGCCGCGGGCGGGTTGGCGGAACAGCCGGGCCGAGGGGTACCAGGGGCTGTCCTCGCGCCCCTGATGCCAGCGCCAGTCCGGCGTGTGGGCCAGCATGATCCAGGTTGGCGCTGCCATCGCCCCGGCGAGATGGGCCACCGAAGTGTCAACCGTGACGATGAGATCGCACAGCCCGATCAGCGCCGCGGTGTCGTCGAAATCCGTGATCTCACCGTCGAAGCTGCGCAGGTTACCTGCGGCGGCGAGTGCGGCGCGGTCGGCGGGGGCGATCTCGGTCTGCAGGCCGATGAACTCGGCGTCCAGCGCCAGCAGCGGCGCGAGCGCTGCGAGCGGCAGATGCCGCTTGCGGCCGGACATGCGGTTGCCCGACCAGGCGAGGCCGATCCGCGGGCGGCGGCGCGGCCCCAGCCGTGCGGCCCAGGCGGCCTTCCGGGCGGAGTCGGCATGCAGGTAGGGCACGGCCGCCGGGATCGTCTCCAGCGTTGTGCCGAACTCCAGCGGCAGGGTCATCAGCGGCGCAAAGCAATGCACATCCGGCAGCGGGTCGCCCACCGCGTATACCTCCGCCACGCCCTCCAGCCGGCGCATCAAGCCGACCAGCGGCTCCGGCACTTCGAGGATCACATGCGCGCCGCGTGCGGCTATCAGCGGGGCGTAGCGGCAGAACTGGATGGTATCGCCGTAGCCCTGCTCGGGATGCAGCAGGATGCGCTGGCCCTCCAGCTTGTCCTTGTGGAACCACTGCGGGCGGCCGAACAGGCGCACGGGATCGTGCGGATGGGCGAGGAAGCGCCATTCGTAGAGCGGCCAGCCGCGGGCATAATCACCCAGGCGCAGCCATTCGAGGGACGCGATGAACAGCGCCGGCGCGTGGTCCGCCTGCTGCGCCAGTGCGGCCTCGGCATGGGCGATCGCCTGACGGGATTGGCCAAGGGCGGAGAGCGCGCTGGCCAGGGTCCATTGTGCGTTGGCCGAGCGGGGATCGGCCTGCGCCGCCTCCAGCGCCTCCTCATCCCGTTCCAGGCCAGCGAGGGCGCGGGCTCGGGCGGCGAGCATGCTGGCCTCACCAGGTGTTAAGGCAAGCAGCCGGTTGGCGCAGGCCAGCGCCTCGTCGAAACGGCGGCTGCGATGGGCCATATGGACCATCACGCCGAGCACCTTCAGGTTGTGCGGTGCCAGCCGCAGGCA
The DNA here is from genome assembly GCA_945874805.1 of Asaia bogorensis. Lineage (GTDB taxonomy): Bacteria > Pseudomonadota > Alphaproteobacteria > Acetobacterales > Acetobacteraceae > CAIRTN01. The sequence goes on along the minus strand of CAMCJI010000051.1, from coordinate 17,836 downwards.
GCGGCGGACGAGGGTCAGCGCGCCATCCCAGTCCCCGGCGTTCGAGGTCAGCATGCCGAGGTTGAGCAGCGTCTCCACATCGTCCGGCCGGGTTGCGATGATCCGGCGGTAGATATCACAGGCCGCTTCCGGCTGCGCATGCTGCAGATCGGCAGCCTCGCGCAGCAGCCGGGCGCGTTCGGCGTCATCCATGGGCCACCTCCGCCAACGCCGCGCTGACGCGGGCGAGCACGCCGTCCCAGTCGCCCGGTGCGGACTGGTTGAACAGGCGCATGGTGGGATACCACGGCGAGTCGTCGCGGTCCCACAGCCAGCGCCAGCAGCGGTCGAAGCGGTTGAGCAGCCAGACCGGCCGGCCCAGCGCGCCGGCAAGATGGGCGACCGAGGTATCGACCGATATCACCACGTCGAGTGCCGACAGCAGCGCTGCCGTATCGGCAAAGTCGGCGAGGTCGGCCGTCGGGTCGAACAGCGCCATCCCAGCCGGTGGTGCGGCCGCCTGGCTTGCCGCCGGGCCAACCTGCAAGGAGACGAAGCTGATGCCCGGCACCGCGGCCAGGGGGGCAAGGGCGGCCAGCGGCAGGGAGCGGCGGCGATCCATCCGCGCCGAATCGATCTCCGCAGGCCGATGCCCACCGGCCCAGACCAGCCCGACCTTCAGCCCCGGCAAGCCCGCCAGGCGCACCCGCCAGCCCGCCACCGCCCGCGGATCGGCCGCCAGGTACGGCACCGCCCCAGGCACGCTGGCCAGCGTGGTGCCCAGCAGATGCGGCAGGCTGAGCATCCACACCGAGAGGTCGGCCTCCACCGGCCGGTCGCGCGCGACCACCTCGGCCACCCCGTCCAGGCTGCCGAACAGCCGGGTCAGCGCCGCCGGCGCCTGCACGACCACCTGCGCGCCCAGCCGGGCCAGCGCCGGGGCGTAGCGGCAGAACTGGATCATGTCGCCCAGACCCTGTTCGGCCTGCACCAGAATGCGCTTACCGGCGAGCGGCTCGCCCTGCCAGCGTGGCGCGGGGTGGGGCGCGGTGCCGAGCGTTGGCATCAGGCTCTGCCGCGCCTCGTAGCCGCGCCAGCCGGCCGGCCAGTCCCCCAGTTGCAGGCGCAGCGTGGCGGCGGCCCAGTGCGGATAGCCCTGGCCAGCCGGCAGTGCCGAGAAGCCGGCCAGCGCCTCGGCCAGGCACCCCATTTCGCTGAGAGCAGCGGCCCGGTTGATCGCCGCATCGGCATGGCCGGGCGCGCGGGCCAGCGCGCGATCGTAGCTGGCCAGGGCCTCCGCCGGGCGGTTGAGGCCCTGGAGCGTCACGCCGTGCAGCGCCCAGGCCTCGGCATCGCCGGGATCGCCGGCCACCGCCGCCTCTGCTGCCGCGAGCGCCGCCTCGCCGTGGCCAAGCACGCGCAGGGCAGCGGCGCGGACCTGCGGGGGCGCCGGCTCCCGCAAGGCGGGCGGTGCGATGCCGGCCACCTCCCCGCCCCGCCCCAGCGCCTGCAAGGCCCGGTCCCGCCCGGCCGCGGCGACGGCGAGGCCCGGCGCGAGGGCCAGGGCGCGGGTCAGCGCGACCAGCGCCGCCACCGGCCGGTTGTCATCGAGCAGCAGCAGGCCGAGCAGGGCCAGCGTATCCGGCCGCCGCGGCTGGACGGCCAGCACGGCGCGGAACCGGCGCTCGGCCTCGGCGACCTCGCCCAGCTCGGCCAGCAGGCCGGCGAGCAGATGTAGCCCGTTCGGCTCCTCCGGCACGCCAGCGAGATGAGCGAGGTAGCAGCGCGCGGCCTGGTCCAGCCGGCCCTCGGCCTGATGGACCAAGCCCTCGGCGAGCAGGTGGCTCACTCCAGGGGCCGGCACGCCTGCGCCAGCCAGGCGGCGTCATCGGCATCGAGCAGCGGCCCGACCTCGGCCAGCACGCGGGCGTGGTAGGCATCGAGCCAGGCGATCTCGGGCGGGGTCAGCAGGGCGGGATCGATCAGCCGGCGGTCGAAGGGGGCCAGCGTCAGCGTCTCGAAGCGCAGGAAGGGCTTGCTGGCCGCGGGGAAGCCGGCCGGTTGGGCGAGCAGCAGGTTCTCCAGCCGGATGCCGTAGCCGCCGGGCAGGTAGAAGCCCGGCTCGTTGGACAGCACCATCCCAGTCGCGATCGGGATCGGCTTGGCCGCGCGGGAGATGCTGCACGGCCCCTCATGCACCGAGAGATAGCTGCCGACGCCGTGGCCGGTGCCGTGGTCGTAGTCCAGCCCGCGCTGCCACAGGGCGGTGCGCGCCATCGCATCGATATGCGGCCCGGCAACGCCCTGCGGGAAGACCAGGGTGGCGATGGCGATATGGCCCTTCAGCACGCAGGTGGTGCGCTCGCGGATTTCGGCGGGCGCGGGGTCCGGCCCGGTCCAGAGCGTGCGGGTGATGTCGGTGGTGCCGTCGGCGTATTGCGCTCCGGAATCAATGAGATAAGTCTCGTTCGGCTTGATCGCCCGGTTGGTTTCCGGGCTGACGCGGTAGTGGATGATCGCGCCGTGCTCACCGGCGCCGGAGATCGCGGGGAAGCTTTCGCCGCGGAACAGCTCAACCTCGGCGCGGAAAGCCAGCAGCCGGGCGGCGGCGGACATCTCGGTCTCATGCCCGCCGGCGGACTCCATCCATCGCAGGAAGCGGCAAACGGCGGCGGCGTCGCGCTGGTGGGCGTTGCGCGCGCCCTGGCGCTCGGTTTCGTTCTTCTGCGCTTTTGGCAGCATGCAGGGGTCCATCCCGGCGACGACCTTCGCCCCCGCCGCCCGCAGCGTCTGCGCGAACCAGGCGGGCGAGCCGGCATCATCGACTCGCACCACCTTGCCCGCCAGCCGCGCCAGCGCGCCCGGCAGAGCAGCGCGCGGCTGAATGGAGACGGCATTGCCGAGCCACGCCCGCGTCTCCTCCGAGATCTTGCGCGGGTCGATGAACAGCTCGACGCCGGCATCGTCGTGCACCAGCACGAAGCCGAGCGCGAAGGGGGTAAAGGGCACGTCCGCGCCCCGCAGGTTCAGCAGCCAGCACAGCGAGGCAGGGTCGGTCACCACCGCCGCATTCTGCCCGGCGGCACGCAGGGCGGCCGCGATCTCCTCGCGCTTCTCGGCGTTGCCGCGCCCGGCATAGGCCAGGGGATGCGGGGTGGCCATGTCGAGCGGCGCCGCGGGCCGGCCAGCCCAGACGGCGTCGAGCGGGTTGGTCTCGCAGGCCACCATCGCGAGCCCGGCATCGGTGTAGCGGCGCAGCGCCTCCTCGCTGAACAGCAGGGAGTCGTAGCCGATGCGCGCCTGCGGGGCCGCCGCCTTGATCCAGGCCGGCGGCGGGGTTTCGATGATGTGCTGCCGCTCCCACAGCGCCGCGTCGGTCTGGGCGGCCAGTTGCAGCACATAGCGCCCGTCGGTGAAGGCCGCAGCCCGGCCGGCGAGCACCACCGCCAGGCCGGCACTGCCGGTGAAGCCGGTCAGCCATGCCAGCCGCTCAGCCCCCGGCGGCACGTATTCGCCCAGATGCTCGTCGGCACGCGGCACCAGAAAGCCGTCCAGGCCACGCCGAGCCAGTTCGGCGCGGAGATCGGCGAGTTTTTGTCCGGGGGTCACGTCCATGTCGGCGTCCATCTCAGATCAGGGTTAACGTTTCGTCATACCTATTCGTTCATCCATGCGTATTACGCATATCTGCGCTGGCAGCATGCGCGTTGTCGTTGGGCTGGCGATGCGTATGTTGCACTGCACAATGATCGCGTGACCGGGGACATTTCGATCCTCTGCCCGCCGCGATTGCAACCAAGGACTGATCCTATGTCTACCCGTATTGCCAAGGAAGAATTGGCCCTGCTGATGCCCAACAGCCTCTCGCATTATTTTCACGACGACGCCGCCGACATGCCGCAGGGCGCCCGGGGGACCACGCTGTTCGCCCGCGCCGCCGCCGCCGTGCGCTGGCTGAGCGACATGCCGCGCCGCCGCGCCGTGCTCAACGAACTCGGCGGCCTGTCCGAGCGCGAACTCGCCGATATCGGCCTGACGCGCGAAGAACTGCCGCGCGTGTTCGACAACAGCTACAGCACCCGCCGCAACGCGACGCTGGTCTGACCCTGACCCGACCCAGGGGCGGCTTGGCTGCCCCTGGGAATGCCCGACCTCGTCAGCCACGCCGCCGCAATACCAGAGTCGCCCAGCGTTCCTCACGCAACACCCGCTCTAGCACGAGACCCTGCGCCCGATGTGCGGCGAGCACCCAGCGAACCTGGGTGGCGAGCAGACCGGCCAGAATAACGGTGCCGCCGGGATTCAGATGCTGCGCCAGCTGCTTGGCCATGCGGCAAAGCGGCCGGGCAAGAATATTCGCGAAAACAAGATCATACGGCGCATGCCGGACCACCATCGGGGAGGTCCAGCCATCCGCCTTGGCGAACTTCGCCCGCGCGCCCAGGCCGTTGAGGCGGGCATTGGTGCCGGATATCCGCACCGACCACGGCTCGATATCCGTCCCGAACACCGGCCGACCGAGCAGCTTGGCCGCCGCCATGGCCAGCACCCCGGTGCCGGTGCCGAGATCGAAAATGCGGCGCGGCTTGCGATGCGCCACAGTCTCCAGCGCCCGAAGGCAGCCCCGCGTTGAGCCATGCTCGCCCGACCCGAACGCCACGGACGCATCCAGCACCAGCGTCACCCGCCCGGGCACCAGCGGATCGCGGACATGCGTGCCGCGAATGGCGAAGCGGCGACCGACGAACTGTTCCGGAAACGCCTGATGCGTGCGGGCAAGCCATCCCTCCGCCTCGATCTCATGGCGCTCGACGGTCGCGGTGAAGCCGGTGACGAGCGCGGCCAGCGCCAGGCCGGCGGCCAGTTCCGCCTCCATGTCGCCACGGTCCTTCACGCCCTCGACCGTCCAGATGCCGGTATCCTCATCGAGGAAGAAGGCAATGGCGCCGCACGCCTCCGACAAGGCAGCCTCATAAGCTTCCAGAGCATCGCCAGGAACGGCGACGCGCACGGTCTCAAGCGCAGTGGCGTGGCGTCTCATCGGGTCAAGGGTATCCTTGTGAGTGGGAGGGAAAAATCAGGAAGGAAGAATCATCTTTTTTGAAAAAAGAAACAAAACCTTTTTCCTTTGGCTTCGCCGCTTAGCCAGATAGTCGGTTCTCAAGACGGCGAAGCCATAAAATCCCCTGCCGGCAAGAACCAGCGCCGCCGCAAAAGCCGCACACCAACGGACAAAGTTTTTTTGCTTCTTTTTGTTCACAAAAAGAAGCCCCTTCCCTTCCCTTCCCTTCACTCCGCCTTCTCCACAAACCGATCGAGCACCCGCTTGTCCCCCGCCTTCTCAAAGGCGATGTCGAGTTTGTCGTCGTCCACGGCGCGCACGATGCCGTAGCCGAATTTCTGGTGGAACACCCGGCTGCCGACCGGCATGGCGGCTTCGCGGGCGGGGCGGGCGGGTTTCTCCCAGGCTTCCACCTCGCGCGGGCGGCGGGCGGTGAGCGGGAAGCCGGTGCTGAACACGGTGGGGGGGGCGATCTGCTGGGCGCGGGCCAGCGAGGCGGCGCCGACTCGTTCGAGCTGGTCTGCGGGGATTTCGTCGATGAAGCGGCTGGGGATGGAGCTTTGCCAGTTGGCGTAGATGCGCCGGTTGGCAGCGTGGCTGATGATCGCGCGCAGGCGGGCGCGGGTGAGGCCGACATAGGCGAGGCGGCGCTCCTCCTCCAGGCCCTTGGCGCCGCTTTCGTCCATGGTGCGCTGGCTCGGGAACAGGCCTTCCTCCCAGCCGGGGAGAAACACCGTGTCGAATTCCAGGCCCTTGGCGGCGTGCAGCGTCATGAGTGAGACGCGGTCGGTCTCGTTGTTCTCCTCGTTCTCCATGACCAGGCTGACATGGTCGAGGAAGCCGGCGAGGGTCTCGAAATCGGCCAAAGCGCGGATCAGTTCCTTGAGGTTTTCCAGCCGGCCCGGCGCTTCCGGCGACTTGTCGTTCTTCCACATGTCCGTGTAGCCCGACTCGTCGAGCATGGTGGCCATGGCGATGACGTGGCTTTCGCGTTCCATCATCGCGCGCCAGCGGGCGAAGCCTTGCAGCAGCTCGGTGAGGGTTTCCTTCAGCTTGCCGCGGAAGGCTCCCTCGGCCAGCAGCGCCTCGCAGGCCGGGCGCAGCGGGATGCCGCGCGTGCGTGCGGCCTCATGCATCTGCCGCAGCGCCGTGTCCCCCACGCCGCGGCGGGGGGTGTTGACGATGCGCTCGAAGGCCAGATCATCGGCGGGCTGGTGCAGCATGCGGGCATAGGCGATGGCGTCGCGGATCTCCTGGCGCTCATAGAAGCGCAGGCCGCCGACGACGCGGTAGGGGAGGGCGACGTTGATCAGCCGGTCTTCGAAGCTGCGGGTCTGGAAGCCGGCGCGGACGAGGACGGCCATCTCGGCGAGCTTGTGGCCGTCGCGGCGCAGAGATTCCATGCGGGCGACGACCATCCGCGCCTCCTCATCGGAATCCCACAGGCCGACGACCTGCACCTTGTCACCTGATTGGGAGTTGCCGCCGGGGCGCAGGGTTTTGCCCAGCCGCCCCTCATTATGGGCGATCAGGCCGGAAGCGGCGGCGAGGATGGGGGCGGTGGAGCGGTAATTGGCTTCCAGGCGGACCATGCGGGCGCCCGGGAAATCCTTCTCGAAGCGCAGGATGTTTTCGATCTCCGCCCCGCGCCAGGAATAGATCGACTGGTCGTCATCCCCCACGCAGCAGATGTTCTTGTGGCCCTGGGCGAGCAGGCGCAGCCAGAGATACTGGACGAGATTGGTGTCCTGGTATTCGTCCACCAGGATGTAGCGGAACCGGCGGTGGTATTCGGCCAGCACGTCTGGGTGCAGGCGCAGGATTTCGGTGCTGAACAGCAGCAGATCGCCAAAATCCGCGGCGTTGAGGGCGCGCAGGCGGGCCTGATAGGCGCCATAGAGGGCTTTCGCGCGGCCGTTGGCGAAATCCGTGTCCTCGGCGGGGGTAACGCGCTCCGGCGTCAGGCCGCGATCCTTCCAGCGCTGGATGATGCCCATCAACGCAGGCGGCACGAAACGTTTCGGATCGACCTTCTCGACCTCCATCACCTGCTTCAGCACCCGCAGCTGGTCATCGCTGTCCAGGATGGTGAAGGAACTGGTCAGCCCCACCAGCTCCGCATGACGGCGCAGCATGCGTGCGCAGAGCGCGTGGAAGGTGCCGAGCCACAGTCCCTCCGCCGGCTGGCCAAGGATGGCGCCGACGCGTTCGCGCATCTCCCGCGCCGCCTTGTTGGTGAAGGTCACGGCCAGCACCTGACTTGGAAATGCCCGTTTGGTCAGCAGCAGATGCGCGAACCGGGCGGTGAGCACGCGGGTTTTGCCGGTGCCGGCGCCGGCAAGCACCAGCAGCGGGCCGTCGAGCGTTTCCACAGCCTCGCGCTGCTCGGGGTTCAGGCGGGAGAGGTAGTCGGCCATAGTGGGGGCGAATCCGAAACTGAGGCATTGGATATAGAACGGGTGGCGAACGCATCCAACCTTGTGGCACCGGTGATCGCATTCTTCGCGTGGTCAGCCCGGCGCGGCTCGGCCCTGCTGGGCTTCGGCGTGTTCGGCGGGCTGCTCATCCCGCCGCTGGCGGACGCGATGCACTGGTTCATCACGCCGAACGTGGTGATGCTGATGACGCTGGTGCTGCTGCGGGTCGATATCGCCGCGGCGATCGCGCATCTGCGCCGGGTGGACCGGCTGGCGGTGATCGTCGGCTTCCATCTGCTCGTCTGCCCGGTGCTGGCCTGGCTGGCGGTGATGCCGCTGGGGCTGGACCCCGGGATCGCCTCGGGCGTGGTGATCTTCGCCACTGGCTGTGCGGCAACCTCGGGGGCCGCATTCGCCCGGCTGGTGGGGCTGGACCCGGAGCTGACGCTGCTCGCCACACTGGCGACAACCCTGCTGGTGCCGCTGACCGCACCGCCGATCGCCTATGCGCTCATGGGCGTGGACCTGTCGATCAGCATGGGCGGCTTCATGCTGCGGCTGGTGCTGGTGGTCGGCGTGCCGCTGTGCCTGTCGCTGCTGATCCGCCGGGCGGCCGGGGCGGCACGGATGGCGCCACTCGGCCCGGCGGTGGATGGCGCGGTGGTGTGGCTGGTGGTGCTGTACGGCTTCGGCGTGATGCGAGGGCTGGCCGACCGCATGCTGGCCGACCCGTGGTGGGTGCTGCAGGCCACAGCCGCCGCCTTCATCGCCGATTTCGGCCTCAATCTTCTCACCACGGCCGCACTGGGCTGGATGGGCTGGCGCGTGGCCGCCTCGGCAGGGCTGATGAGCGGCAACCGCAACATGGCGCTGTATCTCGCCGTGCTGCCGGCGGCGGCGGACCCGCGCGTGGGGCTGTTCTTCGCGCTGTGCCAGTTTCCGTTGTTCCTAAGTCCTTTTTTGCTGCGGCCGGTTTATCGGTGGGTGGGGCGGTGATGCCCGCGGCAATCTGAAGGGAGACCCCATGACCCCCACCTCCGGCCTGTTCGAAACCCACCTCACCGTCGCTGATCTCGCCCGCTCCACGGCGTTCTATCGCGACATCGCCGGGCTGGAGGTGGCGCATGAGATGCCGGAGCGGCATGCGGTGTTCCTGTGGATCGGGGGGCCGGGGCATTCGATGCTGGGGCTGTGGTCGATCCATACCTCGCCGCTGAAGCTGCGGCTGCATATCGCGTTTCGCGCGACGCTGGCGGACGTGATCGCCGCCCCCGCCACGCTGCGCGCCGCCGGGGTGATGCCGCGCGATGGCGGTGGCGGGCGCGAGATCGACGAGCCCGTCGTCTATCCCTGGATGCCCGCCGCCAGCGTGTATTTCGACGATCCCGACGGCCATTCGCTGGAGTATCTCGCCATGATGGACGAGGCGCCCCGCCCTGATCTGCCGCGGATGACGCTTTCGGCCTGGCGCGCGCGATAGGCATTGCACCCGGCCGCCCGGCTGTGGTCAGCTTGCCGCTTCCGGGAGCCGAAGAATGCAAACCACCACCGCCCACGCCGTATCGGACGTGGTTACCCCCCTTGTGCCCAGCCGTATCCTTTCGGACGCGGAGTTGAAGGCATTGTCGCAACGCTCCGACGTGCCGGGGGCGATCCGGCTGGCGGTGCATCTGTCGCTGCTGGGGCTGGCAGGCTGGTGGGTGGCGGCGGCCTCGGGCTGGATGCTGGTGCCGGCGGTGCTGGCGCTGGCCCTGGTGCAGGTGGCGCTGTTCGCCCCCGCGCATGAGACGATGCACCAGACCGCCTTCGCCTCGCGCTGGGCCAATGCCTGGGTTGGCTGGTTCGCCTTCGCGCCGTCCCTGCAGAGCGCGCAGTTCTACGCCGCCTTCCACTACGCGCATCACCGCCATACCAATGTGCCGGATCACGACCCCGAACTCGGCAGCGAAACACCGGCGACCCTGGCCGGCTACATCAAGCGCATTGCCGGCATTCCCTACTGGACCCTGCGGTTGCAGGTGATCCGCGACTGCTGGCGCGGCGACCTCTCAGCCTATCCCTACATCAACGCGCGGCAGGCCCCGGGCGTGATCCGCAGCGTGCGGGCGATGTCCGCCCTGCTCGCCGTGGCGGCCATCGGCTCAGGCGCGATCTGGGGCTGGCAGACGCCGTTTCTGTTCTGGATCATCCCGCAGATCGTCGGCCAGATGCCGCTGCGCGCCTATCTGCTGGCCGAGCACACCGGCTGCACGCTGGATCGCAACGGCCTGACCAACACCCGCACCACCCTGACCAGCTGGCTGGTGCGGGTGCTGATGTGGGACATGCCGTTCCACGCCGAGCATCACCTGTATCCGTCGATCCCGTTCCACCGGCTGGAGGCCGCGCATCATGTGATCCGCGACAAGCTCGCCTTCGTCCAGCCTGGCTATACGCGCTGGAACGCCGATTTCGTGCGCAGCCTCAAGCCGTAGGCCGCACGCCCAGGATATGGGCGATCGCGTAGGTCAGCTCCGGGCGGTTGAGCGTGTAGAAGTGGAACTCGTCGATACCGTTGGCCTGCAGCAGGCGCACCTGCTCGCTGGCGACCACGGTGGCGATCATCCGGCGGGTCTCCACATTGTCCTCCACGCCCTCGAAGAAACGGCCGAGCCAGGCGGGAACGCGCACGCCGGAGATCGCCGAGAACTTCACGATCTGCGCGTAGTTCGACACCGGCATGATGCCCGGCACGATCGGTGCGGTGATGCCGGCGGCCAAAGCGAGGTCGAGAAAGCGCAGGAAGGTGCTGTTCTCAAAGAAGTAATTGGTGATCGCCCGGGTGGCGCCGGCATCCAGCTTGCGCTTGAGGTGCTCGAGGTCGGCCAGGGGGCTCACCGCGGTGGGGTGAATTTCGGGGTAGGCGGCAACCGATATCTCGAAATCGGCCACCTTCTTCAGCCCCGCCACCAGATCGGCGGCATAGGCGTAGCCCTGGGGATGCGGCTCATACGGCCCGCCGCCCGGCACATCGCCGCGCAGGGCGACGATATGGCGCACACCGGCATCCCAGTATTGCCGGGCGATGTCGTCGATCTCACCGCGCGAGGCGCCCACACAGGTCAGATGCGCGGCCGGCGTCAATGAAGTTTCCGCGACGATCCGCGCCACGGTGGCATGGGTGCGCGCCTGCGTGGTGCCGCCCGCGCCGTAGGTGACGGAGACGAAGCGCGGCGCCAGCGGTTCCAGCCGGCGGATGCAGGACCAGAGCTGGGTCTCCAGCGCATCGGTCTTCGGCGGGAAGAATTCGAAGGAAAGCTGCGGTGCCGGGGCATCCTGCTCCGGAGTCGGCAGGGCGCCGACGCGGGGGCCGGTCAGCCAGCGTTCCAGGGTGGGGCGGGGGGAGATGTTGCTCATGATTGCCTTTTAATGGGGGCGGACGCGTTTGTGGCAAGGAAAACCTTGGACAGCGAGGAATCGTTCACCACCTTGTGCGACAGGTCGCCCTGTTAATGACACGCAGCCCGGCGTACCCTAAAATAGCGCATCCTGCTGCGGGGGCATGTTGGGTAAGGACGAGTGCTTCGGATCGGGCGTCGCCGGTTCGAAGGCTGCCATTTCATCGACGCGCCGTACCACGAGGTTCTACATGCTCGATCCCGTCCGCAAGGCTCTGCTGGTTGCCACACTGGTCGCCACGACCATGGTTTCGGGCTGCGCCACCGCCCCGCCGGCGGACGATCCGGACGCGGTGGCCGACTTCAAAGCCAACAACGACCCGCTGGAGCCCACCAACCGCGTGATCTACGCGATCAATGACGGGGTGGACACGGTGATCCTGCGGCCGATCGCGCTGGTCTATCGCAGCGTGGTGCCCGAACCGGTGAAGCGCAGCATCGGCAACGCGCTGGACAACCTCGCCAGCCCCGTGGTGCTGGCAAACGACGTGCTGCAGGGCAAGCCGCAGCGGGCAACCGACACGCTGGTGCGCTTCGTCATCAACACCACCATCGGCGTCGGCGGGCTGTTTGACCCGGCAGAGGGCCTGGGCTGGAAACATCACGACAACGACTTCGGCACGACGCTCGCCTTGTGGGGCGCCTCGCCGGGGCCATATCTTTATCTGCCGCTGTTCGGCCCGTCGAACCCGCGTGACGCCATCGGGGCAGGCGGCAACATGGCGCTCAACCCGCTGACCTGGATCGGCGGGGCCGCGCTCAGCGACGCCAAATGGGCCAGAACCAGCCTGTCCGCGGTGGATACCCGCGCCGGGCTGATCGACCCGCTCGACAAGCTGAAGGCCCAGTCGCTCGACCCCTACGCCACCATCCGCAGCGCCTCCCGCCAGTTCCGCGCCAAGACGATCAGCGATGCGGCCGCTGCCCAGTAGAATCCAACCCACAACCCCCGGATCGCCCATGCGCCGCCGCCTGTTCCTCATTGCCGCCCCCGCCGCCCTGCTCGTCCGCCCCGCTTTTGCGGCGGTGGACGCCAACGGAGCGGCTACCTTTGTGCAGAAAGTGCTCACCGACGTGCTCGCCGTTGTCAACGGCCCCGGCTCCCCAGCCCAGAAGCGCGCGACCCTGCAACCGATGATGGACAACCACATCGACGTGGCAGGCATCGCCCAGTTCTGCGTCGGCCGGTTCTGGCGCACGGCAACCCCCGCGCAGCAGACCGAGTATGTCGGCCTGTTCCACCGCATCCTGACCAACAACGTGCTGGGCCGCATCGGCGAATTCCAGGGCGTGACCTTCGAGATGGGCAAGCCAGTCCCGAAGGACGACTCGGTCGCGGTCAGCACAACGCTGAACCGGCCGAACAACGCACCGAACCGGGTGGACTGGCTGGTTGCCGATATCCGTGGCCCGAAGGTGATTGACGTGATCGCGGAAGGCACCAGCCTGCGGCTGACGCAGCGCAGCGACTACCTCGGCTTCATCGGCCGCAACGGCAACAACCTCGGCCCGCTGATCGACGCGCTGCGCCAGCAGGCGGCCGCCGCCGGCTGATGCCACTGCTGCGGACGCCGCTGCTGGATATCGGCTACGAGCAGCATGGACCGGCCGACGGGCCAGCGGCGGTTCTGCTGCACGGCTTCCCGGATGACGTGCGCTGCTGGGACGGGGTGGCGCCCGCCCTCGCAGCCCACGGCATACGGGTGCTGGTGCCCTATCTGCGCGGCTATGGCCCAACCCGGCTTCGCAACCCGGCCACGCCGCGATCGGGTGAGCAGGCCGCACTCGGCGCCGACCTGCTGGCCTTCCTGGATGGCATGGGCATCGGCCGCGCCGTGCTGGCCGGCTACGACTGGGGCGGCCGGGCCGCCTGCGTCGTGGCCGCACTATGGCCAGAGCGGGTGGCCGGGCTGGTCAGCGCCACCGGCTACAACATCCAGCACATCGCCTCGGCCGGCCTGCCCGCCTCACCGGAGGCGGAGGTGCGCTACTGGTATCAGTGGTATTTCCACACCGAGCGCGGGCGCGCGGGCCTGGCCGCCAATCGTGGCGAGTTCGCCGGGCTGCTCTGGCGGATGTGGTCGCCGAACTGGCAGTTCGATGCGGCAACCCTGGCCCGCACCGCCGCCAGCTTCGACAATCCCGACTTCGTGGACGTCGTCATCCATTCCTACCGCCACCGCCACAACGCCGCCGCCGGTGACCCCGCTCTGGCGCCGATCGAGGCCGCCCTGGCGGCACGGCCGATCATCACCGTGCCGACGGTCAACCTGCATGGCCGCGCCGACGGAGTCGGCCCACCCGCCGCCGAGGACCGGGATCGGGCGATGTTCAGCGGCCCCTACCGGCGCATACTGATCGACGGCGCAGGACATTTCCTGGCACAGGAGGCGCCCGCGCACTACGTCGCGGCGGTTCTGGAACTGGCCGGCAGAACGTGACGCGTCTCCTTTTTTGAGAGGAGAAGACCCTTCCCCCTCACCTCCCCCGCCGGCACGATGCATGAACGCCCATGGGGAAACGCAGATGTCCGATCCGATCGCGCAAGCCGCCGCCTGGCGCCGCCAGTTGCATGCCCAGCCGGAGACGGGGTTCGAGGAGCATCGGACCGCCGCTTTCGTCGCCGCAACCCTGCGCGCGGCGGGGCTGACGGTGGCCGAGGGGATCGGCGGCACCGGCGTCGTCGGCACACTCCGGCGGGGCAATGGCGGCCGGGAGGTGATCCTGCGCGCCGACATGGACGCGCTGCAGATCCAGGAGGACGCGCCGGGCCGGCCGCACGCCAGCCGCGTGCCCGGCCGGATGCATGCCTGCGGGCATGATGGGCATACCGCCGCCCTGCTGGCCGCCGCGGTGGCGCTGGCGGCGGCGGGGGACCTGCCGGAGGGGACCATGCATTTCCTGTTCCAGCCGGCCGAGGAGCATGGCCGCGGCATGCAGGCGATGCTGGATGCCGGTCTGCTCGCCCGCTTTCCGGCCGAGGAGGCGTACGGGCTGCACATCATGCCCGGCCTGCCGGTCGGCAGCTTTGCCACCCGGCCTGGCCCGATCATGGCGGCGGAGGACAATTTCGTCATCACCGTCACCGGCCAGGGCGTGCATGCCGCACGGCCGCATCTGGGGGTGGACCCGATTCTCGCGGCCAGCGCCGTGGTGCTGGCATTGCAGCAGATCGTCGCCCGGCGGATCGATCCGGTGGAGCCGGCGGTGGTCTCCGTCACCGAATTCCTGACCGACGGCACCCGCAACGTCATCCCCACCACGGCCATCCTGAAGGGCGACTGCCGCAGCTACAGCGATGCGACCAGCGCGGCGATCGAGGCGGAAATGCGCCGCATCGCCGAGGCGGTGGCGCTGGCCCACGGCGCCCGCGCAAGTGTGGAGTACACCCGCGAGTTCGTGCCCACGATCAATGCCGAAGCGCCGACCCGGGCGGCGCTGGCGGCGGCATCCGGCCTGTTCGCACGCGTCGATGCCGCCACCCCGCCGGTGATGCCGAGCGAGGATTTCGCCCGCCTGCTCGCGCATATCCCCGGCAACTTCGCCTTCATCGGCAATGGCGAGGCCAGCCCCGCCTTGCACAACCCGGCCTTCGACTTCAACGACGCAGCCTTGCCGGGGATGATCGCGTACTGGTGCGCCCTGGCGCGGGCGCGGCTGGCGGCGTGACCGTCATGCCTCGAAATGCGCTTCGATCCGGTAGCCCTCGGGGTCGATGACGAAGGCGGCGTAGTAGCCGGCGCTGTAGTCCGGCCGCTTGCCGGGGGCGCCGTTGTCCGCCGCTCCGGCGGCCAGCGCTGCGGCGTGGAACGCGTCCACCGCCGCGGCGCTTGGTGCCACGAAGCAGAAATGCAGGCCCGAGTGCATGTCCGCCTGCACCGGGCTGGCGACTTTCAGCACCCAGAATTGTGGCGCGGCGCCCCCGTAGCCGAGCGAGCCTTCATCGCCGTACAGGCACGCATAGCCGAGCGTTCCCAGCACCTTGTCGTAGAACGCCTTGGCCACGGCAAGGTCGCGCACGCCGATGGAAACATGGTCGAGCATGGTGTTCTCCCTATGGATAACTATTTAACCGGACATATGGTTATACGCGCCCAACTTGGAGTCAACCGCCAACGCGGTTAGAACGCTGCATGATCGCCCCTGCCACCATCCGCCTGCCGGCGGACGACCTGTGCCTGGCCTTTGCCAACACCCGCTATTGGCGCGGCCGCGCGGCGCCGACGGAGGAGTGGGGTGGGCCGGCCGACCTGCTGGCCTGGATCGATGCCCATGCCGGCGCGCCCGCACCGGCGCGGGCGCAGCTCGCCACTGACTGGCAGGCCGCACCGGCCGAGGCGGCGGTGGCGTTCGGGGCGGCGATGGAGTTGCGGGAAGCGTTGTATCGCCTGTTCGCGGCGCATGCGGAGGCGGCCGCGCCGGCAGCCGCGGATATTGCCAGGCTCAACCGGGTGCTGGCCACGCATGCGCCGCGCCAGGCGCTGCTGGCGACGCCGTCCGGGCTCGCCTGGGCGGTGCCGGCGGCCGATCCGCAGGCGGTGGCGCTCGCCCCCGTCGTCTGGTCGGCGGGGGACCTGCTGACCGGGCCGCGGCTGGCGCGGGTGCGCTGCTGCGACAACCCGGAGTGCCGCTATCTGTTTCTGGACGACAGCAAAGCCGGCAGCCGCCGCTGGTGCACCATGTCCACCTGCGGCAACCGCGCCAAGGCACACCGCCACTACGCCCGGCGCAGGGCCGGGCGGGTGGCGTAAGGCGGCGGATCAGAACGCCACGATCGCGTCCATCGACAGCATCACCGCAGAGCTGCTGCGCCCGCCGTTGAACGGCTTGGTGCCGCCGAGCGTGGTGTCGTACCGCACTTCCGGGCGCAGCGTCAGCGCGCTCAGCGGGCCGAAGGGTTCCGGCTTGTAGCTGAGGCCGGCAGTGAGGGCGCCGTAGGTGGTCTTGGTGCCGGGGATGGCGCCGCTGACCCCGCGGGTCTGCGCGTTCACCGCGTCCAGATGGCCGGGGAAGGCGGCGACGAAGAAGCCCTGGCCGTCGCGGAACACTTCGCCGCGGGCGTTCAGAGTTACCTTCTCGTTCAGCGCGTAGGAGACGTATTGCGCGATGCCCATGGCCTCGGCCTTCACCGGGCCTTCCTCGCGCACATAGTTCAGTTCGGTGATGAAGGTCAGCTTGTCGGTGGCCTTCCAGGTCACATAAACGTCGTTGAACCAGCGCTTGAACTGCCCGGCATTGGCCACCGTGCGGCGGGGGTTTTCGGCGCCCACATGGGTGGCGCCGTTGATGACGAGATCGCCATCCAGCAGCGTGACGATCGCGCCGAAGATGGCGGAGACGGAGCTGTTGTTGTCGCCATACTTGCCGAGCGAGGTGTTCACACCCGTGGTGACGCCGCCGATGAGGTCGAGCGCATCGGTCACATGCAGCGTCATCAGTGCGCCGGTGTGCTTGAGCGGCAGGCCGAAGTTGAAGATGTAGGAATGGGTGTAGAAGGGGTTGGTCGAGGGGTCGATCGTCTCGAAGCCGAGCGGGGTGGCGAACGCGCCGAACTTTCCGTCCAGGCCGCCGGCCGTCAGGATCGGGGCGTGCACGGTGACGTTGGCCTCCACCAAGTCGAACTGGTACTGGCCGCGCAGCGAGCGGTCGAACACGCCGAGCAGATGGGTGTAGCGGGCGTCCGAGCCGTACATGCCCTGCAGCTTGAAGCCGACATCCCAGGCGGCGGTTTTGCTGTCGATCTTGCGCTCGATGGTGGCGAGCACCTGATTGAGCACCGGCATGTTCGGCGTGTCGGTGAACAGATGGCCCCAGTTGCGCTTGCGGCTGGTCGTCGGGTTGCCGGCGATGCCGCCCTGGATCTGCAGGCCGAAGCTGATCGTGTCCATCCAGCCGGGCGCAGGCTTCGGCGCGGGGGTCTGGGCGATGGCGGGGGCGGCGAAGGCCGCGAGGCTCAAGGCCGTGGCAAGGCAACGGCGAAGCGTGATGTATGGCATGAATGTCCTCGGCTGCGACATGAAGCTTATTTTATGTGCAGCAAATTCCGTGCCGTCATGTGAACGTCATCGGCGAGGCCAAAAACGGTCAGTTCGCCGTGGAGTTGAACGATATCTGGCAGCATATGCCACTGTTTTGGGCATACGCCTGTACATCAATCATGGGTGTTTAGCGTGCCGCAGGGGCCTGGATTAGCACCGGCTTGTCGGTGCGGACTTTGCCGGCGCCGATATAGGTCAGGTCGCGGCCCTGGCCGGTCTGATCCGGCTCCTTTCCGCCGGTCGCGGGGTCGGTGGTGAAGTTCCAGAAGCCCCAGACCCGGCCGGCCGGCCAGATCGCCCGCGGGTCTTCGCCGGCGCGCATCCGCAGCAGTTCCTCACCCGTCGGCACGCCGGTCACGATGGTCCAGTCCCGCAGGCCGCCATTGAAGCCATGCGAGTCGAAGGTGCCGCGGCTGAGGTTGTAGTAGCTGCCGAAGGTCGTGCTGCGCAGGGCCGAGGGCCAGGGGACGCATTTCTGGCCGCGATCTTCGCTCCACAAACCATCCAGGAAGATGCGGCTGTGGCAGGCGTCGACGATGACGGCGGCGATGAAGTGCCATCGGTTCAGGGTGTAGGCCGCCGGGGCGCCGCCATGCGTCAGGCCGCGATAGGGGTTCGGCGCGCGTGCCAGTTCGTGGTGCGGCCCGCTGCGCCACTCGAACAGGTTGAGGCGCTGCAGATAGGCTTCCAGGCTGAGGGCGAAGGTGCCGTCATTGCGGTCGGCACTCTGCACGGCGGCGAGCATGCCCCAGGTCGGGTAGTCCTCCGGGCGGAAGAATCCGGCCATGAAGAACGACCGTTCGCCGCTGGTCACCACCTGTTCGACCCGCGCCTGGGTTGCGAACCCGCCGTCGTTGCCGCGATCGCTGCTGAACTTCACGTAACTGGGAAAGCGTGAGTCCG
>CAMCJI010000050.1 GCA_945874805.1 Asaia bogorensis | reverse complement strand
GATCGCCGGGGCCCCCACATCCAGCCCGCCGGTATAGGCGCCGAGTGCCGGCAGCAGCAGGCGGTAGCCGTCGGCGACGAAGCAGGGCCGTGTTATCTGCGTGCCCGTCACCGGCACCGTCGTCTTCGGATGGAAATGCCCGGACAGCTCAGCCTCACCGGCCTTGCGGGTCGCGGCCTGGTGGCGGAACACCATCCGGCCGAGCCGGAACTCCGCCGTCGTCTCCCCGGCGATGCCCTCCTGCGGGGCGGGATCGTGGTTGCCGAGCACCCAGACGAAGCGGGTGGCGCGCGTCATCATCGTCAGGCGCTGGGAGTCGGCGGCCTGGAGTCGACTCGATCCGCGCGAATCGTGAAACGAATCGCCCAGCGCCACGACGATCCGCGGGCTGTAGCGGCGCAGCAGGGCCGCCAGCACATCGAGCGTCGCCCGCGTGTCCCAGGGCGGCACCAGCTGGCCGCGCGCGGCGGCGGCCGAGCCTTTCTCCAGATGCAGGTCGGCCACCGCCAGCAGCGACTGCGCCGGCCAGAAGGCGGCGCCGGCGGGGTCGAGCATCAGCCGCTCGCCGGCGATATGCAGGGGGGCGGCGCTCATCCGAAGAGCCGCCCCTGGACGCTGCTGCGCACGGGGCGGCGCAGGCGCGGGGGTGCCGCGGGCGGCATGGGGTGGAAGGGCGGCGGTTCGGCGCGGCCCTCGGCCTCGGCCACCAGCATCTCGGTCTCAGCCAGCAATTCGTCCTCGCTCACCCTGTCGCGCACGCTCTCCCGCCCGATCTCCAGCAGCACCGGCACCGCCAGCGGGGAGACGCGGGACAGCGCCATATGCCGCAGCCTGCCATGCGCCCGTTCCAGCAGCAAAGCGATACGTGAGAGGTCGGTCAGCCCGCCCGCCGCATCGGCGCGGGTGGCGCGCAGCAGGATATGGTCGGGCTGATGGCGGCGCAGCACGTCGTAGATCAGGTCGCTGTTCACCGTCACCTGGCGCTTGGACTTCTCCTGGCCCGGGTGGTTCCGCTCGATCAAGCCAGCAATCACCGCCACATTGCGAAAAGTGCGGCGGAGCATGGAACTGTCGGCCATCCAGGATTCGAGATCGTCGCCCAGCAGGTCCTGCTCGAACAATCGTTCGATCCCTGTGGGTTGCCGGGCGGACCACGTCGCCAGCACATAGTCGGTGGCGACGAAGCCCAGGGGCTGCATGCCCAGCCGCTCCATCCGCCGGGTCACCAGCATGCCGAGGGTTTGATGCGCGTTGCGCCCCTCGAAGCAGTAGGCGACGAGATACCAGCGGTCGCCGCGCGGAAACGTCTCCACCAGCAGGTCGTGCCGGCCGGGCAGGCGGGAGATGGAACGCTGCAATTCCAGCCACTCCCGCACCGGTTCGGGCAGTGCGTGCCATGTCTCGGGGGATTGCAGCATCAGCCGCACGCGGTCGGCGAGGTTGGTCGTCATCGGCATGCGCCCGCCGGCATAGGCTGGCACCTTCGGCTCGCCGGTGCCACCTTCGGAGACCTCGCACACCGTCTCGCGCAGTCGCTCGAAGCGCAGCAGGCGGCCGGCGAACATGAAGGTATCGCCTGGGATCAGCATGTTGACGAAGTATTCCTCCACCTCGCCGAGCAGCGGACCGCGGGAGAGGCGGACCTTCAGCAGCGGCTCCTCGACGATGGTGCCGATGTTCATCCGCGCCTGGCGGGCGATCCGCTCGGAGGCGACATGCAGTCGCCCTTCGGAATCACGGAACAGCTTTCGATAACGTTCATAGGCTTGCAGCGCGTAGCCGCCATTCTCGACGAAGCCGACCACGCCGTCGAAATCCTCGCGGCTGAGCTCGGCATAGGGGGCGCAGGCGGTGACCTCGGCGAAGAAGGCCGCGGGATCAATCGGTCCGGCGCAGGCGCTGAGCAGCACGTGCTGGGCCAGCACATCCAGCCCGCCCGGCCGGGGCGGATCGCCGTCGAGGTCGCTGGCCGCCACCCCGGCGATGGCGGCCTCGCATTCCAGCACCTCGAACCGGTTGGCCGGCACCAGGATCGCCCTGCTGGCCTCATCCATCCGGTGATTGGAGCGCCCGACCCGCTGTAACAGGCGCGAGACGCCCTTGGGTGCGCCCACCTGCAACACCTGATCCACGCCGCCCCAGTCGATCCCGAGATCGAGCGAGGAGGTCGCCACCACCGCCCGCAGCGCCCCGGCGGCCATCGCCTGTTCGACGCGCTTGCGGCTGTCCAGCTCCAGGCTGCCGTGATGGATGGCGATCGGCAGCGTCTCCTCGTTGATCCGCCACAGCGCCTGGAACAGCAGCTCCGCCTGGGCGCGGGTGTTGACGAAGACGATGGTCATGCCGGCTTGCCGGATGCGCGCGAGGATCTCCGGCGCCGCGGTCAGGCCCATATGGCCGGACCAGGGCAGCCGGCCCTCTGGCAGCACGATCTCGATGGCTGGCGGCGCCCCGCCGGCGACCTCGATGATGCGGGTGCCCGGCCCGACATAGTCGCGGATCGCCGCGCGATGGGCGACGGTGGCCGACAGCCCGACCGTGCGTGCCGCCGGTGCGAGCGTGCGCAGCCGGGCGAGGCACAATGCGAGCTGGTCGCCGCGCTTGGTGCCGGCGAGCGCGTGCACCTCGTCGATCACCACGGCGCGCAGAGACTCGAAGAAGCGCGGGGAGTCGGGACTCGAGAGCAGTACCGCCAGCGACTCCGGAGTCGTCAACAGCAGATTCGGCGGCGAGTCCCGCTGCTTGCGGCGCTCGCTGCTGGTGGTGTCGCCCGAGCGGGTGGCGATGCTCAGGCCGAGGCCCATCTCGCTCACCGGGGCCGAGAGGTTGCGCGCCACGTCCGCGCCCAGCGCCTTCAGCGGCGAGACGTAGAGCGTGTGCAGTCCCGGCTGCGGGGCGGCGTGCAGATCCACGAGGCTCGGCAGGAAACCCGCCAGCGTCTTGCCGCCGCCGGTGGGCGCGATCAGCAGCACGCTCTCCCCCGCCTGGGCCGCCGCCAGCACGGCGAGCTGATGCGCCCGCGGCGCCCAGCCGCGGGCGGCGAACCAGCCGGCAAAGGGTTCTGGCAATGTTCTCATCCGCATATTAGATAACCCGTCATGCCGGAGACGGGAAGCCGGCAGATGCGAGGGACGATGGCCGCCGACCAATGGCTCTACCCGACGCCCGACGGGCTCTACTGCGCGCCGGGCGATTTTTATATCGACCCCGTGCGCCCGGTGGCCAGGGCGGTGATCACCCATGCCCATTCGGACCACGCGCGGCCGGGCAACCGGGCGGTCGCGGCCAGCCCCGCGACACTGGCGCTGATGCGCGCCCGGCACGGCGCCGGGCCGGAGGAGCGGCCGCTGGCCTGGGGGGAGCGGTGGCGGTTGGGCGAGGCGACGATCTTCCTGCAACCCGCAGGCCACGTGCTGGGCAGTGCGCAGGTGGCGATCGAGCATGCCGGCCAGCGGGTGGTCGTCAGCGGCGATTACAAGCGCGCCGCCGATGTCACCTGCGACGGGTTCGTGGCGGTGCCCTGCGACGTGTTCGTCACCGAGGCGACGTTCGGCCTGCCGGTGTTCCGCCATCCGCCGGCGCTGGCGGAGATCGGGCGGCTGCTGGCCTCGGTGGCGCTGTTCCCGGAGCGGACGCATGTCGTCGGCTGCTATTCGCTCGGCAAGACGCAGCGGCTGATCGCGCTGCTGCGCCAGGCGGGCTGGGACGCGCCGATCTTTCTGCACGGGGCGCTGGCGCTGATGTGCGCGGTGTATGAGAGCTTCGGGGTGGCGCTGGGGGAATTGCGGCCGGCGACGGTGGCGGCGAAGCAGGATCTCGTCGGCCAGATCGTGCTGGCCCCGCCCTCGGCGATTGCCGATCGCTGGGCGCGGCGGCTGGCGGACCCGGTGGTGTGCCTGGCCTCGGGCTGGATGCGGGTGCGCCAGCGGGCGAAGCAGGGGGGCGTCGAACTGCCGTTGGTGATCTCCGACCATGCGGACTGGGACGAACTGAACGCCACCATCGATGAGGTCGGCGCGCCGGAGGTCTGGGTGACGCATGGGGCGGAGGAGGCGTTGATCCATGAGATCGGCAAGCGTGGGGTGCGCGGGCGGGCGTTGCGGATGATCGGCTACGGGGATGAGGAGGCGTGATTGCTTTTGCCGCCTTGCTCGAACGGCTGCTGTTCGCCCAGGGGCGGAATGCCAAGATCGCCCTGCTGGCGCAGTATTTCGCCGCCCGGCCCGATCCAGAGCGGGGGCTGGCGCTGGCGGCCATTGCGGGTGAGCTGGATTTTCCCGCCGCGAAGGCCGGGCTGATCCGCCAGCTGGCGGCCGAGCGGACCGATCCGGTGCTGTTTGCCTGGTCCTATGATTTCGTCGGCGATCTGGCGGAGACGGTGGCGCTGATGTGGCCCGGGCAAGGGGATCGCCCGGCGCCGTTGCTGTCGGAGGTGGTGGAGACCTTGCGATCGGCGCCGAAGGCCGAGTTGTCGGGGATCGTGGCGGGCTGGCTGGATTCGGCGGATGCCTCGGCGCGGCTGGCGCTGTTGAAGCTGATCACCGGCGGGTTGCGGGTGGGGGCGACGGGGCGGCTGGCGCGGATCGCACTGTCGGCGTTCTCGGCCGGGCGGGCGAGTGCCGATGATATCGAGGAGGTCTGGCACAGCCTCGCCCCGCCCTATGCCGATCTGTTCGCCTGGCTGGAGGGGCGGGGGCCGCGGCCTGATCCGGCGGAGGCGCCGGTGTTCCGGCCGTTGATGCTGGCCAATCCGCTGGAGGCCGGGGATTTCGCCGGGCTGGATGCGGCAGCGATGCGCGCCGAGTGGAAGTGGGACGGCATCCGGGTGCAGCTCGTCGGCGGGCCGGGGGGTCAGCGGGTGTATTCGCGGGGGGCGGAGGATATCTCGGCGGCGTTTCCTGAGATCACCGCCGCGATCGGGTTTCATGCCGTGCTGGACGGCGAGTTGCTGGTGGTGCGCGATGGGGTGGTGGCGCCGTTCGCGGATTTGCAGCAGCGGCTGAACCGCAAGACGGTCTCGGCGGCGATGCTGCGGGCGCAGCCGGCGGGGGTCCGGTTGTATGACATGCTGTTCGACGGCGCGGAGGACCTGCGGCGGCTGCCTTTCGATCAGCGACGGGCACGGCTGGAGGCTTGGTTTGAGCGGACCCGGCCGGCGCGGATGGCGCTTTCGGAGCTTATCGCCTTCGCCAGTCTCAATGAGCTTGCGCAGGTGCGGGCGGGGGCGCGGGCGGCGGCGATCGAGGGGTTGATGCTCAAGCGGGGCGATTCGCCGTATCTGCCGGGGCGGCCGAAGGGACTGTGGTGGAAGTGGAAGCGCGACCCGCTGAGCATCGATGCCGTGCTGATGTATGCGCAGCGCGGGCATGGTCGGCGGTCTGGCAGCTATTCGGACTACACGTTCGGGCTGTGGCGGGACGACGGCGAGTTGGTGCCGGTGGGCAAGGCGTATTCCGGGTTCACCGACCGGGAGCTGGCGTTTCTCGACAATTGGATCCGCACCCATACCGTCGCACGGTTCGGGCCGGTGCGGGAGGTGGAGCGGGGGCTGGTGCTGGAGGTGGCGTTCGATGCGGCGCAGCTTTCGCCGCGGCACAAGTCCGGGGTGGCGCTGCGGTTTCCGCGCATCGCCCGGCTGCGGACGGACAAGCCGGCGGCGGAGGCGGACCGGCTGGCGAGTCTGATGGCGCTCATTTCGGCGCGATCCGGTGAGGGGGGCGTGTAACGCGGGTTCGGGGGGGCGAGTCCGACATTTGTTTACAGGTTCAACAGGAGCAATATATGCAGCGTCGCACTCTCGTTCTGGCCAGCCTCGGGCTGATTGCCGTGCGGCCCGCCGTCGCGGCCGGGCCGACTTTCGACAAGGCCGGTTTTGCCGCCGCCCAGGCGGCCGGCAAGCAGATCGTGCTGACCGTCCATGCCGACTGGTGCCCGACCTGCACCAGGCAGAAGCCGATCCTGTCGCGGCTGCTGGCCGAGCCGGGGTTCAAGGATATTGCCTATTTCAGCATCGATTTCGATGCCGAGAAGGAACTGGTGCGTGAGTTCGGCGTGCGCCAGCAGAGCACCATCATCGTGTTCAACGGCAAGCTTGAGCGGATGCGCAGCACCGGGGCGACGGCGGAGGCTGATCTGAAGGCGATGCTGCTGGCCGCCGGGAGCTGAGGCGCGGCGCTCGGGGCCGGCAGCGTCTCCTTTCGGCTGGCGTGTGGGCGCGCCCTTACGCCGCCGGAAGGCGCCGGGCTGGGGCGGATATGGGGCGTCAGGCGCGGCGGCATGGCGAGTCGCGGGCGCGGGCGATCAGGGGGTGGCGCGGCGTGAGGGCGGCGGTGGCGGTCTCGCGCGCCAGGGCGGAGCGCACGAGAGCGGGGCGGACGCGGGCGGGGCTCATGTGGCGTGTGAGTTGTGCGCGGGGCGCGCGCGGCGCTGCCGGTTTGCGGGTGCGCGCGGAGACGGCGCGCGCGCGGGCGGTGGTGGCGCGGGCGTGCGGGGGGCGGGGCGCGGCCGGGGCCGGGAGCGGCAGGGTGCCGGCGCGCCAGCGGAGAATCAGGCTGTCGAGCTGGGTGAACAGGCGCAGCAGCAGGGCGAACACGGCCCGCGCGATGGGCGAGAGCCAGCCCTGGCGCTCCATGTCCCGGCGCAGGGCGGCGGCGAGGCCGTCTGGCGATCCGAAGGCGGGCGGTCCGAAGCTCGGGAGGGGGAAAGCTGGTTTGCTCATTGGGTGGAGTTACCCAAACCGGCGGACCGCGCCAAGGAAAAAAAGCATGGTTACGGGAGAAAATAGGCGCTTGCGCCGGGCGTGCAGGAATGTTTAAAAGATTGTGAAACGTCACATTTTGTTGACACTGGGCATCAGGCTCGAGAGCCTAGCCATTTGAGGGAGCAATCCATGCGTGCGTTGACGAAGACTCTGTTCGCCGCCGCGGCGCTGGCGCTGGTGGCTGGCCCGGTGCAGGCCATCACCTTCTTCAATCTGGACGGCCAGGCGAACGGGCCGGACCCGGTGATGGCGCCGGGCAATGCGCCGCTGAACACCGGCATTTCGGTGAATGCGGGCGATACCGTGACGCTGAGCATCAACCCGATGGATACCTGGGGCTTCAACGGCAGTCAGGTGAATGCGCTGGGGACCTATGCCTTCGGCTGGGCGCCGTGGAACAGCTACGCCATCGACACGCTGAACGTGCCGGGTGCCTATACCCTGGCGGGCTACGGCAGCGCCAACGGCTACGGGTGCTATGCGATGGACTGCATCCAGTACGGATCGGTCGCGTGGTCGCTCGATGGGTTGGGCTGGGGCGCGGGCTACACGGATACCGGCACGACCGGCACCGTCTCGACGCTGGCCGGCATGATGAGCGGCTACCCGATCTGGACCGTTGGCGCGACCTTCGTCGCGCCAAGCACCGGCGTGCTGCGCCTGGCGATGTGGGATTCGGTGACGAACGACAACAGCTCGGGCTTCGGCAGCGACCGGATCATCCAGGTTGGCGTGGACGTGGTGCCGGGCCAGGCCAACGCCGTGCCGGAGCCGGCCTCGATGGCGCTGCTCGGCGTGGCGCTCGCGGGCTTCGGGCTGGTGCGCCGCCGCCGGGGCTGACGCCGCGGCCGGCCCACCCTTGCGGCGGGGGGCGTGAAGCATGACACTCTCCCGGACGTCGAATTGGGAGAACATCATGCTACACGCCAACGGGAGCCAGAGATGATTCAGGGTGGGTTCGAGCTGCCGCTCGATGTGCTGCGGGCGCGGCGGAATGCGAAATGGGTGCGCTACGCGCCCGACGTGCTGCCGGCCTGGGTGGCGGAGATGGATTTCGCGGTGGCGTATCCGATCCGCCGGGCGATCGCGCGGGTGACCAACGAGCAGGAGTTCGGCTACCCCATGCGCAATGGCGCGGGGGCCGAGCGGGCGCTCGGCGAGGCCTTCGTGCGGCGGATGACCGCGCGCTTCGGCTGGACGCCCGACGTGGCGCTGTGCGAGGCGCTGACCGATCTGGTGCAGGGGCAGTTCGCGACGATCTGGGCGTTCTCCGAACCCGGGGACGGCATCATCCTGCATCTGCCGGCCTATCCGCCGTTCCACATGGCGATCAACGAGACCGGCCGCAAGCTGCTGGCCAACCGGATGTTCGACAACGGCGAACGCTTCGAGATCGATTTCGAGGACATGGAGGCGCTGGCAAAGCAGTCGCGCATCATCATGCTGTGCAATCCGCAGAACCCGACGGGGCGCGCGCTGACGCGCGCGGAACTGACGCGGATCGGGCAGATCGCCATCGAGCATGACCTCGTCATCGTCTCCGACGAAATCCACAGCGACCTGATGTTCGACGACAACGTGCATATCCCGATGGCGATGATTTCACCGGAGGTGGCGGCGCGGACGGTGACGATCACCTCGGCCACCAAGGGGTTCAACATCCCCGGCCTGCGCTGCGCGGTGATGCATTTCGGCTCGGCCGAATTGCAGGCGCGGTTCCGGGCGCGGTTTCCTGCGCATATGCTCGGCGCGCCGGGCATCATCGGCATCGATGCGACCATCGCGGCCTGGGACGAGGGGCAGCCCTGGCTCGACGGGGTGCTCAAGGTGCTGCAAGCCAACCGCGACCGCATGGCCGAGGTGATCGCCGCCGAAATGCCGGGCGTGGTGTTCCGCAAGCCGGAAGCGACCTATCTCGGCTGGCTCGACTGCTCGGGCCTGGCACTGCCGACGAACGGGCACGACTTCTTCGTGGAGCGCGCAAAAGTGGCGCTGAGCGCGGGGCAGGTGTTCGACCCGAATTGCGAGAAGCACGTGCGCTTCAACTTCGCGACCTCGCCGGCGATCCTGGAAGAGATTCTGGGGCGGATGGTGAAGGCGCTGCGGTCGCATAACGGGTGAGGCGGGAAGGCAAGGGGCAGCAAGGGTCTTCTTTTTTGGAAAAAAGAAGCAAAAAACTTTTGTTCGTTGGGGTGGGGCTTTAGCGCGGGATTGCTGTGCGCGGGGGTGGGTTTGATGGCTTCGCCGATACTCTCGGTCTTTGGTCGAGAAACGGCGAAGCCAAAGAATCCATCTGGCCGGGAACCGCAATCGGCGGCTAAGCCCACCTAAACGGATGAAGTTTTTTTGCTTCTTTTTGTTCACAAAAAGAAGACTCTTGCCTTGCTGCCACTTGCCTGCGGCGCTGGCGTTCGGACCGGTTGCTTGACTCGCGGAGGGTGCGGCGGCTAGGCTCGGCAAAAATTGGGTAGAATGGTCGGATGACGCCATTTTTGGACTCGACGCCGCTGTTGAACGACGCGGCGGCTTTGGCGGCGCGGATGGATCGGGATGGGTATCTGTTCCTGCCGGGGCTGCTGCCGGTGGAGGCCGTGGCGAATGTGCAGCGCCAAGTGGGGGCGATTGTGCAGGCGGCCGGGTGGTTGAAGCCGGGGACGGCTGTTGAGGCAGCGGTGGCTGAGCCGGGGGCATTCTGCGTCGATCCCGAGCCGGGCTATACGGCGGTGCTGCGGCAGATCAACCGGCTGGAGGACTATCACGCGCTGAAGCATCATCCGGTGCTGATGGGCCTGTTCGAGCGGCTGTTCGGGGAGGTGGTGCTGCCGCATCCGCGGGTGCTGATGCGCAATATCTTCCCCGCGCGCGAGGAGTTCACCACCAAGGCGCATCAGGATTTCCCGAATGTGCAGGGCACCGAGGAGGTTTATACCGCCTGGTTCCCGATGATCGACTGCCCGATGGAGGTGGGGCCGCTGCAGGTGGCGGCGGGGACGCACAAGATGGGGGTGTTCGACTTCGATATCGGCTTCGGGGCGGGTGGGATCGAGATCACCGATCCGCTCGACGGGACCTGGGTGACCGGCGGGTTCCGGCAGGGGGATGTGCTGATTTTCCATTCGATGGTGGTGCACAAAGGGGTGCCGAACCGGTCTGACAAGCTGCGTATGTCGATGGATGTGCGGTATCAGCGGGCGTCCGACCCGTTCAATCCGGATAATGCGCAGGCGGACGGGCAGCCGCTGGCGTGGGAGGATGTGTATGCGGGATGGCAGTCCGATGCTTTGCAGTATTACTGGCGGAAGCTGCCGTTACTGTTGAAGCCGTTCGACCGGCAGTGGTTCGACAAGCGGGACGCGCTGGCCTTCGCTCTGGCGGAGGCGGGGGATGTGCGGGCGAAGTCGGTGCTGCAGCGCATCGCGGTGCGCGATCCGCGGCCTGAGCCTCGGGCGCGGGCGAAGCGGCTGCTGGAGACGCTGGGGTAGCTATTCCTTCTCCCGCTTCGCCAGCGGCACACTGAATTGGGGTTCCGTGTCCCACGGGAAGAGGATCCAGGTGTCCTGGCTGACTTCGGTGACGAAGCTGTCCACCAGGGGTTTGCCTTGGGGTTTGGCGTAGACGGTGGCGAAGTGGGCGTGGGGGAGGAGGGCGCGGACGACGCGGGCGGTGGTGCCGGTGTCCACCAGATCGTCGATGAGGAGCCAGCCCTGGCCGTCGCCGGCGGTGGTGGGGGGTTTGGTGACGCTCGGTTCGCCGCGGGATTCCTCGTCGTAGGTGACGACGCAGACGGTGTCGATCAGGCGGAGGTCGAGTTCGCGGGCGATGATGGCGGCGGGGATCATGCCGCCGCGGGTGATGGCGACGACGCCGTGGTAGGGGCCGGATTCGAGGAGCTTCCAGGCCAGCGCGCGGGCGTCCCGGTGGAGCTGGTCCCAGGTGACGGTGTAGTATTTCGCCATCAGAACATCCTGCCGCCGTTGGGGACTTGGTGGCCCGGGCGGAGGAGGACAACGCCGCCTTCGGGGTCGGGCACGCCGAGGGTCAGGACCTCGCTGATGAAGGGGCCGATCTGGCGGGGCGGGAAATTCACCACGGCGACGACCTGGGTGCCGATGAGGGATTCGCGGGCGTAGTGCTTGGTGATCTGGGCGGAGGAGCGCTTCGTGCCGATCTCCGGCCCGAAGTCGATGGTGAGTTTGAAGGCGGGCTTACGGGCCTGGGGGAAGTCCTCGGCGGCGAGGATGGTGCCGACGCGGATGTCCACGCGGTCGAAGTCTTCGATAGTGGCCATGCGTCGCCCCTTGGTTGCCAATATTGCCCTGTCATGCCAGCGTCATCGGCAGAAATCCATGCTGTGAGGTGCGTTGTGCGTGACTTCCATTTCCCGGGCCGCAGCCCGGTCTATTCGATGCACGGCATGGCCGCGACCTCGATGCCTGGTTCGACGCTGGCGGCACTCGATGTGCTGCGGGCGGGCGGCAATGCGCTGGACGCGGCGATCGCGGCGGTGGCGGTGCAATGCGTGATCGAGCCGGCCTCGACGGGGATCGGCGGGGATTGCTTCTGCCTGTATGCGCCGGCCGGGGAGAAGAAGGTCTATGCGCTGAACGGCTCGGGCCGGGCGCCGGCGGCGGCGAACATCGATTACTACGAGTCGATCGGCATGAGCGGGCCGGTGAACACGTCCGCGCATTCGGTGACGGTGCCGGGGGCGATCTCGGCCTGGGAGACGCTGCTGGCGGCGCACGGGACGAAGGGGCTGGGTGAGCTGCTGACGCACGCGATCGACTATGCGGAGAACGGGCATCCGATCCAGCCGAAGGTCGGCAATGATTGGGCGAGCTCGGTGGAGAAGCTGAAGCTCGGCGGGGCGGAGCAGTTCCTGCCGGGCGGCAAGCCGCCGGTGCCGGGGCAGATCTTCAAGCAGCCGCAACTGGCCGAGACGCTGCGGGCGATCGGCAAGCACGGCAGCCGGGCGTTCTACGAGGGCAGCATCGCGGCCGACATGGTGGCGACGCTGCGGGCGCGGGGCGGGCTGCATACCGAGGAGGATTTCGCGCGGGGCCGGACGGTTGCCAACTTCGTTGATCCCATCAAGATCAATTGGAAGGGCTATGACGTCTGGCAGATCCCGCCGAATGGGCAGGGCATCGTCGGGCTGATGATCCTCGGCATGCTGGAGGGGCTCGGGGCCGCGCCGGACGGGCCGATGGGGGTGACGCGCATGCATCGCCATGTCGAGGCGGCGCGGCTGGGCTATCGGGACCGCGATGCGTTCATCGCCGATCCAGACCATGTGGACGTGCCGGTGCGCAAGCTGCTCGACGGCAACTACCTCGGCGCGCTGCGCGGGCTGATCCGCGATGACCGGGCGATGCCGCGGCTGCCGCTCGCCGGCGAGGCGGAGATGGTGAAGCACGCCGACACGATCTACCTCTGCGTGGTCGATCGCGACGGCAATGCGTGCAGCTTCATCAACTCGCTGTTCGAGGGCTTCGGCTCCGGCATTCTGGCGCAGAACGCCGGGGTGATGCTGCAGAACCGTGGGTTCGGGTTCCGCTATGAGCGGGGGCATCCGAACTGCATCGCGCCGAACAAGCGGCCGATGCACACGATCATCCCGGGCATGGTGACCAAGGATGGCGAGGCGGTGATGCCGTTCGGCGTGATGGGCGGGCATTACCAGCCGATGGGGCACTCGTGGTTCCTCACCAACATGCTGGAATACGGGCTGGACATCCAGGAGGCGATCGACCTGCCGCGCCTGATGCCGATGAAGGGCAAGGTGCAGATCGAGCCGGGCATCCCCGAGGCGACTCGGGCGGCACTGGCAGCGCTCGGGCACGACCTGGAGATCACCGCGCGCCCGCATGGCGGCGGCCAGGCGATCTGGATCGACCGGGAGCGCGGCGTGCTGTGCGGCGGGTCTGAGCCGCGCAAGGATGGGTTGGCGCTTGGCTACTGAGTGAAGCCGGGGCTCCCATCGGTGGCCGTGAGCGGCGTTTCGCATCGCGGCCAAACCGGGGAGCGGCGGACTTGTGCGGCCGTCCCACTATGGTAGTCGTTGCGAAACGCAACAACGGAGCGGGCTATGTGGGGGCAGGCGGGGCGGTGGCTGGCGGGAGTGGCTGTGATGGCGGGTCTGGCAGGGCCTGCTGTGGCCCAGCAGGGGGCGCCGCCACCCGATGTGGTGCCGGCCTGCGTCATGCCGGAGCCGCGCGCCATGTTGCCCGAGGGCGGCGAGTTCAAGGACCTGAAAACGCATGTGCTGCCGCTGGGCTTGGGGCAGGGCCGGTTGCTGTATGTGGGGATGAGCTGGACGCCGCTGGATGGGCGGATGTACGTGGTGTCCTGCGCCGGCAAGGTGCTGGAGGAAGAGATGGTGGGCTACATCCGGCGCATGGAGGCGGGGCCGCTGCTGCCGCGGATGCCCCGGCCGGTGCTGGTGGTCGCGACCACGTACACCCAGCCCACTTCGCAGGAGGACACGTTCAAGCTGATCGTGTTCCGCAACGGCAAGTTCGAGACGCTGCTGGAGCATGCCGCACGCACGCGCGCCACCGGCAGGGATGCGTTCGACGAGGTGTGGACCTGGAAGATGGAGGGCGTGCGGGTGGAGTTCGGCGGCACGCGCACCATACCTGGGACCGGCGGGCGGCCAGCCAAGCGCGAGGCGCTGCCGGTGGACGCGTATTGCTGGGGTGGGACTGAGTTCGCCAAGTGCGACTGACCCGGACAAAAGTTTTTTGCTTCTTTTTTTAAAAAAGAAGATTCTTGCCTTGCTTCCACTTGCCTGACCCCATCGAGGAACCGACGCCATGACCGAACCTGCCGACCTGTCCGCCGTGGAGGCGCGCCGGATGATCGGGGCGCGGCAGCTCTCGCCGGTGGAACTGCTGGAAAGCTGCATCGCCCGCACCGAGGCGGTCGATCATGCGGTGAACGCCATGGTCGCGCGGGATTTCGAGCGGGCGCGGGTCACGGCCAAGGCGGCCGAGGCAACGGTGATGTCGGGTGCGCCGCTGGGGGCGCTACACGGCTTGCCGGTGGGCATCAAGGATCTGGAGGCGGTGGACGGGCTGCGGTCCACCTGGGGCTCGCCGATCTATGCGAACCATATCCCGGACAAGGACGAGGGCACGGTAGCGAGCTTGCGGGCGGCCGGTGCGATCATCATGGCCAAGACCAACACGCCGGAATGGGGGGCGGGGGCGAATACCCGCAACGCCGTGTATGGCGCGACGGGCAATGCCTTCGATCCGTCGAAGTCGGCGGCGGGCTCGTCCGGTGGGTCGGCGGTGGCGCTGGCCTGTGGCATGGCGCCGCTGTGTTCGGGCAGCGACATGGGTGGGTCGTTGCGCAATCCGGCGGCGTTCAACGGGATTGTGGGCTTCAGGCCGACGCCCGGGCTGGTGCCGTCGGAGAATCGGGGACTCGGCTGGTCGGGGCTGGGGGTGCTCGGGCCGATGGCGCGCACGGTGGATGACGTGGCGCTGATGCTCTCCGCCATGGCTTCCGACAACGGGCTGGACCCGCTGGCGATGACGGTGCCGGGGCGGGCGGTGCGCACCGCCGGCGAGTTCTGGCCGATGCAGCCGCTCGATCTCGCGGGGCTGCGCGTGGCGCTGACGCCGGATCTGGGCTTCGCACCGGTGGAGCGGCATATCGCCGAGGTCTTCGCCGAGAAGACCGGGCTGTTCCGGCATGTGTTTGCCCGCGCCGATGACGCGACCCCGGATTGCCAGGGGGCGGACGAATCCTTCGCCATCCTGCGGGCCACCAACATGTTGGCGGGGCATCTGGAGAAGGTGCGCACCCGGCCGCAGGATGTCGGGCCGAATGTGCGCGTCAACGTCGAAGAAGGGCTGCGCTATTCCGCCGAGGATGTGGCGCGGGCGAGCGTGCTGCAGACGCAGCTCTACCGCCGCTGGCAGCATTTCTTCGAGGGCTACGACGTGGTGCTCGCACCCGCGATCACGATCAGCCCGCGCCCCTGGTCCGAGCTGTTCCCCGCCGAAATCGACGGGGTGGCGACCAAGAGCTACTTCCACTGGCTGGCGCTGGCCTACGCGGCAACCCTCGCCGGGCACCCGGCGATGAGCCTGCCGGTGGGGCTCGATCGCCTGGGCATGCCGTTCGGCCTGCAGATCATCGGCCCGCGCGGCGGCGACGCACTGGTGCTGCGGGTGGGCGCCGCCCTCGAACGGCTGCTGGCCGGCGACGCACGCACCGCACGGCCGGTGCCGGATATCGCGGCGTTGCGCGCGGCGGGGCCGATCAGCGCGATGCCCGGGTTTATGGGGTTTGGCTGAGGCGGCTGGCGGTCGTTCGAAGGCAAGGGGAAGGAAGAGTCTTCTTTTTGTGAACAAAAAGAAGCAAAAAAACTTTTTCCGTTGGTTTTCGGGTGTCTCGGGGAGTGGGTTTTTGATCGTCGATGGCTTTTTGGGCTTCGCCGTCTTTTGAACCCGATGTGCGAGCTGGTGGCGAAGCCTGGGTAAAAGTTTTTTGCTTATTTTTTCCAAAAAAGAAGACGCTTGCCTTCTCTCTCTGACGCTGGAGAAATCACATGAAGCTCGGCACTCAGGTGAAAGCCCGGGACGATATGGATTTTCGGATGTGGGCGCAGTTGGGGGTTACCCATCTTTGCGCCGATCCCGAGGGCAATCCGCATAGCTGGACGCAGGACACGCTGGACCGGCATGTGGCGCATGTCGGCAGTTTTGGGTTGTCGGTGGATATGGTGGAGTTGCCGCTGTCCAGCCGGCCGATTGAGGAGAGTGCGAGCCCGCATATTCTGCAGGGCAAGTCGCCGGAGCGGGACCGGGAGATCGAGAGTATCTGCCGGTTGATCGAGATGGTGGCGAAGGCGGGGATTCCTGCCGTGAAGTATAACATGAATATCATCGGCATTCCGCGCACGCCGGATTTCATCGGCCGCGGCGGGTCGCGCAATGCGGCGTTCTACTGGAAGGACGCGAAGCAGGACGCGCCGCCGGGGCTCGCCGGGGTGGTGGACGAGGACGAGAACTGGGAACGCATCGACTATTTCCTGGAACGCGTGGTGCCGGTGGCGGCGGCGAACCGGGTGCGGCTGGCCTGCCATCCGCATGATCCCTACACGCCGCCTGGGTATCGGGGGGTGACGCGGGTGCTCGGGACGGTCGAGGGGTTGAAGAAGTTTGTGTTGCTGCGGGAGAGCCCCTGGCACGGGCTGAACTTCTGTCAGGGCTCGGTCGGCGAGATGCTGGATAAGCCGGGGGTGGAGATTTTCGACATCATCCGCTGGTTCGGCGAGCGCAAGAAGATCTTCAACGTGCATTTCCGCAACATCAAGGGCGGCAAGCTCGGCTTCCACGAGACGTTTCCGGAGGAGGGCGACATGGACATGGTGCGCTCCCTCCAGCTGTACCATGCGCTGGGGTATGAGCACATGATCATGCCGGACCACGTGCCGACGATCGATGGGCGCGATCCGTCGGGCACGGCGTTTGCGTTTTGCTACGGCTATATCCGTGGAGTGATGCAGATGATGGGCCTGCGCGAGTGAAGATCACCGGCATTGCCAGCTTCATGCAGCGCGTCGGCAACCGGCCGCGGCTGCTGGTGCGGGTGGATACCGATGCGGGGATCAGCGGCTGGGGTGAGGCGTATAACCACGGGCCGGACCGGGCGCTGCCGCCGGTGCTGGAATATCTGACGCCGCAGATCGTCGGCATCGATCCGCGGCGGGTGGAGTTCATCTACCACAAGCTCATCCAGTCCAGCCGGTTTCCGCCTGGCGCGCTGGGGCTCGCGGCGATTGCGGCGATCGAGCATGCGCTGTGGGATATCTCCGGCAAGGCGGCGGGGCTGCCGGTGTATATGCTGCTCGGCGGGCATGTGCGCGACCGGGTTCGGGTGTATTGCGGGCTGTACAACGCGCCGGATCCGCGCGAGGTGCTGGCGACGACGACGGCGTTGCATGCGAAGTATGGGTTTACGGCCTTCAAGCTCTCGCCGTTCCGCACCGATCTGCACGCGCCGCGCTGGGGCCAGGTGTGCCGGGCGGCGGGGGACTGGTTCGGCGAGTTGCGGGAGATCAGCCCGGCGGCGTTCGAGTTCGCGTTCGATGCGCATGCCAAGATCTTCGAGCCGATCCAGGCGATCCAGCTCGCGGCCGCCCTGGCGCCGCATGACCCGCTGTTCCTGGAGGAGCCGATCCGGCCGGAGCATATTCCGGCCTGGGGGCGGCTGCGCCAGCAGATGACGGTGCCGCTGGCGACGGGGGAGTGCCTGTACAACCGCTTCGAGTTCCTCGCACTGCTGGCCGCCGGCGGGGCGGATATCATCCAGCCGGATATCTGCGTCGTCGGCGGGATGATCGAGATGCGGCGGATCGCAGCACTCGCGGAGGCGCATTTCGTCAGCGTGGCGCCGCATAATCCGATGGGACCGCTGGCCACCGCGGCGAATGTGCATTTCGCGGCGGCGGCGCCGAATTTCCGGATTCTGGAGTATCGGCTGCCGCATGACGCGCCCTGGGCGCTCGACCCCTATCTGCCGGTGGACGGGCATCTGGAATTGCGGCCGGATCGGCCTGGCTGGGGCATCGAGATCGACGCAGCGGCGCTGGCGACGGATGATTATGTGCACTGGGAGCGCAAGTTGCCGCTGCGGCCGGATGGCTCGACGGGGTATACGTAAGGCATCGCGCAACATCATGAGGCTGCCATGACCCTGCCGTTTCCGGTGCTCGACCATATCGTCGTCAATGTGCATGAGCGGATGGACGAGGCGGCGGAGACCTATCGGCGGCTGGGCTTCACGCTGACGCCGCGCGGGTATCATACGCTCGGCTCGATCAACCATCTGGCGATTTTTGCCACCGATTACATGGAGCTGATCGGCGTCCCCACGGCGGCGGGGGGCGGGAGCCGGAAGGATATCCTGGGCTGGCCGGTGGGCTGGAACGGGCTGGTGTTCAATACCGAGGACGCGGCGGGGCTGACGCCGGCGCTGGCTTCCGTCGGCGTGCCGGCGAGCGCGCCGAATGATTTCTCGCGGCCGGTGGAACTGCCGGGTGGGGTGACGGCCGATGCGGCGTTCCGCACGGTGCGGCTGCCGAACGACACGTCGCCGTCGGGGCGGATCTATTTCTGCGAGCACAAGACGCGGCCGCTGGTGTGGCGCGATGCCTGGCGGCGGCATGCCAACGGCACGGTGGCGATTGCGCGCTTCGTGTTCGGGGCGGCCGATCCGCTGGCGCTGTCGGCCCTGTTCGCGCGGATGTTCGGGCCGGAGCCGATCCGGCGCATTCCCGGCGGGGCGCATCTGGCTGTCGGCATGGCCAGCGTGGAGGTGGTGAGCCCCGCCGAGATCAGCCGGCGCTACGGGGAGGCGGCGGCGGACCCGGCGGGCAGGTCCGAATGGATGGCGGCAGTGGAGTTCCGCACCGCCCATCGCGCGCAGGCCGAGGCCGCGCTGACGGCCGGCGGCGTGCCGTTCCGCGCGACCGCGGCGGGGCCGCTGGTGGCCGGGCGGGATGCGTTCGGGGCCGCCATGCTGTTTACGGAGTAGCCGCGAACAGCGGCTGGATCAGCAGCGCGGTGCCGTGGATCAGGTAGTAGCTTGAGATCACGGTGATGATCCGGTTGGCCCAGAGGCGGTACTGCGCGTCCGTCATCGCTTCGAGGAAGCGGCGGGCCAGCGAGGTGCCGAGCATCGACATGCCGACGGCCAGCGTCGCCAGGATCGGGTCGACGCTGCCGGTGCTGGCGGCGATGCCGCTGAAATAGATGTATTTCAGCACGTGGCTGGCGGTCTGGCAGACGGCCTTGGTGGCGACGACCTGGCGCCGCTCCATCCCGCCGCCGAGGAAGTAGGTGTCCAGCAGCGGGCCGGAGACGCCGGTGAGCAGCATCAGCGACATCGAGACGAGGCCATAGCCGAGGCCGTGGGAGAGGCGGGTGGGCTGCGGGCGCAGGCTGGCCGGAATCAGGCGCACCAGCAGGGGCGAGCCGCCGAGCATCAGCAGGGCCACCGCCTTGTCGGGCACGTATTGGGTGAACGACCAGAGCACCATGGCCAGCAGGGTGCCGGCGAGGAAGACACAGGTGGCGCGCCAGTGGACATGGCGCCACCACAGCAGCGCGCGCCAGCCGTTCGAGGCCGCCTGGGTGACGGCGTGCAAGGCCATCGCATCCGGCACCGGCATCATCGCCAGCAGCACGCCGACCAGGATCATCCCGCCGGCCATGCCAAAGACGCCGGAGAGGAAGGCGGTGGCGAGCATCACCGCGCAGAGCAACGCGGTGGCCAGCAGGCTCATCGCGTGGCGACGAAGAACAGCCGGGGGAAGGGGAGGAGCACGCTGCCGTCGGCGCGGGCGGGGTAGGCGCGGGCGACCTCCTCGCGGTAGCGGGCGAGGAAGCCGGCGCGCAGTTCGGGGTCGAGTGCGCCGAGCAGCGGGGTCAGCGAACTGCCTTTGAACCACTCCACCACCGCGTCTGCACCGCCCGCCAGCACGTGATGGTAGGTGGTGCGCCAGACATCGACGCGGCTGCAATGCGGGGCCAGCACGTCGTAGTAGTGCAGGGCCGAGCCGGGATCGCCGCGGCCGCGGACGGTGGACAGGGTTTTCGCCCAGGGGCCGTCGGCCGCGACTTCGGCCATCAGGCGCAGGGCGGGTTCTGCCATGTTGTCAGGCATCTGCACGGCGAGGCTGCCATGCGGGGCGAGCTGGGCCAGCAGGTGCGGCAGCAGGGTCTCGTGGTTGTCGACCCAGTGCAGCACGGCGTTGGAGAGGATCACGTCCACCGGGGCCGGGGCGGTCCAGCCCTCGATCGCGCCGAGCTGGAAGCGGGGGCCGGGCAGGCGCTTGCGGGCGGCGGCGATCATGTCGGCGGAACTGTCGAGGCCCAGCGCCTCGGCGGTGGGGTAGCGGTCCAGCAGGACCTCGGTGGAGTTGCCGGGGCCGCAGCCGAGATCGACGACCTGGGCGGCGGTGGCGTTGGGGAGTGCTGCGACGAGGTCGCGCACCGGGCGGGTGCGCTCGGCCTCGAAGGCGGTGTACTGCCTGGCGGACCAGCTCATCGGCGCATCATCCGGGACATGGGCGGACTCCTGTTGGGCGTCCGGATGATGCGGCCGTGGCGGGCGGGCCGCAATGCGCTCAGGCGGCGCCTTTGTTCAGCAGGTGGTTGCGCCAGATCTCGCGCAAAGCGAGTTTCTGGATCTTGCCGGTGGCGGTGTGCGGCATGGATTCGACTACCACGAGGTCGTCGGGCAGCCACCATTTGGCGACGCGGCCCTCGAAGATCGCCATGATGCTGGCGCGGTCGATCTCGCGGCCGGGTTTGGGGACGATGATGAGAAGGGGGCGTTCGTCCCATTTCGGGTGGACGGCGGCGATGATGGCGGCCTCGGCCACGTCGGGGTGGCCGACGGCGATGTTTTCGAGTTGCACGGAGCTGATCCATTCGCCGCCGGACTTGATGACGTCCTTCGAGCGGTCGGTGATTTCCATGAAGCCGTCGGCATCGATGGTGGCGACGTCGCCGGTAGCGTACCAGCCCTCGGCATCCAGCGCGCTGCCGGGTTCCTCGCCGAAATAGGCCGACGTGACCCACGGGCCCTTGACCTGGAGATGGCCGGAGGCGGCGCCGTCCCAGGGCAGGGTCTCGCCGGCGTCGTTGACGATGCACATGTCCACGCCGAACACGGCGCGGCCCTGCTTTTCCATCAGGCGGAACCGGCCCTCGCGGTCCAGCGCCGCATGCTTGGCCTTGGGGGCGTAATAGGTGCCGAGGGGGGAGAGCTCGGACATGCCCCAGGCGTGGTCGATGCGGATCCCGTAGGTATCGGCGAAGGTTTCGATCAGCACGCGCGGGCAGGCGGAGCCGCCGATGACCATGCGCTTGACGCTGTCCAGCCGTTTGCCGGTGGTTTGCAGATGGTTCAGCAGGCCGAGCCAGATGGTGGGCACGCCGGCGGAGAAGGTGACGCCCTCGCTGTTCATCAGCTCGGTGAGGCTGGCGCCGTCGAGATGGCGGCCGGGCATGACGAGGCCGGCGCCGGTCATCGGTGCGGCGTAGGGGATGCCCCAGGCGTTGACGTGGAACATCGGCACGACGGGGAGCACGATGTCGGACGCCTTCAGCGCCATCACGTCCGGCAGGTTGGCGCCGAGCGCGTGCAGCACGGTGGAGCGGTGGCTGTAGAGCACGCCCTTCGGGCGGCCGGTGGTGCCGGAGGTGTAGCAGAGCGAGGCGGCCTGGCGCTCATCGAGCTGTGGCCAGGCGTAGTCCTCATCCGCCGCGTCCATCAGCTCCTCGTAGCAGAGCAGCTCCATGCCTTCGGGGAGCGCGATGTCGGGCATGTGGGCGCGGGCGCACATCATCACCACGGTGCGGATGTGGCCGCGGATTGCGGGGGCGACACCGGCGACGAGGGGGGCGAAGGTGGTGTCAGCGAACAGCACCTCGTCGCCGGCATGGCCGACGATGTAGGCGATGTCGGCAGGGGCGAGGCGGGGGTTGATGGTGTGGCAGACCGCGCCCATGCCGGAGACGGCGTAATAGAGCTCAAGGTGCCGGTAGCCGTTCCAGGCCATCGTCGCCACTCGCGTGCCGGAGCTGACGCCGAGGCGGCCGAGAGCGACGGCGAGGCGGCGGGCGCGGCGTTCCAGATCGGCGTAGGTGCAGCGATGCAGGTCGCCCTCGGTGGTTTTGGAGACGATCGTGCCGTCGGCGTGGTGGCGCGCGGCATGGGTGATGATCGAGGAAATCAGCAGCGGATGGTCCTGCATCAGGCCGAACATG
>CAMCJI010000049.1 GCA_945874805.1 Asaia bogorensis | reverse complement strand
AGCGACACGCGCTTCATCGTCACCAGCCTCGACGGGGTTCGCGGCCGCACCGTCTATGAGGAGATCTACTGCGCCCGCGGCCAGGCCGAAAACCACATCAAGTCCTGGAAGACCCATCTCGCGGCCGACCGCACGTCGTGTTGCCGTGCCGCCGCCAACCAGATGCGCCTGTTCCTGCATCTCGGCGCCTACTGGCTGATGTGGAACCTACGGGCCGCCATGCCTCGGCGCTCACTCTGGCGAGTGGCCCAGTTCGACACCTTGCGCCTGCGACTGATCAAACTCGCCGCCGTGGTCGAGGTGCTGAAGCGAAAGCTGCAGATCCACCTCCCGAGTGCGACCCCGAACCAGCCGATCTTCGCTCTGGCGCTGACCAGGCTGGAGCGGATGCTCTCCTGAGGCGCGGGGCTGAAGCCCAGCATCCACCCGTTCCCAGCAACCCCCAGCGCCGCAACCACCGCGCCTTGCCCAACGCCAATAAACGGCACGTTCCCACACGCCAATCCGTCAGAACGCCGCCGCCAGGCGAGCCTCATGCATAATCGCGGCTAGCTTCATCCCCTCCTGATGGGCACGAAGCCAATAGATGAAAGTTTTTGCTTCTTTTTTCAAAAAGAAGCGCTTCCTCCCTTCGCGCCGCGAGCCGCCGGGGAGCAATAGCGCTCCCCGGCCACTTCGGTGCGTCAGGCCCAGTGCCACTCGTGCAGGTTCCAGGCGCAGTTGACGGTGTAGCCGGTTGCCTTGATCCCGCTGAGCTGGCGTTTTTTCAGGTTGCCCTGAACCGTGCCCATCTGCGGCGCGAATGGCACCTCCTCGTGCAGGATCTCCTGGATGCGGGCATAGGTTGCCTTGCGGTCGTCGGGGTTGCTCTGGGTGACGCCAAGCTCCAGCAGTCGGTCGACCTCTGCGTTCTCGTACTGCACATAGTTGGAACCCGCGCCAGTCTTGAGCGGTATCTGCTTGGAGTGCGCCCGCGCGGTGTAGTCGGGGTCCATGCCGACCGTGGGTTCCCACGACACGAGCAAGGTGTCGAACTGGCTCTTGGTGGTGAACTCGCCCCAGACGACCGAGGCCGGCATGTTCTTGATTTCCATCTCGACGCCGATGCGCTTCCAGTTCTGCTGGAACAGTGCCTGGGAGTTCTGTCGGGCGGGGTTCCCCGCGGTGGTGGACATGGTGAACTTCATCTTCACGCCATCCTTCTCGCGCACGCCATCGGCACCGACCTTCCAGCCAGCTTCGTCGAGCATCTTGGCCGCCTCGCCCGGGTTTGGTGTGGGGTCCTTGAGGTTGGGGTTATAGGCCCAGTGGGTGGGTTGCAGGTACGACAGGGTGCGGACGGTGTTGCCGAAGTAGATGTCGTCGATCGACTTCTGCATTTCGCAGGCCATGTAGAGAGCCTTGCGCACCTTGGGGTCCTTGAACTGGGGTTTACCGCAGTTGAAGTAGATGAACTGCACCCAGGGCTGCGGCACCGTCAGCAGATCGCGATCGGGCAGGGCACGCGCCTCGGTCCAGCGGTCCGCCGGGACGCCGCCGAGGCCCATGTAGTCGATCTCGCCGGTCTTGGCCTGCCCGTACAGGACCAGTTGGTCCGGCACGAACTTGTGGATGAACTGGCGGAACTTCGGCGCCCCGCGGTGATAGTTCGGGTTGCGCTCGTAGATCATGTGGCTGCCGGCAACGCGCTGGCGCAGGATGAAGGGGCCGGTGCCGATCGGCTGGCTGTTGAAGCTCGAGGTGTTAATATTGGCTTCCTTTGACAGCAGGTGGTGCGGCACGATGTGCATGTTCTGCCACGACCAGGCGAACGGGATGTACGGCTTGGTCAGCTCGATCTCGATATGCGTCGCGTCGACCACCTTGAAGTTCTTGATCAGGTCAAAGCCGCTGCGGCTGCGGATGGCGATCGTCGGGTTGATCACCGACTGGTATGTGAACTCGACGTCCTTGGCGGTGAACGGCTGGCCATCGGTCCATTTCACATCGGGGCGCAGCTCGATCTTCCACACCAGCCCGTCGGCCGAGATGCCACCGTTCTCCCGCGTCGGCATCTTGGCCGCCAGGTTGGGATAGAAGTTGCCGCGCTCATCGCAGCCCCAGAGCGCGTCGAACATGCAGACTTCAGGGATGTTCTCGGTGCCGGCATTGACCCAGAGCAGCGGGTTGAACTGCACGGGCTCCTGGGTCATGCCCAGAATCACCCGTTCGCGGTTGATTGCCTGGGCGTGGCCGGTGCGCAGCCCCGCCGGCAGGATCAGAGGGGCGGCGAGCGTGCCGGCAATGACGCGGCGGCGGGAAATTCCGAAACCCTTGGACAAAGCCATCGAAGCCTCCTGTGTGGTGTGGACTGGTGTTTTGTTGTTCAGGTATCCATCCGCAACCGCGGGTCGAGCGCATCGCGCAGGCCGTCGCCGAGGAAGTTGAAGCCCATGACGGTCAGCGTGATCATCGCGCCCGGCAGGATGGCCAGCCATGGCACGGTATCGAAGTAACCCTGGGCGTTGGTTAGCATATTGCCCCAGCTGGCCAGCGGCGGCTGCACGCCATAGCCCAGGTAGGAGATGTAGCTTTCGACCAGCACTGCCGAGGCGACCTTCAACGTGGCCGCCACCAGCAGCGGGGCGGCAATGTTGGGCAGCAATTCATGGAACATGATCCGCGATTGCGAGGCGCCGAGGGCGCGCGCCGCCTGGACGAAATCCTGTTCCTTGAGGTGCAGTATCTCCGAGCGGACGATGCGCGCCACCTCCATCCACGAGGTCAGGCCGATGATCATCGAGATCGAGATCAGCGAGGGTGGCACGAAGGCGGCCACCACCAGCAGCAGGAAGACCTGCGGGAAGCACAGCATGGTGTCGACGAAGCGCATCAGCACCGTGTCGACCCAGCCGCCGATATAACCGGCGGTCAGGCCGATCAGCGAGCCGGTGACGATCGTGGTGACCATCGCCACCAGGCCCACGGTCAGCGAGATGCGCCCGCCATGCAGCAGCCGGCTCAGCGTGTCGCGGCCGAGCTCGTCGGTGCCCAGGAGGAAGCTGTCGCGGGCGAAGGGCGCCAGGAACCGCCGCGAGGTGTCCAGCAGCAGCGGATCATGCGGCGCGATGGCGGTGGCGAACAGCGCCGACAGGCACAGGGCCACCACGGTGATGAAGCCGAACAGGGCGAGCGGATGGCCGGTGAAGCGGCGCAGGACGCCAGCCCTGGCGGCGACCACTGGGGAGGCGGCGACGGCGGCGCTCATCCGAGCCGCACCCGGGGATCGAGCACCGCAATCGCGATATCGGCGAGCAGGTTGCCGACGATCACGAACAGACCGGTGAACATGATCATGCCCATCAAGATCGGATATTCCTTCATCCCCAGCGCATCGACGAACAAACGGCCCATGCCGGGCCAGCCGAAGATCGTCTCGGTCACCAGGGCACCGGAGAACAGCGCCGGCAGCTCGATGCCGAGCAGCGCGATCAGCGGCTTGAGCGCATTCGGCAGGGCATGGCGCAGCAGGCGCTGCCGCGGGCGCAGCCCCTTGGCCTTGGCGGTGCGCATGTAATCCTGGTGCATCACCTCGAGGAAGGCCGAGCGGGTATAGCGGCTCCAGATCGCGCTGATGACCAGGGCCAGCACCATCGTCGGCAGCACCAGGTGGCGCAGCAGGTCGAGCAGGTTGTTCTCCTCGCCCAGTTCATACATGCCACCGCTGGGCAGCCAGCCCATGCGGACGGCAAAGAAGTAGATCGCCATCAAACCGAACCAGAAGGTGGGGAAAGACAGCGCCACCATCGCGCCCGAGGTCGCCAGCATGTCGAAGATCGAATAGCGCCGGATCGCGCCCAGCACGCCGATCGTCGCCCCGATCAGGATCGCCATCGAGAGCGCGGAACCCATCAACAGGAAAGTGGCGGGCATGCGCTCGAGGATCACATCCAGCACCGGCCGGCCGCCGAAGAAAGTGTTGCCCCAGTTGCCGGTGAACATGCCCGATGCCCACTTGAAATACTGGATGTGCACCGGCTGGTCGAGGCCGAGGACAACGCGGATGCGCTCGATATCCTGGTTGGTGATGGTGGGGTTCAGGGTGTAGACCGCCAACGGCCCACCGGGGGCGAGGTGCATCAGGGCGAAGCCGATAATCGACACGCCGATCAGCAGCGGTATCGATTGCAGCACGCGACGGCCGATATACGATAGCATGGGCGCCTCCTCGCGGTCTGCCGCTCAGGCCTCGTGAAGATGACAGGCGACACTATGCCCACCGCCGAGCGCCACCCGCAACGGTGCTTCCACCGCGCAGCGCGGCATGGCACTCGGGCAGCGCGGATGAAAGGCACAGCCGCTGGGCGGATTGGCCGGCGAGGGGATGTCGCCGCCCAACGGAACACGGCGGCGCCGCGCGCCGGGGTCAGGTGACGGCACGGCGGCGAGCAGCGCTGCGGTGTATGGGTGCTTGGCGTCGAAGAACAGGGCCTCGCGCGGGCCGCTCTCGACAATGCGGCCAAGATACATCACCGCCACCCGATCGCAGATATGGCTGACCACGCCGAGGTTGTGCGAGATCAGGATGTAGGTGAGGCCGAGTTCGCCCTGAAGGCGCTTGAGCAGGTTCATGATCTGGGCCTGGATCGACACGTCCAGCGCCGAGACCGGCTCGTCGCCGATGATCAGTGCCGGGCGCAAGGCCAGCGCCCGGGCGATGCCGACACGCTGGCGCTGGCCACCGGAAAATTCATGCGGATAGCGGCCCGCGGCCTCCTCAGGCAATCCGACCAGGCGCAGCAGGTCCAAGACGCGCGCGCGTGCGTCGGAACCCTTGGCCACCCCGTGGATTTCGAAAGGCGCGGCCAGGATGCGGCCGACCGTCATGCGCGGATTGAGTGAGGACATCGGGTCCTGGAACACGATCTGCATGCGCTGGCGCAGCGGCAGCATCTCGGCGGCCGGCAGGTGGGTGATGTCGCGCCCTTCGAACATGATGCTGCCCGCAGTCGGTTCGATCAGGCGCAGGATCGACTTCCCCGCCGTGGTCTTGCCGGAGCCGCTTTCGCCGACAATGCCGAGCACTTCGCCCGGCTTGACGTCCAGGTCCACCCCGTCCACGGCGCGCACCGAGCCGATGCGGCGGCGCAGGATCTTCGACAAGATCGGGAAATGCGTTCGCAGTCCGCGGATTTCCAGCAGATTCTCAACCATGGCGCGGTTTCCAGCAGGCGACCTCGTGGTCGGCGCCTTGCTCCACCAGGACCGGCCGGTTGCTGTGACAGGCCGCATCGGCAA
The DNA here is from genome assembly GCA_945874805.1 of Asaia bogorensis. Taxonomy (GTDB): domain Bacteria; phylum Pseudomonadota; class Alphaproteobacteria; order Acetobacterales; family Acetobacteraceae; genus CAIRTN01. Next base: position 16,541 of record CAMCJI010000049.1, on the reverse strand, counting down.
AGCCACAGCGCGGCGCAAACGCGCACCCCGGCGGCAGATTGCCAGGGGCCGGCACCACCCCGGCAATCTCGGGCAGCGTTGGCTCGGGGGTGCGCACGATGCGCGGCACCGAACGCAACAGCCCCTCGGTATAGGGGTGCAGCGGCCGGGCAAACAGGTCGCCCACCGGCGCGGTCTCGATGATCCGCCCGGCATACATCACCGCCACCCGATCGGCGGTTTCGGCGATCACCGCGAGGTCATGGGTGATCAGCAGGACGGCGGTGCCCATCTCGTCCTGCAGCACGCGCAGCAAGTCGAGAATCTGCGCCTGGATGGTCACGTCCAGCGCCGTGGTCGGCTCATCGGCGATCAACACCGCCGGGCGGCAGGCCAGCGCGATGGCGATCATGATCCGCTGGCGCATGCCGCCAGAGAGCTGATGCGGATAGGTGCGCGCCGCCTCCGCAGGACGCGGTATGCCGACGCGCGCCAGCAGCTCCACTGTTCGTGCCTGGGCCTCGGCCTGGCTGAGGCCGAGATGACGCAGCAGGGGTTCATCGATCTGGCGGCCCACCGTCAGCAGCGGGTTGAGCGATGTCATCGGCTCCTGGAACACCATCGACAGTCGGGCACCGCGAAGATCGGCCATCGCGTACTCATCAAGCTGCATCAGGTCGCGGCCCTCGAACATCACGGCGTCGGCATGCACGATGGCCGGTGGCGTTTCCAGCAGGCGCAACAGGGCCAGTGAGGTCAGCGTCTTGCCGCTACCGCTTTCGCCGACCAACCCCAATGTCTCGCCCTGCCGCAACTCGAACGACACGCCATCGACCGCCGACAGCACCCCGCCGGGAATGCGAAACCCAACGCTGAGGTTGGTCACGCGCAACGCCGCCGTGCCCTTGGTTACGGCATGCGGTGCGACGATGGGGTCAGTCGATGCGATAGCCGGTCTCCTCCGCGGCATGCCGAAGCGAGGCGACGAATGACCGCGCGAAGGTGGCGAAGATCACGAGGTCGTAGCTTGGCGCATCGTCACGTTGATGAACGATGCAGGACAGGCCTCCCACGGGCGTGACCGCCACCTGTCCGGGACCAAAGGCACACGGATGCAGATCGATGCGGCAGAGCTTGCCCAGGACCCACGCGGCGCGCGCGCCCGACAGACCGATCACGCAGCGGCCATGCGTCTGGTCAACCACGGACGCCGTGTCGCCACACGCCTGCTTTGCGGTGCGAGCCAGCTCGCCCTCGGGGCCACGCGGGGCGACAAGCAACCAGGCATCGGGCTGGATCCAGAGTGCCACGAGCATTGGCGCGCGACCCTCGCGTCCCGGCCCTGGCAAGGCCACGCCGAAACGCGTCTGCATCGCTGCCACAACGTCGCCCGCGCGCCCGGCGCGCGCAAAGACCTGGACCAGATCGTAGTGGCGTTCGGAGATCCCGACAGCATTCTCGCCAGCGGCACCGAACCGGCCGGCGACAAGCACGCCGGCGAGCGGCGAAAGAGGTTCAACCACGGACACGGTGGTTCTCCGGATCGACGAAATGAGGGCTGACGATCTCCACCTCGACCGTCTCGTCAAGCAATGGGAAGGCGGCCTGCATCCGGGTCCCGTGACGCTCCGCACCGCCGCGCAGCATGGCCAGGCCGATCCAGCCCTCCAGCTCCACGGCCCGGGTCACGCTGGTCACCCAGCCCAGGCTCTCAGTGCTGCCGGTCTCGACGAGCTGCGCGCCTGCCCGCAGCTTGTTGCCGCGAATGACGGGCCGCAGTCCGACCAGACGTGGCCGCTCGGGGTCCGTCAGGCCCGGCCGTTGCGACAGCACCCGGCCGACGAAATCGCCGCGCTTCTTGACCATCTTGCCAAGGCCGACGTCGGCGACCGTGGTCTGGCCGTTCAGCTCGGCACCGGTGACGTGACCCTTCTCGACGCGCAACAGACCGAGGGCCTCAAGACCATAGGGCGTGATCCCGAAGGCCTCACCGGCCTCCAGCACGGCCGTCCAGACAGCGAGGGCGTAACCCGCCGGGGTCATGATCTCGTAGGCCTGCTCGCCGGAGAAGCTGATCCGCAGCACCCGCACCGGACAGCCCCGGATGTGCCCCTCGCCGACGGCCATGAACGGGAACGCCGCATCGCCGAGGTCCAGACCTTCGACAATCTTACTGATGGTGGCGCGCGATTGCGGTCCGGCCACCGACATGCCGGCCCATTGGTCGGTCACTGAGGCGAGTTGCACATCCAGCTCTGCCCAGCAGGTCTGCAGGTAGAACTCCATATGCGCCATCACCGGGCCGGCATTGGTGCTGGTGGTGGTGACGAAGAAATGGTCCTCGGCCAGGCGCGACGTGGTGCCGTCATCGAACACGATGCCGTCCTCGCGCAGCATCAAGCCATAGCGCGCGCGGCCGACCGGCAGATTTGAGAAGGTGTTGGTGTAGAGCCGGTCGAGAAACAGCGCCGCATCGCGGCCCTGGACATCGATCTTGCCGAGTGTCGAGACATCGCAAACGCCGACCGCCTTGCGCACGGCGCGAGCCTCGCGCAGCACGCTCTCCCAGGCATCGGCATCGGCGGCGACAGGGTAGAACGCCGGACGCAACCATTGCCCGGTTTCCATGAACTCCGCGCCACGCGACACGTGCCAGTCGTACAGCGCCGTCAACCGCGTCGGCGCGAAATGCTTGCCGATATGCGGTCCCGCTATGGCGCCCCAAGTGACTGGCGAGGTGAACGGCCGGAAGGTTGGCAACCCGACATCCTGCACCCGCATGCCGCGCGCCGCCGCCAGCACCGCCGCGCCGACCAGCCCGCCGGTCTTGCCCTGGTCGGTGCCCATCGTGTGGGTGGTGTAGCGCTTGGCATGCTCGATATGGCTATAGCCCTCGCGATGGGCGAGGCGGATACCGTCGCTGGTCACATCGTCCTGCAGGTCGACAAAGGCACTGCCAGCGACATCGACTTCCCAGAACGGCGCCATCCCACCCGGCGCCCCGTCATCCGCCGGAAGCGGGACGTCGCCGCCGCCCGCACCCATCCAGCCGCGCCCATCCGCCGCGGCCGCCGCGACGCCGAACACACCACGGGCCGCGCCAACCGAGTGCTGCGCCAAGGTCGGCGGTCCCGGCACGAACGCGGCCAGGGCCTCGCTCCATTCCAGCGGCGTGCGTCCCTGGCTCGCCAACTGGACCGCCGGGTTGTGGCCACCGGAGACGCACAGCAGGTCGGCCACCACCAGCGTATCCGCACCGCTCGCGCCGCGGCGGGCCACGCGCGCACCGGTCAGCGCCGTCGACCCCGAGGTGCCGATCACCTGGCTGTCGGCCCAGACGGTGATGTTGCGCACCCGCGCCAATTCCGCCCCGGCCGAGGCCGCGCGCGGGTCGACGATCCCGGCGATCGCCATGCCGGCATCCTGCAGGGCAAAGAAGCTGGCATAGGCCGCGTCGTTGTTGGCAAACAGCAAGGCCCGGTTGCCGGCAAGCACGCCGAAGCGATTGGCATAGGTCTCGGCTGCGCCGGCCAGCATGATGCCCGGCCGGTCATTGTCGGGGAAGGCGATCAGCCGCTCCTGCGCACCAGTGGCCAGCACGATCGTCTCGGCCCGGATCGTCCAATAGCGCTGGCGCGGCATGTGCGCCGCCGGCGTGGCGAGATGATCAGCCACCCGCTCAACCGCACCGACCACATTGTGGTCATAATAGCCAAACACCGTGGTGCGCGGCAGCAGCGTCACCTCCGGCATGGCCGCCAGCGCTGCCAGGGCATCTTCCCGCCAAACCTCGTGCTGTGACGCACTCAAGAGCCCGCCACCGAGCTCGAAATCTTGCTCGCACAGCATCACCCGCTTGCCCGCAGCACCCGCCACCCGCGCCGCCGCCAGCCCTGCAGCACCCGATCCCACCACCAGCACATCGCAATGGGCGTGCACCGCGTCGTAGCTGTCCGGATCCGGCGCGCGCGCAGCCCGTCCCAACCCGGCACTGCGCCGGATCAGCGGCTCGTAGACCTTCTCCCAAAACGAGGCCGGCCACATGAAGGTTTTGTAGTAGAACCCCGCCGAGAGCAGCGGCGCGATCAGCCCGTTCAGTGACAACAGGTCAAACCGCAGCGAGGGCCAGCGGTTCTGGCTCGCCGCCTCCATGCCGTCATACAGTTCGGCCGTGGTCATGCGCGTGTTTGGCTCGCGCCGCGCGCCGGTGCGCAACTCGGCCAGCGCATTCGGCTCTTCGGCGCCGGCGCTGAAGATCCCGCGTGGCCGGTGCAGCTTAAAGCTGCGTCCCACCAAGCGCACGCCATTGGCCAACAGGGCGGATGCGAGGGTGTCGCCGGGGTGCCCGCTATAGGCCCGGCCATCGAACGTGAACGACAACTGTTGTGTCCGGTCGATCCGCCCACCGGCGGCACTGCGAAATGGTTGTGTCATTCCGGCGGCACCACCAGCACATCGCGCGCCGTGCCAACCGCATGCACCTCGTGCGTCATGGTGTGGCGTACGACCTTGAGGAACTGCCGACAGCCACCGGCATGGTGCCACCACTCCAGGTGCCAGCCACGCGGATTGGCGCGCCGATAGACAAAATCATGGAACGCCTCGGGGGCCGCATCCAGTCCCGGGCGCGTCACCGAGGCATCACCGCGATAGCTAAACTCGGCCTCGTCGCGCAAGCCGCAAAAGGGGCAATCGATCCGGATCACGTCACTGCATCCACGGATAGGGGCCGTTGCCGCGCTCATCCAGCAAGTGCCCAGTGCGGAACCGGTCCAGCCGATGCGGCGCGTTCAGCGCGTGCGGGGCATCATTGGCGATGGTCCAGGCGTGGCACCAGCCCGAGCCAGGTGTCGCCTTGAACCCGCCATAGCACCAGCCTGCGGTCATGTACAATCCGCCCACCGGCGTGGTCGAGATGATCGGCGAGCCGTCGAAACTCATATCCATCACCCCGCCCCACTGCCGCAACCCGCGCAGCCGCGACAAGGCGGGCATCAGCGCGATCCCGGCCGCCCAGACATGATCCATCACCGGCAGGTTGCCGCGCTGTGCGTAGGTGTTCCACCCGTCCAGCCCGCCGCCAAACACCAAACCGCCTTTGTCCGACTGGCTGACATAGAAATGTCCGGCGCCAAAGGTTATAACCTGGTCGACCAGCGGCTTGACCGCCTCGGACACGAAGGCCTGCAGCACATGGCTCTCGATCGGCACATCCACGCCAGCCATCTGGGCTAGGCGCGAGGTATTCCCCGCCACCGCCAGCCCAATCTTCTTCGCCCGGATCGGCCCGCGCGTGGTCTGCACCCCTTGCACCCGGCCATCGACCACATCGATGCCGGTGACCTCGCAATGCTGGATGATGTCCACACCCCGTGCATCTGCCGCGCGTGCGAAACCCCAGGCGACAGCATCATGCCGCGCCGTGCCGCCGCGCCGCTGCAACAGCCCGCCCAAAACCGGGAACCGACCATTGTCGATATCGATCAGCGGGCACATCGCGCGCACCTGCTCGCGGTCGACCAATTCGGCATCAATCCCATCCAGCCGCATCGCATTGCCGCGCCGGGCCGAGGCATTGCGGGCGCCATCATTGTGGAACAGGTTCAGTACCCCGCGCTGGCTGACCATTGCGTTGAAGTTGATCTCCTGCTCCAGCCCCTCCCACAGCTTCAGCGACCATTCGAAGAAATTATGGTTCTGCGGCAGCAGGTAGTTCGAGCGCACGATCGTAGTATTGCGCCCGGTATTGCCAAGGCCGATCGGCCCCTTTTCCAAAACCGCGACATTGGTGATGCCATGCACCGAGGCCAAGTAATACGCCGAGGCCAGCCCATGGCCGCCGCCACCGATGATGATGACATCGTATTCCGGCTTCGGCGACGCATCGCGCCACGCCGGCTTCCACCCGAGATTGCCGGTCAACGCCTCAGCAAGCAGTCTAAACCCAGAATACCGCATACCACCTCGCTGCAGCGACTATGCGGGCCAGAGCCGGCACTGACAAGCCCATCGCTCCGCCTCAGCCCCGACTGGCTAGCCGCGCATCGAGCGCACGCACGGCGTCGAGGATATGCGCCACCAGCCCCGCCGCCGGCTCGCGCGCCAGTTGCACATTGGCCGGCGCAGAGGGGCGGATGCGACCCAGCGGCGCATTGCCCAGCCGGCGCAGATCGGCCACCGTCATTCCGCGGGTCAGCCCGCCGCCAAGTTCCACCTGCACCGCGGTGTGACGATACACCATCAGATGCGGCGCAATGAACGGCACCAGCGCGCATGGATCATGCAGTGAGGCGCTGTCCAGCCCATGCACCCGGCGCAGCGACGCCAGGAAGAAATCCAGCAGATCGGCGACAATCCGCGCCACCCGTCCGCCCTGGCGCAGCCCCTCGATATCCGCCGCCGTCGCCCCCACCCGACGCGTCACATCAAGCCCCACCATCCAAAGCGGCACGCCACTGCGCAGCACAATGTCGGCGGCCTCGGGATCGCAGAAGATATTGAACTCCGCCACCTCGCTGACATTGCCGGTCCCCGTGGTCCCGCCCATGATGCTGATGCCCGCCAGCCACTCGCGCAGCTTCGGCTCCACCGCAAGCGCCAGCCCAAGATTGGTCAGCGCCCCGGTCGCCACCAGTACCAGCGCCCCACGATGCGCCCGCGCGGTGCGCAGGATCAGTTCCACCGCATGCATGTCATCGGCCGCCCGATCAGGCTCGGGCAGTTCGGCCCCATCAATGCCGCTCTTGCCATGGATCGCCCCGCCATGGATCGGCGGCGCCACCATCGGCACCGCCGCCCCGGCCGCCACCGGAATGTCGAGCGCCATCAGCCGACACAGGCTCAGCGCGTTGCGCGTGGTCAGCTTCAGCGTCTGGTTGCCATAAACCGTCGTGATGGCGCGCAGGTCGAGATGCTGGGCGGCATAGATCATCGCGATGGCATCGTCGTGGCCGGGATCGCAATCGAGCAGGATCGGCGTGGACATCGTCACTCCTCGTTCAACAGGCGATGTGATTGCGGCGTCCAGCCCAAAAGCCGTTCTGCCTTCGACATATTATGCTCGCGCCCGGCCTCGTCGCCGGCGATGAACACGGCATCGAACCGCCCATGCCCAACGGACGTGGCGTCGATGGCAGCCAGATAGGCCCGCGCCAGGTCGGCCTCGTCGGTCACATGCACAAAACTGCCATCCTGCAGCGGGCGCGGCAAGCGCCGCTCAGCGAGATACTCCGCGCGCGCCCGCGGCCCGGTGATCCGCAACGCAATTAGGTTCATGTCGAACCAGCGGGCGAAGTACTGGCAGATATGCTCCCCCATACCCTTGGTCAGGCCATAGACCGACGGCGTATCGAACGGCACCAGCTCCTCGGCGGGATACCAGTTGCGGCCGCGGAAATGCACGCTCATCGAACTGGAATAGACCCCGCGCTTCACCCCGGCCTCCTGCGCCAGGAACAGGAACAAATGGAGCCCCGCGGTGTTCAACTCATAGTTGTTGAGGATCGTGGCCACATCCTGATCGCGCCGCATCCCGCCTTGGCCGTCGCGCATCGCCAGCCAGATGAACCCGTCAACCCCGGCCAAGGCTTCACGCACCGCGCCGGGATCGGTCACCGAGCCCTGCACGAACGCCATCGCGCTGTCCCGCGGCGCCGAAACATCCAGCACGCGCAAATTGTGGTGCGCCGCGAGATAGGGCGCCATCACCGTTCCGACCTGTCCCGCACCGCCGACCAACAGCAAATTCATCGCCTGGTCCTATGCCGTCTCGTCGGTGTCGAGCACACGAATGCCGAGTGCGCGCGCCGTCTCGTGGAACAGCCGCCCAACGCCCGGCAGCTCGCGCGCGGAATTCCCCTCGGCGATCACCGGATAGTCCGGCGACAGCGCCTCCATCCGTCGGAACAGCGTCGCGAAATCCATCTCGCCCTTGCCGGGGCAGCCATCCTGGAGATGCACGGTCAGCTTGTTCTCCGCCCAGATATCCTTGGCGTGGCAACTGACGATGTGCGTGCCCAGCAGGTCGAAATGCGCGTTGATCGCCGCCCCGGTATCATACAAAGTCGACAGATCAATCCAGTTGGCCGAATCGTAGTCACAGCGCACCCACGGCGACCCCACCGCATCCAACACCTCGCGGGCAATCTGCGGCGTGCGCAGCGTGACGAGCTGATGGCTCTCCACGCTCAGGAATACCCCGGCATCCTCCGCCGCCTTGGCGCATTCGCGCAGCGTCTTGATCAGCTGGTCCTTCGCCGCCGCGGTGAAGTTGGCGGGGTGCGGATACCAGGGTCCGGCGGGATTCATCGAGCCTGGTCCAGTATCAATGCTGCGCGCGCCCATCCACCCCGCGAGCCGCAAGGCACACTGGATAACCCGCACCGCGCGCCGCCGGGCCGCCTCGTCCGGCGTGATCATGTTCTGCCAATATCCCGTCGCCTGGAACAGCCGCACCCCCTCGCCGGCCAGCAACGTGCGCAGGCGTCGCGCCTCGGCGCGCATCGTGGTCAAGGGATCGTTGGTCGCAAACCGGGTAAACACCCCGCAGAACCCGGCGCGCCGCACCCGCCGGCACATCGCCGGTGTAAACGCATTCATGTTGGTAGGCAGGAAGCAGCCGCTCATTCCAAAGCGCATCACCAGATCCGTCAACCGTGGTCAGGCACTACGCATGGCCCGCCCCCGAGGCACATTGGACTATGAAAGGACGCGCCGGACAAGGCGTGCGCTGTACGGGACTTGCCAAAGGTCTCTTGGACCGCCTGCCGAGGGCACAGAGAGGGTTCGCTCCCCGTCCCCTATCCTACACCGGCATGCAGCTTGCCGCCTATGATGAAGGAGGGTGTGGCGTTGACGCCAAACTGTTGGCTCGCTTCCATCTGGGAGACGATGATCGGATCGGTGAAGCCGCGATCGCCCCAGCAGGCGTCGATCCGGGCAGGTGCTATGCCCGGAAGCGTGCCGGTGCGCCGGAGCCAGACGCGCGGGTCGGCTCTGTGCGCCCAGTTCCCCTTGTTCGCGTAAAGCGTCTTCAGCAGCGGCTCGTAGCGATCCGGGCAGGCGGAGTGGACCATCGCAGCGGCGTCAAGGGCAATGCGGTCCAGGGGTCTGATAACGCTCTACCCTTTTACCCCACCCGCAGTCAGACCTTCGACTACGAACTTCCGCAGCAGCATCACCAGCAGTACCGATGGCGTGAGCGCGATCAAGCAGATCGCCATCATCAGGTTGAAAACGACGAACACGTCCCCCACTAGACTAGCGATCACGACCGGCAAAGTCATGAACTCGGCTCGATTGTTCAGGATCAGCGGGATCAGCAGGTCGTTCCAGGCGATGATGAAAACAATTGCGCCGTAGCTGGCCAATGCGGGGGTGGAGAGCGGCAGGGTGATGCGCAGGAAAGCGCTGAAGCGCGTGCACCCGTCGATCCGCGCGCTCTCGTCCAGTTCCTTCGGGATTGAGGCAAAATACGGCACCAGAATCAGAATGCCGTATGGCAAGAGGAAGCCGGTCAACGCGATGATGACGCCCCACATCGAGTTCAGCATCCCGAGTTTGCGGAACACCACGTAGAGCGGAATCATCAGCACGATGATCGGCACGAAGCGTGCGAACACGTTCACGCTCAGCAGCCAAGCCACCCAGCGCAGATTGAGTTTTACCACGGTATAGGCCGACAGCGAAGCGAAGATGAGCGTCAGGAAGGTCACCGATACGGAGATCGCAACTGAATTGCCGAGGGCGTGGTATATTTTCTTCACGTTGTCCGGCAGGTAGGTCGCCTGTTCAAAGACCTGCCCGCGCTGTTCGCCGCGGCTGATAATCACACGGAAATTGTCGAAGGTGATCTCGCCCGGGATGATCGCACGGGTATCGCCGGCAAGATTCTTCTCGGCCAGCAGCGAGCCGATCACTACGGCCGAAAGGGGAAGCAAGATGAAGCCGATCACCACGATATTAGCGAAATGCAGCAGCAGCTTCTGAAGCAGGGTTTTGCGCATGCCGCTCAGTCCACGCGCCGGTACAGCAGCTTGACGTAGATGAGAGCCAGAGTTGCAACCAGCAACGCCAGCAGGAAGGCCGAGGCTGCACCGGCACCAATATCAAAGGGCGGTGCGAACCCCTTCTTGTAGCTGTACCAACTGGCCACCCAGGTGGCATCACCAGGTCCGCCCTGGGTGATTGCCAGGATCTCGTCGAAAACTGCCACCGCGAAAGATGTGCGCAGCACCAGCAGCACCACTACCACCGGCATGATCAGCGGCAGGGTGATGTGCCGGAAGCGATGCCAGGCGCCGGCTCCATCCACCGAGGCGGCTTCAAACAATTCCTTGTTGATGCCTTGCAGGGCGGCATGCACCAGCAGGATGGCAAACGGCAGCGTGCGCCAAATGTAGGGGACGGCGACAACATACAGGGCCGTGTCTGCATTCCCCGTCCAGTCGATCGGCCGGTCGATCGCGCCCACCGAATAGAGCAGCCGATTCAGGAAGCCGAGCTTGCCGTTGTAGATGAATGACCAGATCAGCCCGTTGGCAATCGGCGGCACCGCATAAGGCAGAAGGATCAGGAACCGCGTGATTCGGCTAGTCCAGATATCCTGCTGGTTGATCAGGATGGCGATGGCCACTGCCAGCACCACTTCGACAATCACCGTAAACGCCGTGAACGTCAGTGTGTTCCCGAGTGACAACAGGAACAGCGGATCGGAAAGCACCTTTTCGTAGTTGTCGAAGCCGACAAACGGAAATATGCCGCTGCGCAGCTGCACCAGCGAGACCTTATGCAGCGAGAGATAGGCGGCGTAGTAGATCGGATAGACCAGCACCAACCCCAGAGTGATCAAAGTCGGCAGGTTCATCGCCACGCCGAGGAGGCGGGGCGATGCTTCCTTGCCGAAGCGGTGGGGCGCGCGTGCGGCCCCTCCCGTCCCTGTGCTGCCACTCACCGGAGAGATCCCCAAGTCAGCGTCCGGTCATCCTCTTTTCACCTGGGCGATTGCGGCGATGAGGTTGTCACAGCAGACGTCGGCCGTGATCTGTCCGGTCAGCGCCTTCTGCACTTCGATGTTGAGGCGGTCGCTCCAGGGGAAGTGCCAGGGTTGGTACATCGAATTGCAGACTTCACCCACGAAGGTCGACTTCTTCCAGGCGTCCAGGATCAGGGGCACATCGCCGTAGGGCGCCCAACCTTTGCTGATCGCCTCAGAATTCATCACCGAGTTGTAGCCGGAGCCCAGCATCGCGTCCTTGGCGAGATTGACCGCTTGCGAATACTCACCGTCCTTGGTCTTGCCGCCGAGATACTGCAAGAGCTTCCAGGCCCATTCCTTGTTCCGGTTCGCGCTGGTGACGAAGTATACATGCGCGGTGCCGATCGTCCGGCCATCGCCTGGCGAGCGGAGCGCCTTGATCTTGCCGGCATTCGGCGACTGGGTCGGATCATTGGCCACCTGCAGCGTGTAGTGATGGTTCGGCCCGCGATAGAGGTTCTTTCCGGCACTGAACGCCTTGGCGGAGCCAACGAACTGCTGCTTGAGCGACTCCGGATCGGCCAGATCCTCCTTGAACGTCTGAACCCACCATTTTAGCGTCTCGCGCGCGATCGACCCAGCACCTAGTTGGTGGTTGCCCGTCTTGTCGAAGAACGCACCACCTCGGTTATGCGTCATCTGCATCCAGGTGCCGGGCAACTGCTCCAGACCCACGCCTGCCACCCAAAAGATCGGGTATTCGGATATCTTGTCCTTCTTGGCCTTGCGCATTTGCTCCATCAGCTCGTCGTATGTCTTGAACGGCGTGACCTTCGCCTGCTCGAGCAACGGCTCGTAGTAGTTCCATATCCAAGTAGTCGAGAAATACGGCATGCCCATCAGCTTGCCGTTGTGAACCGCCACGGTCTTCATCATGTCCGTCATGTCGGCGACGTAGGCCGGCGCACCGGGCATGTCCTGAACCTGTTCCACCAAGCCCTGAGAAATGAAGTTCCAGAAGGAATAGGGCGAGGATTGGGAAACATCGATCGCTTCGCCACCAGCATACATCGACAGCAGCTTGGGTGGATGGTCGTTGAAGGCCGAGATTGTGGAGTCGACCGTCACGCCCCAGTCTGCTTTGAACCGAGCGCTGATCTTTGTGTAGATGTCGCCATAGGTCCAAACGACGAAATTAAGTTTGTCCGCCTTGGCCTTGGGCACATCGGCCCACGGGGTGCCCTGGGCCCAGGCAGGCGCGCCGCTCGCCAAAGCCATGGCCACGCCGGCACTGGTCGATTGCAGGAATGTTCGGCGCCCGATCCGAGGAGCGTCCCCGTTTGTGCGGTCCATATCGCAACCTTTCCCTGTTGTTTTCGTTGGCCGATTTGGCATTGCGGTGCGCCATGCCCATGACAAAACAGCAGCTCAGCCTCCACCTGGGCACACAACTTGTCAACTAGGAAAGGTAGCGGGTCACGAATGGGATAGAGATGGCTCGGTTTCTCGCTACAGCGTTTCGGTTCCGTTAGGTGAGTCGCCTGCCCGTTGATACGCACGTCGTGCCGCTGCCGTGGGGCCGCGCAGAGGGGGCCTAGCCCGGCCAGCCGATCACCACACCTTCGGCGCGAAGCATCCGGCTGCCCGCAAACGGGTGTTCGAGATGCGGCGCATCGATCCGGTGCATGATCGCCAGCCGCCCCGGCGGCAATGGTCGCGGCAGGTAGTAGACGCTGCTCCGGCTCAGCCGCAGCAGCGACGCCTGCTACACGAGCGGAAGGGGACGACACCGTCTACACCTCGCTCGCCAGCTACGCCCTGGTGGCGAATGTCGAGGCGGTAGTCTTCGACGGCGCCGGCAACTTCTACGCCGACGGCACCGCCGCCGCCAACCTGCTCTTCGGCGGCGCCGACAGAGACAGCCTGAACGGCGACCTCGGGCTGGACAGCTTCATCGTCACCGGCGCCCAGCTCACCGGCTCCGGCATGTCGATCGACGGTGGCGTGGAGTGGGACTCGCTGGTCTTCGCCGGCAACGTCACCGGCGGCGTCGGTGCCAACTTCGCCAACATGTCCGGCCTGGACGTCATGCTCTTCACCGGCACCGGCGCCCAGTCGGTCGCACTCGGCGACGCCGCCGGCCTCACCTATGGCGGCGTCATTTAGCGGCCCCCCTGGCAACCACCCCCGCGGCAGCGACTGTTCGAATCCAGACACACTCCCTCCGCCACTCTATTTTGGGTCTAAATAATCGTTCATTATCAATGAGATAACGGACTTCTCCGCCGCCATGCCACCCCACGCACCACCCCACATCTGCCACCCCACGTTCACTTCGGGTTTGCAGTTGGGGCGGACCGCTTGAATATCTCGTCTCCTAAGCGGACCATCTCCTCGACCTCCGAGTTGACAACTCCTCGGGGGCTGGGCGACCAAAGGGATGGGTGGTTCTTCTCGCCCTCTTTAGCGGCCAGCGCATCCGCTCCACAAAATACCTTTGGCCATAAATCTGCCGAGGTGAAACACCCGACAACTTCTCCAGTGTAAGTGTTTAGTCTGAGCAGACCGAACGCTCCACTTTCAATTAATGAATACTGATTTTGTAACCCCTCATATTGGCTTCTTTGTTTGTCGATTTTGGCACGGGCACTTAGAATTTGCTCTGAGGCTTGCTCATACGCCCGGATTTCGCGCTGAACACTTTCCCACCATGCACCGTCTGGTGTGTCCGACAAGGGGCTGGTCGGCGTTGAAGGATCGGCACTGGCGCCAGAAGCCCATATCAATGCTGCCATGCAACCTGCCACCCTGAACCACGAACGCTTTGTCATCGCCCACCTTTTGCTGGCTTCGGAGATGGGAAGCCTAACGCGGACAGGCCACAATGCGCAGGGGCAAATTTGCAACGAAAATCTGAGACGGCTTCCGCAACGGCGACGGGACCGCATTCCCCCCCCCTTGGGGGTGCCCGTTGCCCCCCAGCCGAGCCGTTTCACGGGACACGCCAGCACACCGCAGAGGCCCCAGCGCAGGGGTTTCGCCGTGCCTTCCCGCCACTGGCCGCCGAATACCCCTACACTACCCCCCCAAACGCCAGCCACGGGCAGCCCGTTGCACCCGCAACGCTGAATGCCCCCTCAACTCCCTAAGCAACGCCCTCAGCGGCCCCACGCGGCACCCTGCTGGCTGATGTGCGTCCGAATAGGGCTTGCCCTAGCCGGGCGTCCGATGATCCCTCACAGACCCCGCAGAATGCGTCCGAATTGAATGGATGTTGACATACGGGACAGGTATTGCCACAAAGCCTAGATCCTAACCGGACATGGAGGCCCGTCATGCTAATCGGATACGCCCGCACATCCACCTTGGATCAGACCGCCGGGCTAGAGGCGCAGCAGCGGGACCTGACCGCCGCCGGGTGCGCGCGGGTGTTCTCGGAACGTGTGTCCAGTGTCGCCCATCGCGCGGTGCTGAAAGAGGCCCTGTCGTTCTGCCGGGAGGGTGACGTTCTGGTTGTGACCAAGCCCGACCGTCTCGCCCGCAACACGGCGGAATTGCTGTCCATCGTGGATGCCCTCACCGGGCGCGGCGTCGGTGTGGTGGTCCTCAGCATGGGCGGGGAACGGCTGGACACGCGCAACCCCACGGCGAAGCTGATGCTGACCGTACTTGCCGGGGTGGCGGCATGGGAACGTGAGATGATGCTTGAACGGCAACGTGAGGGCATCGCCAAGGCAAAGGCCGAGGGGAAGTATCTTGGCCGCAAGCCATCCATCGGGGCTGACCAGATTGCGAAACTGGCCGCTGAGGGCATGGGACCGGCCAAGATCGCCAAGACCCTCGGCATCGCCCGCAGCAGTGTCTACCGCCTGATGGGGACCTCCGAGGGCGCAGCATGACCGCGCTCCCTGCCCCCACCTTCTCGATAACCTCCGGAATGGCTGAGGGGACCATCCGAGGTGCAGTACACTGTACTTTTGGATGTCCTCATCACTGATACCGCCAGGGGGGATGATGGGAGGGGGTGCCCCCCTGCGTAAGGCACCATCAGCACCGTCCCGACACACGCACAGTGAACCCGACACGAATCCAACGAACCCCAACCACGGAGACACCCAAGCTCATCATGCCAGCCGACAATGACGACACTGACCACGACGACGGGAAGCCGCTCACCCTGAATGCCCGCGCCAAGTCCCCCGAGGGCAAGGCCCTCATTGCTGCCGTGTTCGAGCGGGTGCGGCATTCACCATCCGCCATGCAGGCTTACGGGCGCGGGACCGACCGGACGGAGAAATACCGGCTGGCAGTGGAGGCGCTGGTTTCCGGGGTGCTGCTGAACGCGGCCCGCTACGGGCATCGGGTATGGTCCGGCCAGGGGCTTTCATCGGGCTACTTCACCGGGCAGGCAGTGGGAAAGCGGCAATTCACCCAAGCCGCGATACCGGCGCTGCTTCGGGTAGGGCTGATTGAGAAGCGGGACGCTGCCACATACTTCTATGGCGGGGGCGTGGAACGCTATGCGACACGGTTTCGCGTAACGCCCCCGCTACTGGCCCTCTGCCCAGACCACGGCTTCACCCTACCAGACCCGCCGCAGGCTGCATGGACTGCCCACTTCCACCGTGAGCGGCCCGCGACTCCGCCCGAACCGATTATCCTGCGCACCCTCTCGAAATGGGCCGGGACCGACAAGCTGGGCGGGGATGAACTGCCGATCCCAGAAGGTCCCGCCGCTGCCGCCGCGCGGGAGACCGTGGCGCTGGCCAATGCCTTCATCGCCCGCTTCGACATCACAGGCTGCGACCCGATGGTGTTCCAACGTCGCTATACTCACGACCTGCAAGGCCAGGGCCGCTGGTATGCGCCCTTTTCCAGCATGCGCCGGGAAGACCGGAAGGGCCTGCGGATTGGAGGTGAACAGGTGGTGGAGGTGGATGTCAGGGCATCTCATCTGACGGTCCTTCATGGGCACCTGCGGCTGCCACTGCCTAACCGGGACGACCTGTATGGGGACCTTGGCTTTCCCCGCGAGGTGGTCAAGCGATGGGTGACAGGCACCATCGGCGGCGGCAAGCCGGTGCAGCGGTGGTCCAAGGCGATGCAGGAAGAGGCCCGAAAGAGCGAGGTTGAACTTGCGGATCACCGCTGCGGCGATCTGGCACATGCGGTGCTGTCAGCTTACCCCTTCCTGCGGACCCTGCCGACGACCCTGGGATGCGCTGAGGAACCCCGCCTGTGTTCCATCCGCATCATGTGGCGGGAAGCATGCGCCCTCACGATGGCGATGGATACGCTGCGGCGGCAGGACATCCCCGCACTTCCCCTGCATGATGCCTTGATCGTGCGCGAGAGGGACCGGGGGGCAGCGGCGGATGCTCTGCGGCGGGGCTACCAGGAATGTCTGGGGGTCACGCCAAGGGTCAAGTGAGGTGCAGTACACTAGACTTGTTGCGAAAGTCTGCGGCCTATTTCGACCACCAGTTCGTGGCACCGGGCCAATCTGTCGGGCTTTTCAGAATGGCATGAACCCCGCTTCGATGTTCACCAGCCCCGCGATGATCGACGTTTTGGTGTGATGGGTGTC
>CAMCJI010000048.1 GCA_945874805.1 Asaia bogorensis | reverse complement strand
AAGATCCACCGGCTGTGCCAGGCGCTCGGCCTGAAGCCGGGCATGACCCTGCTGGAGATCGGCTGCGGCTGGGGCAGCTTCGCCGAGGTCGCGGCACGCGACTACGGCGCGATCGTCACCGGGATCACCCTCTCGCCCTCCCAGCTTTCCGAGGCGCAGGCACGCATCGCGCGGGCCGGGCTGACGGACCGCGTGACCTTCAAGCTGGAAGACTACCGCGACACCACCGGCACCTTCGACCGCATCGCCTCCATCGAGATGTTCGAGGCCGTGGGCGAGAAATGGTGGCCGACCTATTTCGATACGCTGCGCAACCGCCTCGCCCCCGGCGGGGTGGCCGGCCTGCAGGTGATCACCATCGAGGACCGGCTGTGGGAGAGCTATCGCGGCACGGCGGACTTCATCCAGCGCCACATCTTCCCCGGCGGCATGCTCCCCTGCCCCGCCCGGCTGGATGCCGAGGTCGCGCGGGCCGGGCTGCACTGGCAGGGCAAGTTCTGGTTCGGCCAGGACTATGCCGAGACGCTGGCGCGCTGGAACACCGCCTTCCAGCACGCCTGGCCGCAGATCGCCGGGACGACTAGTGGACCAGGGGGGGCCGGCGGCAAGGCGCCGAAGGACCTGCGGTTCAAGCGGCTGTGGGAATACTACCTCGCCTATTGCGAAACCGGCTTCCGCGCCGGCTGGACCGACGTGGGGCAGATCCTGCTCGCCAAACCCGCATGATTTCCGGGTGAGCTCGCACCGGCTGAGCTGGCGGCGGCTGCTGGCCTATGCCGCGCCGGCGCTGCCGCTGGCGATGATGGGCCTGCCGCTCGGCGTCTATCTCCAGGCCTTCTGGTCCGGCGACATGGGGCTGCGGCTAGCCGTGGTCGGCGCCGTGCTGACCGCCGTGCGGGTGCTGGACATCGTGGTGGACCCGGCGATCGGCCGCTTCTCCGACCGGATGCGCGGCCGCTGGGGCCGCCGCAAGCCCTTCATCGCCGCCGCTCTGCCGATCGGGGTGATGGGGGGCGTGCTGCTGTTCTCGCCCGCCCAGGGCGCCGGGGCGGTGACGTTGTTCCTCGGCTATGCCGGGCTGACGCTGGGCTGGAGCCTGATCGCCCTGCCCTGGCAGGCCTGGGGGGCGGAGCTGTCGCCCGATTATGCCGAGCGCACGCGCATCGCCTCGGTGCGCGAGACGGGCACGATGCTGGGCGTGCTGGCGTCGGCCGTGCTGCCGACGGCGCTGGGGCTGACCGACCCGGGCGAGGCGCTGCGGGCCATCGGCCTGCTCTCCTTCGCGCTGGCCGCCCCGGCCATCGCCATCCTGCTGTGGCGAGTGCCGGAGCCGGCGTATCCCGTGCGCCCGGCATCGGACGCGGGCGCGCTGGCGGGCATCCGCACGGCACTCGCCAACCGCCCGTTCCGCCTGCTGATCGGCGCCTGGACGGTCAACGGCATCGCCAACGGGCTGCCGATGGCGCTGTTCCTGTTCCTGTGCAGCCAGCTGTTGCAGGCGCCCGAGGCGGTCGGGCCGATCCTGCTGGTCTATTTCGTCGCCGGCGTGGCCGGGGTGCCGCTCTGGGCCTGGGTGGCGCGCAGGATCGGCAAGCATCGCGCCTGGTGCTGGGCCATGCTGGGCTCGGCGCTGGGCTTCCTGCCGGTGCTGGCGCTGGGGGCTGGCGATGTCGGCTGGTTCCTGGCGATCTGCGTCGTCACCGGGCTGGGACTGGGTGCGGACCTCGCGCTGCCGCCGGCGATGCAGGCCGATGTGGTCGATCTCGATGAGCTGACCACCGGCGAGAACCGGGCCGGGCTGTTCTTCGCCGCCTGGGCGATGGCGCAGAAATCCGGCAATGCGCTGGCCGGCTTCATCGGCCTGGGCCTGCTGGATCTCGCGGGCTTCCAGCCGACGGGGCCGAACGGGCCGGCGCAGCTGATGGCGCTGGTGCTGCTGTATTGCCTCGTGCCGGTGCTGCTGAAGCTCGTCGCGGTGGCGCTGATGTGGCGCTTCCCGATCGACGCCGCCAGCCAGGCCGCCACCCGCAAGGCGCTGGGCAGATGATCCCCGCCCCCCTGATACCGGGGGACGCCGCCATCCGCGTCGTCGGCGACGTGCATGGCGACCGCCGCGCCTTCGCCCACGCGCTCGCCACCGACCGCTTCGTGGTGCAGCTCGGCGACCTCACCGATGGCGGGCCGGACAGCGGCGGCGTGCTGCGCCTGGCGGTGGACATGCTCCGCGAGGGGCGCGGCCTGTTCATGCTCGGCAACCACGACCTCAAGCTGCTGCGCGTGCTGCGCGGCCGGCGGGTACGCGTGGGGGCGGAGCTGCAGGGCACGCTGGCCCAGATGGACGACGCTCTGCGCGCCGAGGCCCTGCCGGCGCTCGCCGCCGCCCCCGCCTGGCTGCGGCACGGCCGACGCCTGTTCGTGCACGGCGCCTACCACCCCGCGATGCTCGACGAGCCGCCACCGCCCGCGCCGGACAGCCACGCCGAAGGCCCGCTCGCGCGGGCGATGTACGGCCAGACCAGCGGGCGGATGCAGCCCGACGGCTACCCCGAACGGCTGCTCGCCTGGGTGGACGACATCCCCGCCGGTCTGACAGTCTATTGCGGCCATGACCGGCGCAGCACCGATGGCCGACCGTACATCCGCCAGGGTGCGGGCGGCGGGCGGGCGGTGTTCATGGACACGGGAGCCGGCAAGGGCGGCCATCTCTCCTGGATCGACCTGCCGCCCGAGTGCTGATGACGGAGGAGCCGCGATGAGTGTTTCGGTGCGCTACCTGGTCCACGACGTGCCGGCCGCGGTCGCCTTCTACCGCGACGCGCTGGGCTTCACCCTCAAGCAGCAATTCGGCCCGGCCATGGCGATCCTGGAGCACGGGGGGTTGCAGCTCTGGCTTGCCGGCCCGCCGAGTTCGGCCGCCAAACCGATGCCGGATGGCCGCCAGCCCGAACCCGGCGGCTGGAACCGGTTCGTGCTGGAAGTGGCGGACCTCGACGCCCTCGTCACCCGCCTGCGCGCCACCGGCACGCCGTTCCGTAACGATATCCTCGACGGCCCGGGCGGGCGGCAGATCCTGGCCGAGGACCCCAGCGGCAACGTGATCGAGCTGTTCGAGCCGCGCTGAACCGTCGCAGGGCGGCATTCCGCAGGCATCCAGTTCGCCCGCGGAATGCCGGTTGTTCTGTTCCTTCACCAGCCGGTCCTGAGGCGGATGGCCGTTGCAGGCACTGCTGCGGTAGCCGGTCTGGGCCAGGACGACACGCCATCCCGCGCTAAACCCCCTCCCCCGCCTCCAGCGCCGCCAGGAATGTCGCGGCCTGGTGGCGCAGGCCGGCGACCTTGGCCGGCGCCATCTTCGCCAGCGTGCGCACCGGCATCGCCATCCGCGGATTGGCCTCGAACCGCTCGGCATGGCGGGCGATGAAGTCCCAGTAGAGCGCATTGAACGGGCAGGCGCGCGGGCCGATGGCGGTCTTCACGTCGTAATGGCAGCCCCGGCAGTGGTCGCCCATGCGGTCGATATACGCCCCAGATGCGGCGTAGGGCTTGGAGCCGACGATGCCGCCATCGGCGTGCAGCGCCATGCCGCGGGTATTCGGCATCTCCACCCACTCATAGGCGTCCGCATACACGGCGAGATACCAGGCATCGACCGCGTCCGGATGCAGCCCGGCGAGCAGCGCGAAATTGCCGGTGATCATCAACCGCTGGATATGATGGGCGTACGCGTGGCGGATCGTCTGGCCGATGGCCGCCGCCATGCAGGCCATCCGCGTCTTGCCCGTCCAGTAGAACGCCGGCAAAGCGCGGGTGGCGCACAGCGCGTTGCGCTCGCCGTAGCCCGGCATGTGCAGCCAGTAGATGCCGCGGATGAACTCACGCCAGCCGATGATCTGGCGGATGAAGCCCTCGGCGGCATTCAGCGGCACATGCCCCGCCTGCCACGCCGCCTCCACCCGTCGGCAGATCGCCAGCGGATCGAGCAGGCCGAGATTGAGTGCCGGAGCCAGCAGCGAATGGAACAGGAAGGGCTGCCCCGCCGCCATCGCATCCTGCCAGTCGCCGAACTGCGGCAGCCGCTCGGCGATGAAGCGGTCGAGCGCGTGTTCGGCCTGCTCGGCGGTCACCGGCAGGTTGAAGCCCTCGGGCGAGCCGATATGCGCCGGAAACTGCGCCGTCACGAGCGCCATCACCTCCCGCGTCATCGCATCCGGCGCGAACCGCGGCGTGGCCGGCACCGGATGGCCGGCCGGCAGCTTCTTGCGGTTTTCCGCATCGAAGTTCCATTTGAGCCCGGCGGGCTCGTCGCCTTCCATCAGCAGCCCGGTCTGCCGGCGCATCTCGCGATAGAAGAACTCCATGCGCAGGCTCTTCCGCCCCGCCGCCCAATCGTTGAAGGCCGGCGTGGAGCACAGGAACCGGTCGTCCGCCCGCAATTCAGCGCCCCAGCCTTGCTGATCGCCGAGCACCCGCCATTCCGCCGCCTCGGTGGCGACGATCCGCCCGGCCTTGTGCCGCGCCGCCGCCCGCAGCACCTCGCCGCGCAGGCTGTGTGTGTTGGCGGGGTCATCGAGGCGGACGTAGTCCACCACCACCCCCTCGCCTTCAAGCGCCGCCGCGAAATGCCGCATGGCCGAGAGCACCAGCACCAGCTTGTGCGCGTGATGCGGCGCATAGGTGCATTCCGCCATCACCTCCGCCAGCAGCACCACATCGCCGGGGGCGAGATCGCGCAGGCTCGCCAGCCCGCGCGAGAGCTGGTCGCCCAGAACTGGACGAAGCGTGGGCCTCACTTCGTGCGCAGGCTCGCCCGCCCGCCATCCACGCCGATGATCTGCCCGGTGATCCACCCCGCATCCGGCCCGAGCAGGAAGGCCGCCAGCGCCGCGCTGTCCTCCGCCTCGCCCAGCCGGGGGATCGGGTGCTGGGCGGCGATCGCCTTCGCCATCGCCTCATTGCCGGTGAGTGCTGCCGCCAGCGGCGTGCGCGTCAGGCTCGGCGCGATCGCGTTGACGCGCACCGGCGCCAGCTCCGCCGCCAGCGCCAGCGTCAGCCCCTCCACCGCGCCCTTCGCCGCCGAGACGATGGCATGGCCGGGAAAGCCGCTGCGCACCGCCACCGTGCTGAACAGCACGACGCTGCCGCCGGTCGCGCGCAACCCATCCGCTGCCGCCGCCACCGCCAGTGCGGCCCCCAGCGCATTCAGCCGGAACGCGGTGAAAAACTCGGCCGACGTCGCCCGCTTCAGCGGCTTGAGCACGATCGAGCCGACGCAATAGGCCAGCCCGCCCACCCGCGGCCCGGCCACCGCCACGGCCGCCGCCAGCGCCGCCTCATCCATCACATCCGCCACCGCCTGGCTCGCGCCCAGTTCATCCGCCAACGCGCCCAGCCGCGCCGAGTCGCGCGCGATCAGATGCAAGGCGCGCCCGTTGGCATGCAGTCGCCGGGCCAGCGCCGCCCCGATACCGCCAGTGGCGCCGAGGATGATGACGGGATCAGACATGGAAATCTCGCTTTACGTGAGGCCGCAAGATGGTGCCGCCAGCGCCCACGACAAGGCGCGCGCGACGTGGCACACTCATGCTCGAACCGCTGAGGCCAGAGTCACAACGTGCGCCAGTTGCTCTTGATGCGCCACGCGAAATCCGCGTGGGACGACCCGAACCTGCCGGACCACGCCCGCCCGCTGAATGCGCGCGGCCGTGCTGCGGCCCACGCAATGCGCGGCGTGATGCGCGGGCTGGGGCTGGTACCCGATGTGGTGCTCGTCTCCTCCTCGCGCCGCACCCTGCAAACGCTCGCGGCGCTGGAACCGTGGGAGGACACGCCGCTCGTCGAACCGCTCGACGAGCTGTACCTCGCCCCGCCGGGCGAGCTGTTCAGAACGCTCAACAAGGTGCCGGAAACCGCGCGCAGCGTGCTGCTGCTGGGCCACAACCCCGGCATGCACGAGCTGGCAATGGAACTCGTCGGCCCCGCCGCGCTCGAACAGCGCGACACCGACATCCAGCGCTTGGTCGAAGGCTACCCAACCGGCGCGCTGGCCGAATTCGCGGTGGCCGGCCCCTGGGGCGGGCTGGTGGCAGGCGGCGGGCGGCTGGTGCGCTTCCTCAGCCCGCGCGACCTGCCCGAGCTCGGCGGCCTCGGATGAGCCGGCGGGGCGGGGCATGTCCGGCGCCCCGCTAACCCTGCATCTCACGGCGCCGGTCGGCTCCGGCGGCACACTGGCACGCCGGCTCGGCGCCCGCCGGGGCCGGGCGGTGCCGCTCTCCCTCACCTGGCCGGACACGCCGGGCGCCCGCTTCGACGGCACCGCCCGGGCGCTGCACGGCGCCGAAATCCACGCGACCCTCCAGGAAGGCACGCTGCGCCAGCACCGCCGCACCCGCGAGCTGTGCCACGTCACCCTCTCCGGCCCCGCGAACCTCGTGCTGACGGCCGCCCTCTCCCTCGCCGAGTCCGGTGCCGCCATCGCGCCGGCCGCCATCGACCACCCCCCGGCGCCGGAGCCTTCCCCCACCCCGCCCGTCCTCACCCCCGACCTCCCCACCGGCGACGCGTTCGCCGCCCTGACCCTGCATCTGGCCCAGGCGGTGCTGCGCCAGACGCCCCATATCGGCATGGGCACCGAGCCGGTGCACCAGATGCGCGTCGCCGTCCGCCGGCTGCGCTCGGCCCTCGGCCTGTTCCGCCGCGCCGTCGGCGGGCCGGAGGTCGATGCCGCGAAAAACGGGCTGCGGGTGCTGATGCGCCTGCTCGGCCCAGCCCGCGACTGGGACGTCTTCCTGACCGGCCTCGGCCCGCGGGTCGCCCAGGCGGTGCCTGACGAAGCCACCATGCCCCCGCTGCTCGCCGCCGCCGAGGCAGCCCGCGCCCACGCCTACACGGCGCTGGCAGCGCATCTGCAAGGCAGCGGCTTCCGCGCCCTCTGCATCCGCCTCGTCTGGCTCGGTCAGGCCCGGCCCTGGACCGAGACGACGCACAGCCGCCAGACCGAGGCGCTCGCCACCCCGCTCGGCAGCTATGCGGCGCAGCGGTTGCAGCGCAGCTGGGCGCGGATGGCCGCCGCCGGTGAGGACATCGCCGATCTGCCCGCTCCTGCGTTGCACGCGCTGCGGCTGCGCGGCAAGCGCATGCGCTACGCCTGCGAGTTCTTCGCCCCCCTCTTCCCCGGCCGTGGCGCGCGCCGCTGGATGCGCCGGCTCGCCGCCCTGCAGGAGGCGCTGGGCCATCTGAACGACGCCGCCGTCGCCGCCGGGCTGATGCAGGCGCTCGGCCCGCCGGGCGAGGGCCATGCCGGCGGCCTCGTGCGCGGCTACGTCGCCGCCGGCACCGCGGAGCTGCGCACCCCCATCGCGGAGGCCTGGCACCGCCTGCACCGGCTCGCCCCGTTCTGGGACTGACCCGCCGAGTCGCGAATCGCGCCGATACCAGACTCGGCTGTTGCGCGGCCCCCGGCGGCGCGCTACGTCACCGGAACGCTTCTTCATAACCGCCGGGGGCAAGGGCGGCTTGGCACTCCATCGTCCGCGCAGGATTTTTCGTTCAAACACAAATGCTTCCGGGTCAACACTCGGTCGCGGCGTACCCCCGACGCTGCTCGCCGGCCTGCTCGGCGTGGGCTTCGGCGCCGTGGTGATGATGCTCGCTTTGCCCGCCGATCTGTTCGGCCGCGTCCCGGCTCTGTCCGGCGAACTGCACGCCGAGTCCGGCCAGGTCGCGGTGGTGGACGGCCAGACCCTTCGCCTGCGCGACACCACCATCCGCCTCGCCGGGATCCATGCGCCGCCGCGCGGCCAAACCTGCCGGGACGACCGGGGAGCGGCCTATGATTGCGGCGGTGCCGCAAGTGCAGCCCTCGCCGGCCTCGTGCGCGGCCGGCTGATCACCTGCACACTCAACGGGCGCGACGAGGCCGGCTTCGCGCAGGCACTGTGCGAGGCGGGCGGCACCGAGGTGAACCGCGCGCTCGTCGCCGGCGGCTGGGCCCGGGCGGTACCGCCTGCGTCCTTCGCCAGCGAGGAGGAGCAGGCCCGCAAACTCCGGCGCGGCCTGTGGCAAAGCGAAGCTGCCGGCTTCTGAATATGCCCGGGCGGTTGCGCATCCCGCGCCGCGCGCATAGTTTTGCCGCATTGCAGCGAGGCCGATCCGGCAGTGCCGCATAATCGGGCGACCCGTCACACGAGCAAGGCCGCGGCAAACGCCGGCCCCGGAAGGAAAGACGCATGAGCGGAACTGTCACCATCACGCTGGACGGCACCAACAAGAAGATCACATTGCCGCTGATGCCGGGCACCATCGGCCCGTCGGTGTTCGATATCCGCAAGGTCTACAATGAGTTGGGCCTGTTCACCTACGATCCCGGCTACGGCGGCACGGCGGCCTGCGACAGCCAGATCACCTATATCGACGGCGACGAGGGCGTGCTGCTGCATCGCGGCTACCCGATCGAACAGCTCGCCGCAAAGTCTTCCTTTCTGGAAGTGGCCCACCTGCTGCTGAACGGCGAACTGCCGAACGGGGCGCAGAAGGCCGAGTTCGAGAACGGCGTGATGCGCCACACCATGCTGCACGAGCAGCTCCGCCGCCTCTACGACGGCTTCCGCCGGGATGCCCACCCGATGGCCGTGATGTGCGGCGTCGTCGGCGCGATGAGCGCCTTCTACCATGACAGCCTGGACATCCACGACCCCGAGCACCGCCGCATCGCCGCCTTCCGGCTGATCGCCAAGGTGCCGACCATCGCCGCCTGGGCCTACAAGTACTCGATCGGCCAGCCCTTCATCTACCCGCGCAACGACCTGAACTACGCGGAAAACTTCCTGCACATGATGAACGCGGTGCCGGCCGAGCCGTACCACGTCAACCCCGTGCTGGCCCGCGCGATGGACCGCATCTTCATCCTGCACGCGGACCATGAGCAGAACGCGTCGACCTCCACCGTCCGCCTGGCCGGCTCCACCGGCGCCAACCCCTTCGCCTGCATCGCCGCCGGCATTGCCAGCCTCTGGGGCCCCGCGCATGGCGGCGCCAACGAGGCGGTGCTGAAGATGCTGGCCGAGATCGGCGACGTGAAGAACGTCAAGCCCTTCCTCGAGACGGTGAAGGACAAGAACAGCCACTCCCGCCTGATGGGCTTCGGCCACCGCGTCTACAAAAACTACGATCCGCGCGCGAAGATCATCCAGCAGAGCTGCCACGAAGTGCTGAAGGAAGTCGGCGTCAACGACCCGTTGCTGGAACTCGCCGTCGAGCTGGAGCGGATCGCCCTGTCGGACCCCTACTTCGCAGAGCGCAAGCTGTTCCCGAACGTCGATTTCTATTCGGGCATCATCCTCAAGGCGATGGGCATCCCCACCAGCATGTTCACCGTGCTGTTCGCGGTCGCCCGCACCACCGGCTGGATCAGCCAGTGGAAGGAGATGATCGAGGACCCCTCGCAGCGGATCGGCCGGCCGCGTCAGGTCTACACCGGCGCCACCCAGCGCGATTACGTGCCGCTCGCCGACCGCGGCTGAACCTCGCCGCCCCGCCCCTGTGGCAAGCCCGGCCGGAGCGATCCGGCCGGGTTTTTCATGTCTGCCAGCCGCCCTCGCGCCGTAAAATCGACGTTGCAAAATACCGTGGATTTGCCGTTACAGCGCCTCGGGATAAAGTTATCCACAGGCTGTTTATGTTGAGATACAGCAATAAAGTGCAAGCGATTCTAAAGACTCATCATTTGCATCCCGCTACAGCCACCGAAGCAGCGCTGACACGCCGAGACACGCGATGTATTGACGGTAACTTTATGAATAAATACAGCAACGACCTGCCAAGGCACCTAGTCACAATCCGCATAACATGCTGTTTTTGAAAAATTCTACTTCACAAAAAATGATAACAAGGATTAACATCTCCATACGTCCGCACACTGGAGCTGGGCGGACAGGAGAGCGCCGAATGTCGACATTCAAGTCGTTGGACGCACTGGTGCGTGCCCGGCTGCGCCAGTGGCCACAGCGCCCACCCGGCCTCGGCCAGGCCCCGCGCGGCGCCGATGCCTGGCTACGCGGCCGGCCGATCGACGAAACAGCCTGTTTGCACCCGTTCTTGAAGTTCCCCGGCAGCGAACGCCTGCGCACCCTGCCGGACGGGCTCTGGCTGAACTTCGGCGGCACGCCTGTGGAGCCTTTTGTGGATATCTTCGCCATCGAGGCCTGTGGCTCGCTGCAAAACCTGCTGGACAAGCGCTCCCGCTTCGCCCCCAGCACACAATCCCTCCTCGCCGTCTGCCCGGTACCCTGGCTGCTCGCCCCCGTGATGCCGAGCGACCCCACGCCGCGCTGGCGCGCCACCGGCGTGCTGCGCCACGAACCGGCCCTCCCGCTGGTGCTGCCAGTGCGCGACATCCGGGTGATGTACGCCCTGAAAAAGCGCCACTACGACGGCTTCGCGGAGAGCCAGGTGCCGCACCCGCACGAGTATTTCCTGCCGATGGAAACGCTGACGGCCAAGGACGCGCATCAGGACCCCGCCGTCTGCGCCTTCGTCGCCCGCGCCAGTGCCTCGGCCAACTTCCTGAGCTAACCCCGCAGCCGCGACACCCACAAACACGCAACCACGATCAACGCCCCCCCGAGCCACACCGGCAGCCCCGGCACCTCGCCGAACACAGCAAACCCCAGGATCGCCGCATAGGGCAGTGCTGTGTAGTCGATCACCCCAAGCCTGCCGGCGGGTGCGCGCGCATAGGCCCAGGTGAGGCACATATGCCCGCCCACCCCGATCATGCCGATCAGCACGAACAGCGCCCACACCCCCGGCGAGGGCGGCACCCAGGCGCTCGCCGCAAACGGCATGGCGATCGCCAGCGGCACCACCTGCATCACCAGCACAATGGTGATGGCGGGGTCGCGCTGCGCCTGCCGCCGCAGCATCACCATGCTGCCGGCATAGGTCACCGCCGAGCCCAGGGCCGC
This sequence comes from Asaia bogorensis, assembly GCA_945874805.1. Classification (GTDB taxonomy): domain Bacteria; phylum Pseudomonadota; class Alphaproteobacteria; order Acetobacterales; family Acetobacteraceae; genus CAIRTN01. The sequence continues at coordinate 10,889 of CAMCJI010000048.1, read as the reverse complement.
TGCCGCCCCCAGCAGGCTGGCGTCCGGCGCCGCCTCCATCACCCCGCCCGCCAGGATCACCGCCACCCCGCCAAGCCCGATCAGCACCGCGCCCAGCAGCCCCAGCCCCATCCGCTCGCCCAGCAGCAGCGCGGAAAGCGTGGCGATGAACAGCGGCGCCAGGAACGACAGCGCGAGTGCCTCGGCAAACGGCAGGGTACGCACGGCAAAGAAGAACTGCGCCGTCGAGAGCAGCACCAGCACCCCGCGCAGCCCGTTGCCCCGCCAGGCCGCGGCCGAGGGCCAGGGCGTGCGCAGCCACCACCCCACCAGCAGCGCCGGCGGCAGGCCGAAGGCAAAGCGCATGGCGACGATCTGCATGACCGGCAGCTCCCCGGGCAGACCCTTCACCAGCGCGTCCATGCCCGTAAAGACAAGGACCGCCGCCGCCGCAACCAGCAGCGGCACCGTAATGCTCGGCGTTTGCGTCATGCCATGCCCCCTCTCCCCACTGGGAGAGGGCCCGCTCAGACCGAGTCGGGCCCGACGCGGACCAGCATCTTGCCGAAATTGCCGCCCCGCAGCAGCAGGATCAGCGCCTCGGCCGCATTCTCCAGCCCATCCACCACCGTCTCGCGGTAATGCAGGCTGCCATCCTTCACCCAGGGGCTCGCCAGGCTCCGCCATTCGGCAAACCGATGCGGCTTGTCGGAGACGATCAGCCCCTCGATACGCACCCGCTTGCCCACCACAAACCCGAGATTCGGCCCCGGCGCGAACTCCTTGTCGTTGTACTGCGCCACCATCCCGCACATGATCACCCGCGCGAACGGGTTGAGCTGCGCGAACACCGCATGCTGCACCGCACCGCCGACATTCTCGAAATACACGTCGATCCCCTTCGGGCAGGCCTCGGCCAGCGCGCTGTCCATGTTCTGCGCCCGATGATCGATGCAGGCATCAAACCCGAGGGTTTCCTGCACCCACAGGCACTTGTCCGCCCCGCCTGCGATGCCGACAACGCGTGCCCCCGCCCGCTTGGCGATCTGCCCCGCCACCGACCCCACCGCGCCGGACGCGGCCGAGATCACCACCGTCTCCCCTGCCTTCGGCTGGCCGATATCGGTCATGCCCGAATACGCCGTCGTCCCAGGCATGCCGAGCACGCCCAAAAACGCCCCCAGCGGTGCCGCCGCCCGGTCCACCAGCGCCAGCCCGCCAGCCCGCGAGATGGTATGCGACTGCCACCCCCGCGCCCCGGTGACAATATCGCCCGGCTTGAAGCGCGGATCATGCGAGGCGATCACCTCGCCCAGCGTCTCCCCCTCCATCACCCCGCCGATCTCCACCGGCTTGGCATAGCTCGCCCGCCCGGAAATCCGGCCGCGCTGATACGGATCAACCGAGAGCAGGATCGCCCGCGTCAGCACCTCGCCCGGCCCGGGATTGGGGATCACATCCTCGCGGATCTCGAAATCCTCAACCCGCGGCTCGCCATCCGGCCGGCGCGCGAGGACGACGCTGCGGCGCAGCGGTTCGTTGTTCATGCAACCTCCGATTTCAGCACAATCCGCCCGGTGACCTTGCCCGCGCGCAACCTGTTGAGCGCCGCATCCGCCTGATCCTGCGGCATAATCGTAATCGGCAGCGCCGGCACCTGGCCACCCTGCGCCAGCGCCACCAGCGCCCGCAGCTCCTTGACGTTGCCCACGTAGCTGCCCTGGACGGTCAGCGCCCGGATCGCCTGCAACGGCAGCGGCATCGTCAGCTCGCCGCCGAACAGGCCCACCTGCACCAGCTTGCCCCCCTTGCGCAGCGCGTCATAGGCGAAGCGCGCGGTGGCGGTGCCGTTCACCAGATCGATGATCGCCGTCGGCTGTGCGCCGCAGGCCTCGATGATCCGCTTCGTCACCCCCTCCCCGGTGCCGTCCACCGTCTTCGTCGCCCCCGCCGCCTCGGCCGCCGCCCGCTTCTCGGCGGAGATATCGACGACGACGATATTGCGATGGCCCATCGCCGTGAGGATGGCGATCGCATTCAGCCCCAGCCCGCCCGCGCCCACCACGACCAGCGGCTCATCCGCCCCCATCGGCATGCATTTGTTGATCGCCGAATAGACGGTGATGCCCGAGCAGGCATAGGTCGCGGCCACCGCATGCGGCAGGTCGCCGGGATCGACGAGATGGCGCGGATGCGGCGCCACCACATGCGTCCCGTAGCCGCCGTTCTGGAACACGCCCAGCGACTTGCCGACGAGGCACATGTTGTCCTCATCGGCCAGGCACTTCTCGCAGGTGCCGCAGCCCAGCCACGGGAACACGATGCGGATGTCGCCCACCTTCACGCCGGTCGCGTCCGGCCCCAGCTTGACCACCCGCCCGACGATCTCGTGCCCCATCGCCACCGGCAGCTTCAGCCCGCGGTCCTGCAGGTTCATCACCTTGCCGCCGCCGAGGTCGTAGCGGCCTTCCCAGATATGGATGTCCGAATGGCAGACGCCGCAATAGGTCGTCTCCAGCAGCACTTCCGTCCCCGTCGGCTCGGGGGTCGGCAGTTCGATCTCCTGCAACGGCTGCTCGGTGGCAACGACGGCCCAGGCGCGCATGTGTGGTTTCCTCGTTTGGTTGGGCGGATTGGCGCGCGTGTTGGCGCTGTGGTCAAGGGGCGGAATTCACCACCCGGATGGGCGCGCCGTCCAGCCAGGCCAGCAGGTTCTCCAGGCTGGCGGCATAGAAGTCGCGCAGGTTCTCCGATGTCGCATAACCCAGATGCGGCGCCAGCACGGTATTCGGTGCCGCCAGGATCGGATGGCCCGGCCCGACTGGCTCGGCGTCGTACACATCGAGCCCCGCCCGCACCCGCCCGGCATGCAGGGCTGCCAGCAGCGCCGCCTGGTCGATCAGCGGCCCGCGCGACGTGTTGACGATGATGCACCCCGGCTTCAGCCGCGCGATCTCCCCTGCCCCGATCACCCCGGCACTGCGCGGCGAGAGCACCAGATGCAGGCTGATCGCATCCGCCCGCTCCAGCAGCGCCTCCTTGGCCACCCGCGTCGCCCCCGCCTCGGCGGCCCGCTCATCGGTCAGGTTCTGGCTCCACGCCAGCACCTCCATGCCCAAGGCACGGCCATAGCGCGCCATCGTCCCGCCGATTCGCCCGAGCCCGATGATGCCCAGCACGCCCCCTGCCAGTTCCACCCCAGGCGCCACGTTCCGCTGGAACCGCCCAGCCCGCATCTCGGCATCGCCCAAAGCGAGATTGCGCGCGCAGGCCAGCAGCAGCCCCAGCGCGAGTTCCGCCGTGGCATGGCCCGATCGACCGGCCGCGGTGTTGCACACCGTGATCCCCCGCGCGGCGCAGGCCGCCAGATCCACCGAGGCATTGCGCGGCCCGGTGTAGCTGACCAGCTTCAGCCCCGGCAGCGCATCCAGCAGCGCTGCTCCGATCACGCTGCGCTCGCGCATCGCCACCAGCGCGTCGACCGGCCCGGCCGCGGCGGCGAGGCCGGCCGGATCGGCATGGTGCCCGCGCAGGAACACCACCTCCGCCCGCGCCCGCAGCGGCGCCCAGTCCACCGCCTGTTCGGCATAGCCCTGCCAGTCGTCCAGGATGGCGATGCGTGTCATGTGCGGCTCCTCCGTGGCCCCGAAGGTGGCCGCAGGTCCCCGCCGATGCAAGCCGCGGAGCCGGCTACTTCGCCAGCACCCGCCGAACCTTCCGCCGCGCCACCGGCAGGCACGGGGCGGCCTCGGCGCGGGCCGGCACGCCGAGCGCCTGGGCGACGGCCTCGCGCAGCGCCGTCCGGTCGGTCTCGGCCGCCAAAGCCGGCACCAGCCGGTCGCGCAGATTGCGGCGCATCGCCTCAACCCGCCTTCTGGTCGAGCTTGAGGTTGAGCATCTGGTCGTGATCGGCCCGAATTGCGCCATAGGCCGTGGTCACCACCACCCGCACGGCCTCGCTGACCCGCTGGTCCTGCATCACCGCCTCGAACACGCCCTTCACATGGTCCTCACCGGCCTCGACCTCGGTGACGATCGAGGCATCGCTGCCGGCCATGATGTTCTTCAGGCTGACGAACCAGCGCTTGGCCGCCCCCAGCACCGTGCCGGCATCGTCGGGCTTGCCGCCCAGACGCAACACCTCGGCCTGCAGCGTCAGCACCAGCGCCCGCCGCTCGCGCGCCCGGGTCTGGAACAGATGGGTGAAGCGGGAGCTCTTCGCGGCTTCGGCGGCGGCGTAATAGCCTTCCGCGCTGTCGAGGGTGGCCGCGATCAAACTGTTGATCTGGACGACGTCGTGCTCAGCCTGGGACTGCATCTGATCTCTTCCGCGTAGGTTTGGATCATCCCGCGAAGCACCCCGCGCGAGACGATCCAAACCCTACCCGTACAGCCCGCAACCCCGGCAGCGCCGGAAACTACCCATCAACCGGGCTATTTCGCCCGCGGATCGAGCGCGTCCCGCAGCCCGTCGCCCACGAGGTTGAAGCTCAGCACCGCCAGGAAGATCGCCGCCCCCGGAAACACCGCCAGCCACGGCGCCTGCGTCAAAAACCGCTGCGCCGAGTTCAGCATGCTGCCCCAGGACGGCGCCGGCGGCTGCTGCCCCAGTCCCAGGAACGACAGGCTGGCCTCGGCGATGATCGCGCCTGCGATCGCCAACGTCGCCTGCACCATCACCGGCGGCACGATGTTCGGCAGGATATGCCGCACCGCCACCCGCCAGGGCGGATTGCCCAGCGCGCGGGCCGCTTCCACATACTCGTTCGTCGCCGCATCCAGCGTCGCCCCGCGCGCCACGCGCACGAAGATCGGCGTGGCGGTGATGCCGATGGCGATCATCGCATTCTGCAGCGACGGCCCGAGGAAGGCCGCCAGCGCGATCGCCAGGATCAGGAACGGCGAGGCCAGCATCGCATCGACCAGCCGGCCGATGATCATATCCGTCTTGCCGCCGGCAAACCCGGCCAGCAGCCCGATCGGCACGCCCACGCCGGTGGCGATCGTCACGGAGATGACACCCGCCTGCAACGACGCCCGCGCCCCCCAGATCACCCGGCTGAGCACATCGCGCCCGTTCTCGTCGGTGCCCATCCAATGCATCCAGGACGGCGCCTTGCGGATCATCGTCCAGCTCGTCTTGATCGGATCGAACGGCGCGATCCACGGCGCGAAGATCGCCACCACCACGAACACGACAACGACAACCAGCCCCCCCACGGCCGCCGGCCGGGACATGAACCGCCGCACCGCCAGCCGCGCCGGGCTCTGGCTCGATATCGCCATCACCGCACCGGCGGAATTGGCCGTAGTCGCGCTCATGCGCCGCGCAGCCTGGGATTGATCACCACGTAGAGCACATCCGCGAGAAGGTTGAGCATGACATACACAGTCGCCGTGATCAGCACGACGCCCTGCACGACGGGATAGTCACGGTTGAACACCGCATCGACGATCAGCTTGCCGAAGCCGGGGATGGAGAACACCTGCTCGGTCAGCACCGCGCCGGACAGCAGCGTGCCAAGCTCCAGCGCCCCCAGGGTCACCACCGGCACCAGCGCGTTGCGCAGGGCATGGCGGATCACCACCACATATTCGTTCAGCCCCTTCGCCCGCGCCGTGCGCACATAGTCCTGCTCCAGCGCCGTCAGCATCGCACTGCGGGTATGGCGCATCAGCACCGCCGCGATGGCGTTGCCCAGCACGAAGGCCGGCATGATCGTCGTCGCCAGCGACTGCCGCCAATCCTCCGACAGCGGCACATAGCCGGACGGCGGTAGCCAGCCCAGATTCACGCTCACCAGCAGGATCAGCATGATCCCCAGCCAGAAATTCGGCGTGGACAGGCCGGCAAGCCCGATGCCGTTGGCGATGTAATCCAGCGGCCCGTTCTTGTTCACCGCCGAGATGATGCCCATCGGCACGCCGATGCACACGGAGATGACGAAGGCCATCAGCCCCAGCTGCAACGTCACCGGCAGCTTGGTCGCCACCAGTTCCGCCACCGGCTGGCGGATGCGCCAGGAGAAGCCGAGATCGCCCTGCAACACGTTGCCGATCCAGTGCAGATACTGGATCACCAGCGGCCGGTCGAGCCACAGCTCGGCCCGGATCTGCGCCAGCACCGCCGGATCGCGCTCCTCGCCCGCCAGCACCAGCGCGGGGTCGCCAGGCATCAGCTGCTGCAGGCAGAACACCAGCACGCTGACCAGGAACAGCGTCGGGATGACCTGGATCAGCCGTGTTCCAAGATGACCCCTCATTTTGCGAACTTCACCCCATTGAGGCGCAGCATGCCGTCAGGCACCGGCGCGAACCCTTCCACCTTGGCCGACATGCCAAAACTCCAGCGCGCGGAGTAGAGATAGATGATCGGCAACTCCTCACGCAGCATCTGGAACGCCTTGGTATAGAACCCCATCCGCTGCCCCATGTCGGCCACGCTGCGCGCACTGTCCAGCAGCCCGTCGAACGCCGGCACCTTCCAGCCCACATAGTTGGTCGGCGCATTCGTATACAGCAGATCGCGCAGATTGCCGTCCGCATCCGGCCGCCCGGTCCAGCCGACCATATAGGCCGTGTAGTTGCCCTTGTCGGCATTATCGAGGCTGGAGACGAACTCCATCGTCGAAAGCTTCAGCTCAAACCCCGCCTCCGCCACCATCGACTGCAAAACCTCGGCGACCTGCACGTTCTCCGCATTGTTGATCACCGTCAGCGTGATCGGATACGGCGTCTTGACCCCCGCCTCGGCCAGCAGTGCGCGCGCCCGCGCCACGTCGCGCTTCGGCACCGCAATCCCCGGCACATAGAACGGGCTGGACGGCGGCACCGGCTGCGCATTCGGCGCATGCACCCCGGCGAACACCACATCCACGATCGCCTGCCGGTCGATCGCCAGATCGAACGCCCGGCGCACCCGCGCATCCGTCGCAAACTGCGTCGTCGGCGGCGCGCTGCGCCCCAGGTTCAGCGTGAGGCCGGTATATCCCAGCCCATCGAAGCTGTGCAGCTTCAGCTTCGGGTCCTTGCGCACCGCATCCGCCTGGATCGGTGCCACGTTCATGTTGATGTCGATCGAACCGGCCTGCAGATTGGCCAGCCGCACCGTGCTGTCGGCAATCGGCCGGAAGGTCACGCGCGAGAAATGATAATTCGCCGCATCCCAGTAATCCGCCACCCGGTCCATCACGATCCGGTCCTGCGCCACCCGCTCCGTAAATTTGTACGGCCCGGCGCAAACCGGATTCAGCGCGAAATCCTTCCCCGCCGCCTCCGCCGCCTTGGGCGACACCAGCACCCCCGCCCGCACCGCGATCTGGCTGAGGAACACCACATCCGGCGCCTTCAGCACAAACCGCACGGTGAGCGGATCGACCACCTCGGTCCGCTCCAGGCTGCCCACATCGCCCCGCCGCGCGCTGCCCGGGAACGTCGCATGCCGCTCCAGGCTGTACTTCACCGCCGCCGCATCCACCGGCGTGCCGTCCTGGAACTTCACGCCCGGCCGCAGCTTCACCACCAGCGTCTTGCTGTCCGCCCACTCATGGCCGACCGCCAGCCGGTTCACCACCTGCATCTTGTCGTCATAGGTGAACAGCGAGTCGCACATGTTCAGCATCGCCACCCGCTGCACATAGGCCCGCCCGGTCGTCGGATCCATCGCATCCGCATCTTCCGGGAAGGCCACCCGCAACTGCGGCAATTCCTGCGCCGAGACCGGCACGGCAGACAACAGCGCCAGGGCCGCGGCCCACGCCAGGGGATGAATGTTCATGCTGCGGTTCTCTCTCATGGGGCCAGCGTCAGGTTCTGCGGACGGATCAGCCCGTCGGAGATCGGAACATAGCCGCCGACCCTCGCCGACATGCCAACGATCGACTTCGGCGCCCACAGATACGCCACCGGCAGATCCTGCTGGATCTTCTGCGACATCCGGCCATAAAGCGCCCGCCGCTGCGGAATATCCGTGATCTCCCGCGCCCGGTCCAAAATCGAGTCGACCTCCGGGTCCGAATACCCCGTCGAATTCAGCGGCCCCTTCGTCTTCAGCCCGTTATACACATTGCCGTCGATATCCACCCGGCCGGACCAGCCGATCAGATACACCTCGAAATCGCCGTCGTCGCTGGCCTTCAGCGCGCTGACGAACTCCATCGTCCGCAGCTTCACGTCAAACCCCGCCTCCGCCGCCATCGACTGGATGACCTCGCCGATCTGCCGCTGCACCGGCGAGTTGCTGACCAGCAGCTCCACCGGCATCGGCAGCTTCACCCCCGCCGCCGCCAGCAGCGCCTTCGCCTTCGCCACATCGCGCGGCGGAATCGTCACCGCCGGGTCGAAGAACGGGCTGTCCGGCGGCACCGCCTGCGCCACCGGCGTATGCAGCCCGTTGAACACCACATCGTTGATGCCCGCCCGGTCCACCGCCAGCATGAACGCCTGGCGCACCCGCGGATCGGTCATCATCGGGGTGCGCGCCCGCGTGCCGTTGCTGTGGTTGAACGTCAGGTTCACATACCCCAGCCCGTTCGCCACCACCGCCCGCAGCTTCGGGTCCTTGCGGATCGTCTCCAGCTCGTTCGGCTCGAACCGCTCGGCAATCTCCAGCACGCCCGACTGCAAATTCGCCAGCCGCACCGTCCCGTCCGCGATCGGCCGGAACACCACGCGCCCCAGCTTGATCTTCCCCGCATCCCAATAATCCGGGAACCGGTCGAGCACGATGCGGTCCTGCGGCACCCGCTCGGTGAACTTGAACGGCCCCGTGCAGATCGGGTTCTTCGCGAAATCCGCCCCCGGAGACCCCGCCGGCACGATCATCCCCGCCCGGTCCGCCAGCAGCGAAATGAACGGCGAGCTCGGAGACTTCAGGATCATCCGCACCGTCAGCGGATCGACGATCTCCACCTGGTCGAGCGACGAGACCTCGCCACGCCGCGTGCTGCCCTGCAGCGTCAGATGCCGCTCCATCGAAAACTTCACGGCCGCCGCATCCATCAGCGTGCCGTCATGGAACTTCACGCCCGGCCGCAGCTTGATCTCCAGCGTCTTGTTGTCGACCCACTGCGAACTCGCGGCCAGCTGCGGCACGATGTTCAGCTTGGCGTCGATATCGAACAGCTTGTCGCACAGGCTGGCGAACACGATCCGGCCGACGAAGGTCCGCCCCAGCGTCGGGTCCAGCGCATCCGCATCATCGGCAATGCCGATTCGCATGGTCGGCAACGGCTGCGCCTGGGCCATCCCGGCCAGGCTCACGGCAACAGCCGCAGTGGCGGCAAGCAGGTATCGGCGCATCGCAAAGGCCCCCGTTGTCGTCATGAAATGTCGTTCGATGACGAAAATGCGCAGGAACTGACAAATCCGCAAGAAAGAACCATGACATTTTCACAAGATGAAAAGCAACGCCCAGAGATTGGGCATGGTAACGCCAAACCGCCCAAGCCTTGACCGCAAACTGCCCGATGCAGGGCAAGTCCGCCTGCGCAACTCTACGTAGCCACCCCCCGCATCGACCGCCCGCCCCCCACAGGCTAGAACCGCCGAAAGACCCGCAGCCCGAGGAAACCCCACCCATGCGCATCCACCGCATCGCCTCCATCCCCGCCGACGGCATCGGCCCCGAAGTCATCGCCGCCGGCCTCGAAGCGCTGGACGCCCTGGCCACCCGCGACGGCAGCTTCCGCCTCGACGTCGAACATCTCGACTGGGGCTCAGACCGCTACCGCCGCACCGGCGCCTTCATGCCCGCCGACGGTCTCGCCCACCTCAAAACCAAAGACGCCATCTACTTCGGCGCCGTCGGCGACCAGCACGTGCCAGACCACATCTCGCTCTGGGGCCTGCGTCTGCCGATCTGCCAAGGCTTCGACCAATACGCCAACATCCGCCCCACCCGCATCCTCCCCGGCGTCACCTCCCCCCTGCGAGACCGCGGCCCCGGCGACCTCGACTGGCTGATCGTCCGCGAAAACTCCGAAGGCGAATACGCCGGCCACGGCGGCCGCGCCCATAAAGGCCTGCCCGAAGAAGTCGCCACCGAAGTCGCCATCTTCACCCGCGTCGGCGTCGAACGCATCATGCGCTTCGCCTTCGACTGCGCCCGCGCCCGCCCCGCCAAACACATCACCATCGTCACCAAATCCAACGCCCAACGCTTCGGCATGGTCATGTGGGACGAAATCGCCCTCGAAGTCTCCGCCGACTACCCGGACATCGCCATGGACAAGGAACTGGTGGACGCGATGACCATGCGCATGGTCCGCAAACCCCAATCGATCGACACGGTCGTCGCCACCAACCTGCACGCCGACATCCTCAGCGACCTCGCCGCCGCCCTCGCCGGCAGCCTCGGCGTGGCGCCGACCGGCAACGTCGACCCGCAACGCCGCTACCCCTCGATGTTCGAACCCATCCACGGCTCCGCCTTCGACATCACCGGCCTCGGCATCGCCAACCCCGTCGCCAGCTTCTGGACCGCCAGCCTGATGCTCGAACACCTCGGCGAACGCACCGCTGCAGCCGCCCTGATGACCGCCATCGAACAAGTCTGCGCCGCCGGCATCATGACCCCGGACATCGGCGGAACCCACACCACCAAAGAAGTAACCAAAGCCGTCTGCGACGCTATCCGCGGCAACAATCTATAGATTCAAGGCAAGCGGAAGAAAGCGTCTTCTTTTTTTGAAAAAAAAGAAGCAAAAAAACTTTCTCCGATTGCACCCGTCACGCCCACGATCACCCGTCATGTTGAGCACTTGCGAAACATCCACGCTTGTCTTCTGCCGGATTTCAGACGAACGACGCATTTGAAAAGGCAAGAATTTTTCTCCTGGCTTCGCCGAAAAGCCGCATGACCGCTACAAAACCCGGCGAAGCCAAGAATCCCCCCTACCGTCAAACTCCAC
>CAMCJI010000047.1 GCA_945874805.1 Asaia bogorensis | reverse complement strand
AGCAGTTCCAGCGCCGCCCGCGACAGCGCCTGCACGCCGAGGGCGATGCTGGATTCGTCCGGCTTGTAGCCGGAGTTGTGCAGTCCCGGCGAGCCGCCGGGGGGTGCGGAGCCGATGCCGAGTTGGAAGCTGGGGAGGAGGCGGCTGAGGACGGCGAAGTCTTCGGCGCCCATGACGGGGCCGCGTTCGTGGATGACGTCGCCGAATTGTTTTTGAATGGCGGTGATGGTGGGGTTGATGACGCGGTCGTCGTTGATCATCGAGGGGACGCCGCGGCGGTAGTTGCAATCGACGCGCACGCGCATGGCGGGTTCGGCGCCGGCGCAGAGGCGTTGGATGGCGGCTTCGGCGATGTCGCGGGCTTCGTCGTGCAGGGTGCGGACGGTGCCGCGGAAGGTGGTGCTGTCGGGGATGATGTTGGCGGCTTCGCCGCCGTGGATGGCGCCGACGGTGACGACGGCGGGGTGCATGGGGTTCACCTCGCGGCTGACGACGGTTTGCAGCTGGGTGATCAGGTGGGCGGCGGCGACGATGGGGTCGATGCAGCCGTGCGGGTGGGCGGCGTGGCCGGATTTGCCGTGGACGGTGATTTCGAAGGTGTCGGCGGCGGCCAGGCCGGGGCCTCGGGTGAAGGAGAATTGGCCGGCGGGGCTGGCGGGGTGGTTGTGGAAGCCGAGTGCCAGGTTGACGTCGGGGTTTTTCAGGATGCCTTCGCGGATCATCACTTCCATGCCGCCGATGGCTTCCTCGGCGGGTTGGAAGATCAGTTTGACGGTGCCGGCGAGTTGGGGGGCGAGGGCTTGCAGGACCTCGGCGACGCCGATGAGGGTGGTTGTGTGGATGTCGTGGCCGCAGGCGTGCATTTTGCCGGGGGTTTGGCTGGCCCAGGGGACGTCGGTCTGTTCGTGGATGGGGAGTGCGTCCATGTCGGCGCGGATGATCAGGACGGGGCCGGGGCGGCCGCCCTCGATGATGCCGACGACGCCGGTTTTGGCGATGCCGGTGGTGTGGGGGATGCCGATGCGGGTCAGCTCGCGGGCGACGACGCCGGCGGTGCGGACTTCCTCGAAGGCGAGTTCGGGGTGGGCGTGGAGGTCTCGGCGGATTTCGATGAGGTGGGGTTCGAGGCGGGCGGTGAGGGTGGCGATGGCGGTGGTGGGGTCGTTGGGGAGGTCGGTCATCGGGGTGTTCCGCGCGAGGTAAGGCGGACAGCTTGCCTTTTCGGTGCGGCTGGCGGAAGAGGCGGGCGGTCAGGCAGGGGTTTTGGATGATGTCCGTCAGCGCGATCATTCCCGTCATTCTCTCCGGTGGGTCGGGGACGCGGCTTTGGCCGGTCAGCCGGGAGAGCTTTCCCAAGCAGTTCTGGCCGCTGGTTTCGGAGCGGACGATGATCCAGGAGACGGCGGCGCGCGCGGTGGGGGCGGGGTTCGCGGCACCGATGGTGGTGTGCAACCAGGAGCACCGGTTCCTCGTCGCCGAGCAGATGCGCGGGATGGGGATTGCGGGGGCGCGGATCGTGCTGGAGCCGGTGGGGCGGAACTCGGCGCCGGCGATCCTGGCGGCGGCGTTGCTGGCCGCCGAGACGGATGCGCAGGCCGTGCTGTGGATGATGGCGGCGGATCACGCGATCAATGATCTGCCGGCGCTGCATGCGGCGCTGGCGGCGGCGGCGGCGGCGGCACGGGCGGGGCATATCGTGACGTTCGGGATGAAGCCGACGGCGCCGGAGACGGGGCTTGGCTATATCAAGGTGGGCGGGGTGCTGGCGGGGCTGCCGGGTGTGAGTGCGGTGGAGGGCTTCGTGGAGAAGCCGGACGCGGCGACGGCGGCGGGCTATGTGGCCGGCGGGCGGCATCTGTGGAACTCGGGGATGTTCGTGTTCACCGCGGCCACGCTGATCGCGGAGATGGAGCGGCACGCGCCCGACGTGGTGGTGGCGGTGCGGGCGGCGCTGGCGGGGCGGGTGGTCGATCTCGATTTCATCCGGCTGGAGCCGGGGGCGTTCGCGGGCTGCCCGTCGATCAGCCTCGATTACGCGGTGGCGGAGAAGACGGACCGGGCGGCGGTGGTGCCGGCGGATATCGGCTGGACGGATGTGGGCAGCTGGGGCGCGCTGTGGGAGCTGGGGGAGAAGGACGCGGCGGGGAACGTGTCGGTGGGGGATGTGCTGCTGGAGGGGGCGACGAACTGCTACGTGCGCAGCGACGGGATCGCGACGGCGGTCGTCGGGCTGGAGGATGTGGTGGTGGTGGTGACCGAGGATGCGGTGCTGGCGATGCATCGGGACCGGGCGCAGGACGTGAAGAAGGTGGTCGATCGGCTGCGGGCGGCGGGGCGCAGCGAGGCGGTGACGCATAACCGGGTGTACCGTCCCTGGGGGTTCTATGAGAGCCTGATCCAGACGGATCGATTCCAGGTGAAGCGGATCGTGGTGCAGCCGGGGCAGAAGCTGTCGTTGCAGAAGCATTTTCACCGGGCGGAGCATTGGGTGGTCGTCGCCGGCACCGCGCTGGTGACGCGCGACGACGAGGTGCTGCTGGTGCGGGAGAATGAGAGCGTCTACCTGCCGCTCGGCGCGGTGCACCGGCTGGACAATCCCGGGCGGATTCCGTTGACGCTGATCGAGGTGCAGTCCGGCTCGTATCTCGGTGAGGACGACATCGTGCGGCTGGAGGACACCTACGGGCGCAGTTGAAACCGCCGGCATGACCGAAGTGTCATCGTTTTGCCTATTGCAGGCCATGCGGGGCAAGGGCACATGGGGTGCACTGGATCCGGGCCCCTCTGGCGGTCGGTGCTTCGACGCGATGTCGGATCCTTCACCTGCTGTTGGTGTTAGCCTGTCATGGGACAGGTCGGTGCCGCGGCATCTGGGGGATGAAAATGGACTCGCTTCTGGCAACGATGGCGGCTGATTTCGCGGGCTCGCCGGTTTGGTTCTGGGTCGTATTCGGCGCGACCGTGACGACGCTTCTGGCCCTCGACCTTGGGGTGCTGCAGCGCCGCGCCGATCTGGACAATCCCAAGCCGATGGACGTGCGCAGCAGCCTGTGGCTGAGCCTGTTCTACGTCTCCTGCGGCCTGGGCTTCGGCGGCTGGGTCTGGTTTCAGATGGGGTCCGAAGCGGGCATCACCTATGTGACCGGCTTCCTCGTCGAGAAGTCGCTCTCGCTCGACAATGTGTTCGTGATCTCGCTGATCTTCGGCACGCTGGCGATCCCGCCACAGTATCAGCGGCGGGTGCTGTTCTGGGGCATCATGGGCGCGATCGTGCTGCGCCTGATCATGATCGCGCTCGGGGCGGCGCTGGTGACCAGCTATGCCTGGGTGCTGCCGGTGTTCGGGGCGTTCCTGCTGTTCACCGGCGTGAAGATGCTGGTGAGCGGGCATACGCCGGAAGACCCCTCGAAGTCCGCGGTGCTGATCTTCCTCAAGAAGCATCTGCCGGTGACGCCGACGCTGCACGGGCAGAAGTTCACAGTGCGGGGCGTGCGGGCGGATGGCACGAAGGGGCTGATGGTGACGCCACTGTTCCTGGCGCTGGTGATGGTCGAGGCGGCGGATCTGGTGTTCGCGGTCGACTCGGTGCCGGCGATCTTTGCCATCACCTCCGACCCGTTCATCGTCGCCACCTCCAACATCTTCGCCATCCTCGGCCTGCGGGCGCTGTATTTCGCGCTGGCCGCGATGGTGGCGAAGTTCCACGCGCTGAAGCCGGCGCTGGCGCTCGTGCTGGTGTTCATCGGCGGCAAGATCTTCTGGGCCTACTTCTTCGGCCATGTGCCGGCGGAAATCTCCCTGAGCGTGACGGTGGCGCTGCTGGCCGGGGGCATTGCGGCGTCGCTGCTGCGGCCGGCCAAAGCCTGAGCGCATGGGCCGGACAACCGCCGTCTCCACCCAGCTCGAAGCCTTTGCCAACGAGCTGGATACGGGGAACCGCAAGCCGGTCACGTTGGGGGAACTTGCCAAAGGCCTGGGTGAGACGGCGCCGGCAGTGCTGCTGCTGCTGCTGGCGCTGCCGCCGCTGATCCCGCTGCCGGGAGTGCCGATCGGCTTCGTGTTCGGCATGGCGATCGGCATCGTCGCCTTGCAGTTGATCGCCGGACGGGCGGTGCTGGTGCTGCCTGGCAAGCTCGCCAGGCGCAGCCTGCCGCGGGCTGGGGTGCGGCGGATGCTGCTGCGCGCCGTGCCCTGGCTGCGGCGCATCGAGACGCTGCTGCGCCCCGGGCGGCTGATGGGCCTGACCATCGGCGGGCCGCGGCGGGTGGTGGGAGGCATCGCCCTGCTGCTGGCGCTGACCCTCGCCGTGCCGATCCCGCTGGGCGACCCGCTGCCGGCGCTGGCGACGATGACGCTGGCCTTCGGCCTGATGGAACACGACGGCGCGGCGGTGCTGGTGGGGGCCACGATTGCCACCGCAGCGATCGCCTGGAACGTGTTTCTTATCGCCACCAGCCTGCATCTGCTTGAAATGGCGGCGGCGCATCTGTTCTGATGCCGGCTCCGCACGGAGCAGGCACAATGAGCACGACCCCCGGCCATAACGGCGGCCCGCCACTGGAAATCGACCCCGAGGAAGCCGGGGCGGAATCCTGGCGCGGCTGGGTGTGGCGGCGGGCGCACCGTCGGGCCTGGAAAACACCGCCGCCGGAAATCGCGCTGCGGCGGCTGGCACGGGCGGAAGAGCTCGGGATGACCTACAAGGAATACACGCTCGAGATTTTGGAGCGGGGGAAGTATTTGTAGGGGGGACAGGGGAAGGCAGTCAGTCGGAAGGCAAGGGTCTTCTTTTTTGAAAAAAAAAGAAGCAAAAAAACGTTGTTCGTGTGGGGGAGAGTTGCCGGGGGGAGGGTGCTTGGCGGGAACGGGTTTTTTGGCTTCGCCGGTTTTTGACGCCTCTATCCGGTTTGTCGGCGAAGCCGATGACGATGGACGACTCAGTCCCGAAGCGGTGAGTCAGCCCCAAGCCAACGGATGAAGTTTTTTTGCTTCTTTTTGTTCACAAAAAGAAGAATCTTCCTTCGCCTTAGACTTCCCTACGCCGGCACCGCGCGAGCGACGGCGATGCGGTGCCATAGCACGAGGCCCATGGCGACGATGACGAAGGGCACGACGCTGAGGTTCACCCAGGCCCAGCCCATGGAGGTGTGCAGGGCGCCGGAGGTGAAGGCGGTGAGGGTGACGGTGGTGAAGACGATGAAGTCGTTGGCGGCTTGGGCGCGGACTCGTTCGGCGGGTTCGTGGGCGGTGGCGAGCAGGGTGGTCGCACCGACGAACATGAAGTTCCAGCCGAGGCCGAGGATGGCCAGGGCCACCATGAAGTTCAGGAAGACCGGGGCGAGCAGCGCCATGCCGGCGCAGCCGATGCAGAGCACGCCGCCGATGACGATGATGTTGTGCACGCCGAAACGCTGGATCAGCCGGCCGGTGAAGAAGCCGGGGGCGAACATGGCCAGGGCGTGGGCGCGGATGACGTCCGTGCTGGCATCGACGCCGTAGCCGCAGAGCATCATCTCCAGCGGGGTGGCGGCCATGATGAGGTTCATCGTGCCGTAGCCGACGAGGCCGGCGATGACGGCGGTGATGAAGCCGGGGCGACGGATGATCTGGGCGAGCGGGGTGGGGGAGACGGCGCGCGGCGGGGCCGGGGGGAGTTTGACCAGCCAGATCAACACCATCGAGATCAGCGGCAGGACGGCGAGCGCGATATAGGTGCCGAGGAACAGGATCGGCCCCATCACGTCCTTCGTGTGTTTCACGATTTCCGGGCCGAGGATGGCGGAGATGACGCCGCCGGCCATCACCAGGGCGATGGCGCGCGGGCGCAGGGCGGGGGGGGCGACTTCGGAGGCGGCGAAGCGGTAGTGCTGGCCGATGCCGAAGCCGATGCCGACGGGGACGGCGCCGATGCAGAAGATCGGGAAGTTGGCGATCAGCACGCCCCAGAACATCAGGATGGTGCCGAGCAGCATGGCGACGGCGCCGAGCATGAAGCCGGTTTTGCGGCCGAGGCGGGCGAAGACGATGCCGGCGGGGATGGAGGCGGCCATCTGGCCGAACTGCTGCAGGGCGAAGGGCAGGGTGGCGAGGGTTTTGTCCTCGGCGAGGGAGTGGCCGATCAGGGCGGAGATGGCGACCTGGCTGATGCCGGCGGCGTTCACCAGCGCCTGGCAGAAGAACAGTAGCCATACGTTGGAGTTCAGCCGCGTGTCTGTGGCGTTCATGCGAAGTGGCTCCATCCCGGCCGCGCCAGCTCCATAGCGCTGCCGTCAGCGCGGCGGACCGTGACAGAGGGGAGGCCGGGGAGGAAGCGGCCCAGGCGGGAGACGGGAATGCGCGCCGCGCGGGCGGCGGATAGCATGGTGTGCTCTTTTGCGGCGGGCATGGAGAATATCAGTTCGTAATCGTCGCCGCCGGTGAGGCAGAGTTCGAGCCGATCAGCGGCGCGGGCGGGGGGTGAGAGGGGGACGAGGCCAGCCTCGATCTCGGCGGCGAGGGCGGATTCCCTCGCGAGATGGCCGATGTCCTGCACGAGGCCGTCCGAGACGTCCATCGCCGCGGTGGCGAGGCCGACGAGAGCCTGGCCGAGGGCGAGGCGGGGCTGGGGGAGGCGGTAGCGGCCGGCAAGGAAGCCGTCGGGGTCGGGGAGGAGGCCCTGGGCGGCGAGCAGGCCGAGGGCGCCGTCGCCGATGGTGCCGCTGACCCAGATGGAGTCGCCGGGCTGGGCGCCGTTGCGGCGGAGCGCGGTGCCGGGGGCGACGGTGCCGAGGATGGTCAGCGAGAGGCTGACGGGGCCGGGGGTGCTGGTGGTGTCGCCGCCGAGGAGGGTGATGTTGTACTCGCGCTGGTCGGCGGCGAGGCCGGCGGCGAAGGCAGCGAGCCAGCCGGGGGGCAGGGCTTTGGGTAGCGAGACGGTCATCAGGTAGCCGAAGGGGGTCGCACCCATCGCCGCGAGGTCGGACAGGTTGGTGCGCAGCAGCTTGCGGGCGATGAGGTCCGGCGGGTCGTCCGGCAGGAAATGCACGCCGGCGACCATCGCGTCGGCGGCTATCACCAGTTCGCGGCCTTGCGGTGGGGTAAAGACGGCTGCGTCATCGGTCAGGTCCAGCGCGCCGGGGCCGGCGAGCGGACGGAAATGCTGGGCGATGAGGGCGAATTCTGGGGGGAGGGTCATTGGGAGGCGAGAAGGTAGGTGGCAGGAAGAATCTTCTTTTTTTGGAAAAAAAGAAGCAAAAAAAATTTGTTCGTTTGGTTGGGGCTTTGGGGGCGGAGTGGGGTTTGGGCGGGGTAGGGTTTTTTGGCTTCGCCGGCTTTTGAGCCGACTATCCGGCTTGGCGGCGGAGCCAAGGGATAAAGTTTTTTTGCTTCTTTTTGTTCACAAAAAGAAGACTCTTCCTGCCCCTTGCCTGCCAGAAGGCGGGCCATCACCCCGCCGAGGCGTCCTGGAACTCGGCGGGCCGCAGGAGGCGGGCGAGGTGGTCGAGCATGCCGTTGGCCATGCGGGGCTCGTCGCCGTGGAAGAAGCCGTGGGCGACGTCGAGATATTCGTTGATCACCACTTTGGCGGGCGGGCCGTCGGCCATCCAGAGTTCGGCCGCGCCGGCGCGCAGCAGGGCGAGCAGCACGGGGTCGAGGCGTTCGGTGGGCCATTCGGCGGGCAGGCAACCGGCGATGGCGGCGTCCAGCGTGTCCTGTTGTTCGGTGGCGGTGCGGACGATGCGGGTGAAGAGAGGGACGTGGGCGTCCGGCGCGCGGCCGTCTTCGAAGCCGCCGGTGCCGGGGGGGGCGCCGAGGCGGTGGCGGATGAATTCGTCGATCACCGTCTCGGCCGGGGTTTGCGACTGCTGGGACTGGAACAGCGCCTGGACGGCGGCGACGCGCGAGGCGGTGCGCGGGCGGGACTTCGGGGGTTTGGGCATCAGCCGTGGCCGAGCCAGCGGGCCGCGCGGATTTGCAGCAGGCAGGCGGCGGCGGCCTCGGCGCCTTTGTTGTGGCCGTCGGCGCTGGAGCGGGCGATGGCCTGGGCCTCCGTGGCGACGGTGAGCAGGCCGTTGCCGACGCACAGCGCGTGGGTGAGGGCGACCTGGGTGAGGCCGCTCATCGCCTCGCGGCAGACATGTTCGTAGTGGTCGGTCTCGCCCTTCACGACGCAGCCGAGCGCGATGTAGCCGTGGAAGGCGGTGTGGCGGCCGGCGACGGCCAGGCGGATGGCCGAGGCGAGTTCGAGGGCGCCGGCGACGTCGAGGACGTCAACGCGGCAGCCGGCTTCGGCGAGGATGCGCAGGGCGCCGTCGCGCAGGCCATCGACGATGCCGGTGTAGTAGGGCGCGCGGATGACGAGGATGTGGGGGGGCGGGCCGTCCAGCGCCGGGGCGGTGGGGAGTTTGGCGTCGACGGTGCTCATGCGGTGGGGTCCTCGATCGGCAGGCGGTCGACAATGTTGAGGCCGTAGCCTTCGATGCCGATGATGGTGGTCTGGGTGTTCGAGAGCAGGATCATGTCCTTCACGCCGAGGTCGAGCAGGATCTGGGCGCCGATGCCGTAGTCGCGCAGTTGGGTGCGCGGCCGGTCGGCGGCGTTGAGCATGCGGACGCGCTCGGACAGGCGGGTTTGCGCCATTTCGCGCAGGAGGACGACGGCCCCGCGGCCCCGCGCCTCGATCATGCGCATGGCCGCGTGCAGCGTGCTGCGGGTGCGGCTGCCGAGGACGTCGTTCATCAGGTCGACGCCGTGCATCCGCACGGGGACGGGGTCGGGGCCGGAGAGGTCGCCCTTAACCAGCACGAGATGCTCGATGTATTCGACGGTGTTGGCATAGACGATGGCGCGCCAGGGGCTGCCGTCTGGGCCGGGGATGGTGCCTTCGCTGATGCGGCGGACCAGTTTTTCGGTGCGGCGGCGATGCGCGATGAGGTCGGCGATGGTGCCAAGCTTGAGGTTGTGGTGCTGGGCGAAGGTGACGAGGTCTGGCAGGCGGGCCATCGTGCCGTCGTCGTTCATGATCTCGCAGATGACGCCCGCGGGCGCGAGGCCGGCGAGGCGGGCGATGTCGACGGCGGCTTCGGTGTGGCCGGCGCGGATGAGGGTGCCGCCCTCGCGCGCCATCAGCGGGAAGACGTGGCCGGGGGTGACGATGTCCTCGCGCTTGCTGTCGCCGTTGATGGCGACCGCGATGGTGCGGGCGCGGTCGGCGGCCGAGATGCCGGTGGTGACGCCTTCGCGGGCCTCGATGGAGACGGTGAAGGCGGTGGTGTGGCGGGTGCCGTTGGACTGGCTCATCAGCGGCAGGCCGAGATGTTCGACGCGCTGGCGGGTCATGGCCAGGCAGATCAGGCCGCGGGCGTGGCGGGCCATGAAGTTCACCGCGTCCGGCGTGGCGAACTGGGCGGGGATGACGAGGTCGCCCTCGTTCTCGCGGTCCTCATCGTCCACCAGGATGAACATGCGGCCGGCGCGGGCTTCCTCGATCAGCTCCTCGGCGGAGGCGAGGTAGTCGGATAGGGTGGCCGAAATCGGCTTGGTCATTCGTATTCCCTCAGGCGGGCGACATAGCGGGCCACCGTGTCGATCTCGATGTTCACCGCATCCCCGGGGCGGAGCTGGCCGAAGCGGGTGACCAGGGCGGTGTGCGGGATGATGTTCACCCCGAAGCTTCTACCATCAACCTCATTGACCGTCAGCGACACGCCGTCCACCGCAATGCTGCCCTTCGGGGCGATGTAGCGGGCGAGCGGGGCCGGGACCTCGAAGCGCCAGCGGGTGGAGCCACCCTCCGGCGTGGCGGAGATGACGGTGCCGACGCCGTCCACATGGCCGGCGACGATATGGCCGCCGAGTTCGTCGCCGACGCGGAGCGGGCGTTCGAGGTTGACCTGGGTGCCGGGGGCCCAGGTGCCGAGCGTGGTTTTCGAGAGGCTTTCGGCGGAGACGTCCACCGCGAACCAGTCCGGGCCGAGGGCGACGGCGGTGAGGCAGCAGCCGGAACAGGCGATGGAGGCGCCGAGCGGAATGGCGGCGGTGTCCGGCCAGGGGGTGGCGATGGCCAGGCGCATGTCGGTGCCGTCGCCGCGCGGGGTGACGCTGCGGACGGTGCCGAGGCCGGTGATGATGCCGGTGAACATCAGGTGGGCTCCTGTCCGGGCGTGCGGGTGAATTCGGTCATCACATCGTCCCCGACCGGCTGGACGGATGTGCGTTTGAAGCGGGGCATGGCGGTCAGCATTTCGATGCCAAAGGCTTCGGTGGCCGGCAGGCCGTCGGCACCCATGATGGTGGGGGCGTGGAACCAGGCGATGCGGTCCACGAGGTCGGCGCGGAGCAGGGCGGCGGCCAGGGCGGCGCCGCCTTCGGCCAGGACGCGGGTGAGGCCGCGTTCGGCCAAGGCGTGCAGGGCGGCGGGGAGGTCGATGCCGGTCTCGGCGGCGGGGGCGCGCAGGAGTTCGACGCCGGCGGCTTGCAGGGCGGCGGCGCGCTCGGTGTCCGCGTCCTCGCGGGTGAGGACCCAGGTGGGGCTGGTGCGGGCGGTGGCGACGAGCTGCGAGGTCAGCGGCAGGCGCAGGCGGCTGTCGACCACCACGCGCACGCCGGGGACGTGTTTGAAGCCGGGGATGCGGCAGGTGAGGTCGGGGTTGTCGGCGATGGCGGTGCCGACGCCGACCATCACCGCGTCGTGCCGGCCGCGCAGGGCATGGGTGGCGCGGCGGGCGGCGGGGCCGGTGATCCAGCGGCTTTCGCCGTGGCTGGTGGCGATCTTGCCGTCCAGCGTGGAGGCGAGCTTGAGGGTGACGAGCGGGCGGCCGGCCTGGATGCGGGTGTAGAGGCCGGCGGCGGCCTCGGCCGCTTCGGCGGGGAGGACGCCTTCGATCACCTCGATGCCGGCCTCGCGCAGGCGGGCGATGCCGCGGCCGTCCACCCGCGGGTCGGGGTCGCGCGCGCCGATGACGACGCGGGCGATGCCGGCGGCGATCAGCGCCTCCGTGCAGGGCGGCGTGCGGCCGTGGAAGCAGCAGGGTTCGAGGGTGACGTAGGCGGTGGCGCCGCGGGCGCGGGCACCTGCCATGGCGAGTGCCTGGGGTTCGGCGTGCGGGCGGCCCTGGGGGGCGGTGACCGCCCTACCGACGACCACGCCCGCGCCGACTCCGGCGACAACCCCGTCGCACACGATGACGCAGCCGACCGAGGGGTTGGGCCAGGTGTCGCCGAGGTTGCGGCGGGCGAGGCCGAGGGCCGCGCGCATGTGGCTCGTATGGTCCATCAGGCCTGAGGGTCCGGCTCGACCCCGTGCAGGCCGTCGATGAATTCCTCGAAGTCCTTGGCCTCGCGGAAGTTGCGGTAGACCGAGGCGAAGCGGACATAGGCGACGGCATCGACGGCTTTCAGCGCCTCCATGACGGATTCGCCGATGTCCTTGCTGTCGATCTCCGCCTCGCCGGAGCTTTCCAGCTTGCGGACGATGCCGTTGACGATGCGCTCGATCCGCTCGTCGTCCACCGGGCGCTTGCGCAGCGCGATTCGTACAGAGCGGGCGAGCTTGTCGCGATCGAACAGGACGCGGCGGCCGTCGGTTTTGACGACGGTGATCTCGCGCAGCTGCACCCGCTCGACGGTGGTGAAGCGCTGCCCGCAGCCGGTGCAGGAACGCCGGCGCCGGATCGCCGCCCCGTCCTCGGCGGGGCGGCTGTCCTTCACCTGCGTTTCCTCATGGCCGCAGAAGGGGCAGCGCATGCGCCTAGCCGGCACCGTAGAGCGGGAAGCGGGCGCATAGGGTTTTAACCTGGGCGCCGATCTCGGCCTCAATGGCGGCGTTGGAGCCGTCGTTCGAGGCGGCGAGGCCATCGAGCACGCGGCCGATCATGCGGCCGACCTCGGCGAATTCGGCGGTGCCGAAGCCGCGGGTGGTGGCGGCGGGGCTGCCGAGGCGGATGCCGGAAGTGATGGCGGGCTTGGCGGGGTCGAAGGGGATGGCGTTCTTGTTGGCGGTGATGTGGGCGCGTTCCAGGCTGGCCTCGGCGGCCTTGCCGGTGACGCCCTTGGGGCGGAGATCGACCAGCATCAGGTGGCTGTCGGTGCCGCCGGTGACGATGTTGACGCCGCACTCGATCAGGGTGGCGGCGAGCACGCGGGCGTTGTCGACCACGGCGCGCTGGTAGGCGCGGAAATCGGGGCGCAGGGCCTCGCCGAAGGCCGCGGCCTTGCCGGCGATGACGTGCATGAGCGGGCCGCCCTGCAGGCCGGGGAAGACCGCCGAGTTGATCTTCTTGCCGATCTCGAGGTCGTTGGAGAGGATCATGCCGCCGCGCGGGCCGCGCAGGGTTTTGTGGGTGGTCGTTGTCGTCACGTGCGCGTGCGGCACGGGCGAGGGGTAGACGCCGGCGGCGACGAGGCCGGCGACATGGGCCATGTCGACCAGGAAATATGCGCCGACGGCGTCGGCCACCGCGCGGATGCGGGCGAAGTCGATCTCGCGGGGGTAAGCGCTGCCGCCGGCGATGATCATCTTCGGCTTTTCGGCATGAGCGAGGCGCTCGAGCTCCTCGTAGTCGATCAGGCCGTCATCCGGGCGGACGCCGTACTGGATCGGGCGGAACCACTTGCCGGAGAGGTTGGGGGCGGCGCCGTGGGTGAGGTGGCCGCCGGCGGCGAGCGACATGCCGAGGATGGTGTCGCCGGGCTTGATGAGGGCGAGGAAGACCGCCTGGTTGGCCTGGGCGCCGGAATGCGGCTGGACGTTGGCGAAGGCGCAGCCGAAGAGCTGCTTGGCGCGCTCGATGGCCAGGGTTTCGGCCACGTCCACTTCCACGCAGCCGCCGTAGTAGCGGCGGCCGGGGTAGCCTTCGGCGTATTTGTTGGTCATCACCGAGCCCTGCGCTTCGAGCACGGCCTGGGAGACGATGTTCTCGCTGGCGATCAGTTCGATGCCCTCGTTCTGGCGGACCATCTCGCGGGCGATGGCGGCGGCGAGTTCGGGGTCGGTCTCGGCCAGGGGGGCGGTGAAGAAGCGGTGCAGCGAGGCGGGGGTGGTGTGTTCGTTCATCTCAGGCTCCTGCGGACAGCTTGGCGATGCGCTGGGCGTGGCGGCCGCCCTCATATGGGGTGGCGAGGAAGGTCGTCAGGATGTCCAGCGCGACCTCCTCACCGATCAGGCGGGCGCCGAGGGCGATGACGTTGGCGTCGTTGTGGGCGCGGGTGAGGCGGGCGGAGGTGATGTCGTACGCGTAGCCGCAGCGGATGCCGGCGTGGCGGTTGGCGGCCATCGCCATGCCGTTGCCGGTGCCGCAGACGAGGATGCCGAGCGCGGCCTCGCCGGTGAGGACGGCGCGGCAGACGAGGCTGGCGTGGTCGGGGTAGTCCACCCGGTCCGGGCCGTTGGTGCCGCAGTCGATCACGGTGTGGCCGCGGGCGCGCAGGGCGTCGGCGAGCAGGGCTTTGAGCTCGTAGCCGGCGTGGTCGGCGCCGACAGCAATCGTGAGGGTCTGGATCATGCGCCTGCGTCTATCACGCGCTTCGCGCGGCAGGAAACCGGCAGGTTCGGCGCCCCCCCGCATTGCGGCCATGCGCCCGGCCCGGCAAAGTGGTGCGAAGACAGGGAGAACGACATGCGCATCCTCATCCTCGGCGCGGGCGGCATCGGCGGGTATTACGGCGGGCGGCTGGCGGTGGCCGGGGCGGACGTGACGTTCCTGGTGCGGCCGGGGCGGGCGGCGTCGCTCGCCGCCAAGGGGCTGGTGGTGCAGTCCCCGCGCGGGGACTTCGCGTTGCCGGTGAAGACGGTGACGCGGGAGACGGCTGGCAGCGGCTATGATCTGGTGATCCTGTCATGCAAGGCGTACGACCTGGAGGATGCGATCGAGACGATCGCGCCGGCCGCGGCGGGGGCGCGCATTCTGCCGCTGCTCAACGGCATGCGGCATCTGGAACTGCTCGATGCGCGGTTCGGTGCCGATGCGGTGCTGGGCGGGGTGGCGGCGATCGGGGTGACGATGGATCCGGACGGGACCATCCGGCATCTCTCGCCGATGCATAATTTCGCCTTCGGGGCGCGCAGCGCGGCGGCGGTGGCGTTCTGCGCGGCGCTGGAGCCGATCATCGGCAGCGGCGGGTTCGATTCGCGGTTGAGCACGGCGATCGAGCACGACATGTGGGAGAAATGGGTGTTCCTGGCGACGCTGGCGGGCATGACGTGTCTGCTGCGCGGCGATATCGGCAGCATCAACCGCAGCTTTCCCGGCGGGCAGGCGCTGCTGCTGGAGATGCTCGATGAATGCGCCGCGGTGGCGGCGGCGGCGGGGTTTGCGCCGCGGCCCGCGCATGTGAGTTTCAGCCGGAAGATGCTGATGGATGCCACTTCGACCTTCGCGGCCTCGATGCTGCGCGACCTGCAAGGCAAAGGGAGGGTTGAAGCGGACCATGTCGTTGGTGATATGATGAATCGGGCACTGGCGGCGGGGCGGCAAGCTGCGCTATTGCGGGCTGCCTATGCGCACCTGAAGGTCTATGAGGAGTCCCTTGCATGAGCGTTCCCCTGCCCAACGTCCTTCAGGCACTCGCCCTGACGACACTGGTGATCTACTTCGCGCTGTACTGGCTGCGCCCATTGCAGGTGCATGCCGAGCGCGGCACCCATCTGATCCTGGCGTTCTACAGCCTGTTCTTCTTCTGCACGGCGCTGACGCCCTATAGCTGGTGATGGGGGCGGCCGATGGGTGAAGACCCCGGCCGCTTCTTCCAGGCGCTGAGCCTCGCCACACTGGCCGTGCTGATGGGCACGCGCCACATCCCGTTTCTGCGGCCCTATGCTACCCGCATCGGGCTTTTCGTGTTCGGGGCCTATCTGGTGCTGGGGCTGGGGGCGCTGGGGGTGATCTACTTCGGTTGAAGGCTGGCGATCCAGGCCGGCACGCGGGACAGGGCGTCCTGCTGTGCTGCTGGGTCCCGGCCGGCTTGCACGCTGCGGGTGGTGCCGTTCGGGCCGGGGATGTTGTTCACGGTACGCAGCGGGGTCGGCGCGTCGAAATCATGCATGGCGCCGGGATAGGCGTGCAGCGTCAGCAGCGGCGGGCCGACGCGGGCGGCGACCGCGCGGCAGGGGGCGATCGGCGTCCAGTCATCGGCCTCACCGTGCAGGATCAGCATCGGGGCGGCGGGCTGCCAGGTTTCGGGGCGGGCGACGGCACAGCCGGGGTAGAAGGCAACGAAGCCGCGGAACAGGCCGGGCGGCAGATCGGGGCCGGCACGGGCGGCGGCGAGCGTGGTGCTGCCGCCATCCGACCAGCCGAGCAGGATGACGCCGCCCGGGGGCGTATCGGGCCGGTCGGCGAGCCATTGGGCGGCGGCGATGGCGTCCAGCCGGCGCAGGCCGGAGGAGGTCGCCGGTCGGTTGCGCTCGCGGCATTGCGAGCCGAGGCCGCGCGAGCCGAAGCTGTCGGGGAAGAGGACGGCGTGGCCCGCCAGAGCGAGCTGCTCGCGCCATTGCGCATCGCGGGCGCCGAACCGGCCGCCACAGCCGTGCAGGGCGACGATGGCCGGGCGGCGCTGGCCGGCGGGCGGCACGAACAGCTCGGCGCGCAGGGCGATGCCGTCTGGGCCGGGGATGGTCACCGGCTCGGCCAGGGCCGGGGCTGTCACCAGGAGGGCCGCGAAAAAGGCGCGGCGGATCAGCCGCCGAATGCCACGTCCGACAGCAGTTTGACGTTCAGGCCGACGATCACCGTCGCCACACCCCATGCGAGCCATCCCACTTTCCGCGAAACCACGAAGCTGCCCATCTTCTCACGATCGGTGACGAAGCGCACCAGGGGGATCACCGCGAAGGGAAGTTGCATCGACAGGATGACCTGGCTGGCGACCAGCAGCCTGGCGGTGCCGATCACCTCGGCCATGTCGCAGGCGATGATCGCGATTTCGCAGGCGAGTCAGAGGACGAAGTTGACCGGGCGGGGGTAATGGGCGCGACAGGCCTGGGCGAGATCCAGGCCGGTGGCGATGCCGAGGCGGGCGGTCAGCGCCTGCAGCAGGATCGCTATGAGGTTGGAGATCAGGATGACGGAGAGCAGGGCTTAGCCGAACTGCGAGCCGCCGGCGATGTCGGTCGCCCAGTTGCCCGGGTCCATGTAGCCGACGGAAACCATGGAGCCCGGCCCAGAGAAGGCGAGCAGCTTGCGGACCCAGTGGACGCGGCGGGGGATGGGGATGGAGGCGTTGACCTCCGGCAGGCTGGTCAGGCGCTCCTCCTGACCCAGCCGGCCCCAGCCGCGGTTGTTCGGTGGCATCGGGCCATGGTTCATCGGTGGCTTCCTGTCATGAGGCTGCACATCATATCTTTGGCAGCACTATGATGCTTTAGCGATATTTTGCGTAAGAGGGTGGATGCGGTCATTGTTGATCTGTCGGCGCGGCTTCGCCATGTTCGCCGCGAATCCCGAGGAGTAGCCCGGTGTCCCCGGCCAGCGAGAAGACTACCCGCCCAGAGATGCCGGCCGAGCCGACGCAGGCTGGCCGCTTTGAGCAGGCGCGAAAGGTGCAGTCCAAGGCGCTGCTGGAGGATTATGCCGAGCTGATCGCCGACCTGCTGGCGACCGGGGGGGAGGCGCGGCCGACCGACATCGCCCGCCGGCTGGGGGTGACGCATGCCACCGCGATCAAGACCATCGCGAGGCTGAAGCGCGAGGGGCTGGCGACGGCCTTACCCTATCGCGGCGTGTTCCTGACCGAGGCGGGCCAGGCGCTGGCGGTGCGGGTGAAGGCGCGGCATCTGCTGGTGGTGGAGGTGCTGCGGGCGATCGGGGTGCCGGCGGAGGCGGCGGAGCAGGATGCCGAGGGGATCGAGCATCATGTGTCCGACGTAACGCTTGCGGCGTTCGCGCGTTTTCTCAAGGTGTAGCCGCCGCCCCGTCGCGGGGGTGGCCTGGAATGGAGTGAGCGATGCGACTGAGCGATTTCAGCACCTTGACCTTCGATTGCTACGGCACGCTGATCGATTGGGAGAGCGGGCTGCTGGCGGCTTTGGCGCCGCTGGCGGCGCGGGCGGGGCGTGGTCCGGAGGAGGTGCTGGCCGATTATGCACGCCACGAGGCGGCGCAGGAGCATGAGACGCCGGCCGCGCGCTATTGCGATCTGCTGACGATGGTCCATCGCCGGCTCGCGGCCGAATGGGGTGTGGCCACCAGTGCGGAGGAGGACGCGGCGTTCGGTGCGTCGGTGCCGGAGTGGCCGGCATTTGTCGATTCGGCGGAGGCGCTGGCCTATCTGGCGCGGCATTATCGGCTGGTGGTGCTGTCCAACGTGGATCGCACCAGCTTTGCGGGCAGCCGCAAGCGGCTGGGAGATGTGTTCTCGGCCGTTTACACCGCTGAGGATATCGGCAGCTACAAGCCGGATCTGGCGAATTTCCGCCATATGCTGGCGCATGAGGCGCAGGCCGGGGTGGCGCCGGCGCAGATCCTACACACCGCGCAGAGCCTGTTCCACGACCACGTGCCGGCCAAGCGCATGGGCCTGGCGACGGCCTGGATCGACCGGCGGGCCGGGCGGGCTGGCGGCGGGGCGACGCCGGCGGTGGAGGGCGCGCGCTGGGACTTCCGTTTCACCTCGCTGGCGGAACTGGCGGCCGCGCACGCGGCAGAGCGGAGCTGATGCCTCTTTGCATCGTTCGGACAATAAACGGCAAGCGCAACAGACTGCGTGCTTTACTTGCCGCTGCCGCACGTGCCCTATAGCCCGGACGGACGGCTGGCGGTAGAACAATGCCGGGGCGTCGCGTTCTGCGGCTCCCGCGGACCGGGTACGAAACGGCGTCGGCAAGGACCGAAACGATGAGCACCCCGCGGGTCATGCTCTACAGCCACGACACTTTCGGACTCGGCCATATCCGCCGGGCGCGGGCGATCGCCAATGCGCTGGCGGCAGAGCACCCGGGTGCCTCGATCCTGATCGCCACCGGCTCGGCCTTTGCCGGCACGTTCCATTTCCGCCCCGGGGTGGATTTCGTGCGCTTCCCCGCCGTGACCAAGACCGAGGAGGGGCGGTATCTCAGCGCCAACCTCAACCTGACGATCGACGAGACGACGCGGCTGCGCGAGGCGGTGATCCGCAGTGCGGCCGAGAGCTTCCGCCCCGACGTGTTCATCGCCGACAAGGAGCCGACGGGCTTTCGCGGCGAGCTGCTGCCGACGCTGGCGATGCTCGGCGGCTTCGGCACAAGGCGCATCCTCGGCCTGCGCGACGTGCTGGACGATCCTGCCGTGGTGCGGCGGGAATGGCTGGCGAATGGGGCGGTGCGGGCGCTCGATGAGCATTACGACGACATCCTGGTCTATGGCTGCGAAGATTTCTTCCGCCCGCTGGACGGGGTGCTGCTGCCCGGGCAGATGCGCGACCGCATCCGCTACACCGGCTATCTCCGCCGCTCGGTGCCCGGCGGGCCGGCGGCGGTGCGCTATCCGCGCTCGACCCGCGGGCCGTTCATCCTGGTGACCACCGGCGGCGGCGGCGACGGGGACGGGCTGATCGACTGGGTGATCTCCGCCTATGAGGCGGTGCCGGACCTGCCGATGCCGGCGGTGATCGTGCTCGGCCCGTTCATGTCCCGCAGCAGCCGCCGCGCGGTGCTGGACCGGATCGAGGGCCTCGCACAGGTGGATGCGATCAACTTCGACCCGAAGCTGGAGCGGTTGATGAACCGGGCCGCGGCGGTGGTGTCGATGGGTGGCTACAACACGTTCTGCGAGATCCTTTCCTTCGACAAGCCGGCGCTGATCGTACCGCGCGCGCGGCCGCGCATGGAACAGACCATCCGCGCCGCGCGGGCGCAGGAGCTCGGGCTGGTGCAGATGCTGGCCGACCCGGAGGAGACCGGGACCGGCAAGCGCGACCCGCTGGTGATGGCCGCGAGTCTCGCCGCCCTGTCCCGCCAGGCGCCGCCCAGCCAGGCGGCGATGCCGGGGATGCTCGACGGGCTGGAGCGTGTGGTCGCGGCCCTCGGCCCGCTGGATGCCGCCAAGCCCAGGCTGGCCGTCGCGGCCCATGGGGACTGAGGCTGCCCCGCGCGGGCGGGTGGCTGTGATCGTCAAGGGCTATCCCCGCCTGTCGGAGACCTTCATCGCCCAGGAGATCCTGGCGCTGGAGCAGCGCGGCTTTGCCATCGACATCTGGTCGCTGCGCCATCCCACCGAGAAATTGCAGCACCCGATGCACCGGCAGATCGCCGCACGGGTGTTCTATCTGCCGGAATATCTGCGCGATGCCCCTTGGCGGGTAGCGCGAGGGGCGATGGCGGCGCTGCTGCGGCCGGGGCTGTGGCGGCTGCTGGCCGCAGCCTTCGCCGATCTGCGGCGCGATGCCACCGCGAACCGGTGGCGGCGCCTCGGCCAGGCGCTGGTGCTGGCGCGCGAGATCGACCCGGCGATCGGCCATCTGCATGTGCATTTTCTGCACACCCCGGCTTCCGTTGCGCGGTACTGCGCGATGCTGACCGGGCGGGGCTGGTCGTTTTCCGCCCATGCGAAGGATATCTGGACGACGCCGGCCTGGGAATTGCGCGAGAAGATCGGCGATGCCGCCTGGGGGGTGACCTGCACCCGCGCGGGGCTGGCGGAACTGCGGCGGGTGGCGGATGCGGCGGCGGGGGCGCGGGTGGCGCTGGCCTATCACGGCCTGGACCTCGCGCGGTTTCCGCCGCCGCCGGAGCGTGCGGTGCAGCCAGGGCCGGTGCGGCTGCTCAGCGTCGGCCGGGCGGTGGCGAAGAAGGGGTTCGACGATCTGCTCGACGCGCTGGCGCTGCTGCCGCCGGAGGCCGATTGGCGGCTGGTGCAGATCGGCGGCGGGCCGTTGTTGGGGGCGTTGCAGGCGCAGGCGGTGCGGCTCGGCCTGGCTGATCGCATCGAATGGCGCGGGGCGCTGGCGCAGGAGGATGTGGTGGCGGCGATGCGGGCGGCGGACGTGTTCGTGCTGGCCAGCAAAACCGGGGCGGACGGCGATCGCGACGGGCTGCCGAACGTGATCATGGAGGCGGCGTCTCAGGCGTTGCCGAGCCTGGCGACTGCGACCGCCGGGATCCCGGAGTTCATCGAGGATGGGCATAACGGGCTGCTGGTGCCGCCTGCCGATCCGCCGGCGCTGGCTGCGGCCTTGGCGCGGTTGATCGCCGCGCCCGATCTGCGGCTGCGGCTGGGGGCGGCGGCGTGGGAGACGCTGCGGCAGCGTTTCTCGCTGGCCGCCGGCATCGACCTGATCGCGCGGCGGCTGGCGGGAGACGGGCTGTGCGCTGCCTCTTCCTCGCCCCCCTGAAGCCGCCGGATGATGCCGTGCCCTCCGGCGACCGGACGATCGCGCGGGGGCTGATGGCCGCACTGGGGCAGGTGGGCTTCCGCGTGGAACTGGCGAGCCGGCTGCGGATGCGGCTGGCGACGGGGGAGCCGGCGGAGCTGGCGGGGTTGCAGGCGGCGGCGGCGGGCGAACTGGCCCGGCTGCGGGCGGCCGAGGCCGGGCGGGCGAAGCCGGCGATGGTTTTCGCCTATCATGTCTATCACCGCAGCCCCGATCTGATTGGCCCCGCGCTCGCGGCCGGGTTAGGGGTGCCGTACGTGCTGGCCGAGGCGGCGCGCTCGCCCCGGCATGCCACCGGGCGGTTCGCCGAAGGCTACCGGCTGGCGGCGGCGGCGATCGACAGCGCGGCCCTGGTTTTCGCCGCGACGAGCAACGACCGCGTGGTGCTCGACCGGCTGCGGCCGCCGGGGCAGCGGGTCGTCGATCTGCGGCCGTTCCTCGACCTCGCTGACTGGCCGGCGGTGGCGCGGGCGCCGCATGCGGGGGCGGTGCGGCTGCTGGCGGTGGCGATGATGCGGGCGGGGGACAAGGCGGCGTCCTACGCGCAACTGGCCGCCGCGCTGGTGCCGCTGGCAGGGCTCGACTGGACGCTGGATGTGGTGGGCGACGGGCCGGCGGCGGCGGCCGTGCAAGCGGGTTTCGCCCCGTTCGGTGGGCGTGTGCGGTTTCTCGGCGAGGTGGCGCAGGCGGCCCTGCCGGCGGTGTATGCGGCGGCGGACCTGCTGGTCTGGCCGGCGGTGAACGAGGCGTTCGGCATGGTGTTTCTGGAAGCACAGTCGCAATCGGTGCCCTGCATCGCCGGGGGGCACGGCTCAGTCGGGGATGCGATCCTCGGGGGGCGGACCGGGCGGATCGTGCCGGCGGACGACGTGGCGGCGTTCAGTGCGGCGCTGGCGGCGGCGATCGGCGATCCCGGCCTGCGGGCGGGATGGGCGGCGGCGGCGCGGCCTTTCGTCGCCGGGCAGCGCAGTCTCGCCGCGGCGGTGCCGGTGCTGCGGGAGGCGCTGGCAGAGGTGGGGGTGCGGGCATGAACGGCTCGGCGTTGATCGTGGTGACGCATCTGCTCGGCGTCGGACATCTTGCCCGCGCTATGGCGCTGGGCCGGGCGCTGGTGGCCGCGGGTTGGAGGGTGGTGCTCGCCTCGGGCGGCAGGCCGGCGCCGTTGGTGGCGGCGGGGGATGTGGAGGTGGTGCAGTTGCCGCCGGTGCATTGCCTGGGGACGGACTTCCGCACGCTGCATGGGCCGGACGGCCTGGCGGATGCGGCACAGCTGGCGGCGCGGCGCGATCTGCTGCTGGCGACGCTGGCGCGGGTGCGGCCGGATGTGGTGATCACCGAGCTGTGGCCCTTCGGCCGGAGGCAGTTGGGCGGAGAGTTCACGGCTTTGGCCGAGGCGGTCAGTGGGATGCGGCCACGCCCGGCGCTGCTGTGTTCCATTCGCGACGTGCTGAATCCGCCCAGTAAGCCGGCGCGCGTGGCGGCGGCGGGCGAGATGCTTGGCCGGTGGTTCGACGGCATTCTGTTCCACGGCGATCCCACCGTGCTGCCACTCGCCGCCTCCTGGCCGGAGGCGGGGGGGATCGGCAGACGGGTGCGGCCGACGGGCTATCTGCGCGATGGCGCGG
>CAMCJI010000046.1 GCA_945874805.1 Asaia bogorensis | reverse complement strand
CCGCAGTTCCAGCCGGCCATCCGCCCGCAGCCCGCACCAGCCGGCGGCCTGGACCTGTTCGGCAATCTGGCCGGCGAGAATGGCGAAGATGCTGTCCGCCGGCATCACATGCCCGCCGAGCAGCCGCCCCAGCGCCGCCGCCGCCTGTTCCGGGCGCTCCAGCTCCAGCCAGGCGGCGGCGAGCGCCAGCAGGCCCTCGCGCAGATCGTGGCGCGCCAGGAGCGGCTCCAGCAGGTCGATCGCGTCCGACGGATGGCCCTGGCGCAGCCGCAGCACGGCGCGCGAGAGGGTGATCGCCTCGTCATCCGGCGCCAGCCGCCCTGCCCGGTCGAGCCAGGGCGCGGCGCCGGCGATATCCCCGGCGGTCAGCGCCCGCTGGCCGATCTGCCACGCCTCGCGGGCCGGGGTGGTGACAGGCGGATCGGCTGCGGCCACCCGGTTCAATCCGCCGCGGCGTCTTTGCCGTCAGCCGCCGCCTGGGCAGGTGCCGGCGGCATCGGCAGCGCCATCAGGTCGTTGAGCGCATCGGCCGCGCCATGCGCCGCCGCCCGCTCCAGCCAGACCCGCGCCTCGTCCAGATTCTGCTCGCCCGCGAGGCCGCGCGCGAGGTAGCGGCCCAGCATCATCATCGCCAGCGAATGCCCGCGCTCGGCCGCCCGGCGGAAATAGACCTGCGCCTCCGCCCGGTTCCACGGCACGTCATGCCCGCCGCCGAGCAGGGCGGCGACCCCGAACATCGCGCCGACATGCCCCTGTTCAGCGGCCCGGCGGAACAGGTCGAGCGCCTGCTCATGATCCTTCGGCCCGCCGCGCCCGCTGACCATCAGCTCGGCCAGCGCCACCATCGCATCGACCATGCCGGCCTCGGCCGCCTGGGCGATCCAGCCGCGGCCCTCCGCCTCGTTCACCTCCACGCCGCGGCCATCCATCTGCATCCGGCCAAACCAGAACCGGGCATTGACCACCCCGTCCGCCGCCTTGCGCAGCCAGTGCGCGGCAGCGACGTCGTCCTTCGCCACGCCCACGCCCTCGGCCAGGCAAACCCCGTAGTTGTAGGCAGCGACGAGATCGCCGCTCTGCGCGGCCTGCTCGAAGGACTGGCGGGTGAAGGTCGCATCCTCCCTCGTCGCCTCGCCCTGCAACACCAGGGCGGCCAGATCGTGCTTCGCCCGCTCCTCCCCGCCCTCGGCGGCGATGCGGAACCAGCGCGCGGCCTCGGTTGCGTCCTGCGGCAGGCCGGCGCCGGTCAGGTGCAGCAGGCCGAGCGAGCGCGCCGCCCCCTTGTGCCCGGCATCCGCCGAGCGGCGATACCACATCGCCGCCTCGGCATGGTTGGGCGGCAGGTCGCCGCCGCGGGCATACATATCGCCCAGCACGGCGGCCGAGTCGGGATCGCCCTGCAGCGCCGCCCGGCGCAGCCATGTCTCCGCCTCCAGCGGATCACGCTCGACGCCCGCCCCCTCCAGCAGCGCCAGCCCGTAGCGCGCCATCGAGGAGCGCATGCCCAGCATCGCCGCCTGCTTGTAGAAATCGGTCGCCCTCGGCACGTCGCGTTCCACGCCGTTGCCGCGCTCGGTCAGCACGCCAAGCATGTAGATCGCGGTCGGCAGCTTCGCCTCGGCGGCCTTGTGCAGCAGGGCCGCGACCGGCACGAAAGCCTCGGCCTCACGGATGCGCGGCAGCAGCGCCAGCGCATAGCCCAGGCAGCCTTGGGGGCAATCCGCCTCGGCGGACTTGCGGTACAGCGCCTCGGCCTTCGGCGGATCGCGCTCCCGCTCCGGCCCGGAGGTGAGGATGAAGGCGAGCAACGCCTGTCCGTCGGCCGATCCGGCATCCGAGGCACGGGTAGCCCACAGCTTCGCCCGCTCATAATCCGGCGTGCCGCCGCCCTGTTCGTGGAACAGCGCCGATGCCGCCTGGAACCCGGCGATGACGGCCGGTTCCGCGCCGTCATAGGCAGCGATGCCGCGCAGGTAGATCGCGGCGAGCATCGCCTGCGCATCCAGCAGGTTCTGCGCGGCCGCGCGCTCCAGCCAGCGCACGCCCTCGGCGACGCTCGCCGGCACGCCCGCGCCTTCGAGGTAGCAGCGCGCCACCATGAACTGCGCCTCGGCATTCTCCGTCTTGGCAAGCTCGGCCAGGATCGGGAAGGCTTCGGCGACCTTCGAGGCCTTGATCAGCTCACGCGCGCGCTTCAGCCGGGATTCCGGCGAAGACACCATGCCGCGCAGGCGGCGGACGATGGAGCTCATGGTTCGCGCATGCCCTCGGTGGCGGCGGGGATCACCCGGTTGAAGAAATACTGCATCACCGTGCGGAAGCCGATCTTGATGTCGGTCGTCACCGGCATGCCCGGCGACATGCGGAACCCCTCCGGCAGGCTGTGCAGCTTGATCGTGTCGAGCGAGACCTTGGTGCGGTAATAGAGGTTGCCGAAGTCATCGGCATTGCGCGGCCGCTGCGGCTTGGCGCGGTCTTCCATCGGGTTGCGGAAACTATCCGGGCTGACGGCGCGGATCACGCCCTCGGCGGTGCCGTGATAGCTGTAGGGAAAGGTGTCGAACTTGATGACCACCGGGTCGCCCACCCGCACGAAGCCGGCGTCGCGCGCATCAATGATCGTCTCCACTTCCAGCGGCGTGTCCACCGGCACCAGGGTGATGAACTGATCGCCGGACTGCATGACCGAGCCGACGCTCACCGAAGCGACGGAAAGCACGATGCAGTCCCGGTCGGCCTTCAGCTCCACCAGGCTGCGGCGCAGGTTCGCCTTGGCGAGGTTCTCCTTCACATCGGCCAGCTTGCGCCCCTGCTCGGTCAGCTCCTTGGAGGATTCGCTGCGAATGGATTGCGCGTAGCTGTCGCGCTCGGCGATCATCGCATCCAGCTCGCGCTGGCTCGTCGCCGCGGAGGACTGCGCGGTGACGAGACTGCGCGAGACCTCAACGCGGGTGTCGATCGCCTGCAGCGTGTTGAGCTGGCTGCCCACCTGCAACCGCTCCAGCTCGCGCCGCTTGCCTTCCACCGTCCGCGCCAGGCCCAGCCGCTCGGTGTAGGCGGCAACGTCGGCCTGGGCCTGCATCACCTTGAGCTGAAAGCCGTCGATCTTCTGGCGGTAGTTCTCCAGCCGGAAGAACCGCTCGGCGCGGCGCTGGGTGAAGATCATCGTCTGCAACTGGCTGGGCGGCGTGCCGTCGGAGATGTAGGTGCGGTCTTCCACCTCGGCCTGCAACCGGTCCACCTCGGCCTGCAGGCTGGCGCGCTGGGTCTCCAGCGAGCCCTGATCGGCCGCGGTGAAGGTCGGGTCGAGCCGGGCGAGCACCTGTCCTGCGCGCACGAGCTGGCCTTCCTTGACCTCGACCGAGCGGACGATCGAGGTCTCCAGCGGCTGCACCACAAGATTGGCCGACGTGGCAACCACCCGGCCCTGGCCGGTCACCACCCGGTCGATCGGCACGGTGGACATCAGCACGAGCATCACCACGAACATCGAAGCCAGCACCCAGACCGCATGGCGCGAACGCCGCGGCACCGGCTGGGAGATCACGGCGGCAGTCGGCGACTCGAACTCCAGCAGGATCGGCACGGAGGGCTCGGCCGGGCCGGCGATACGCAGAGGTTGCCCTGCGGGCATGTCAGCCTGGGGGGCGGGAGGTTTGGCCATATCTGTCTGTCCTGTCGTCTATCCGGCCAATCGTGAGCCGGTCGGGAGCTTGCGCCGGTCATACGCCGGAACCGGCGCCGCGGATGCGCGCGTCACCGGCTCAGTCGCCCTGGGCCAGCACCGGCTTCGGCAGGGCGTTCTTGCCGCCCTCCATGTGCCGGTTCTGCTGCTGCCACAGCGCCCGGTAGATCTGGCAGCGCTCCAGCAGGTCCTTGTGCGGCCCGATATCCACCTTGCGGCCACGGTCGAGCACCAGGATCTGGTTGCAGTCCACCAGCGAGGACAGGCGGTGGGAGACGATCAGCATCGTCCGCCCATGCGCGATGCGGGCGATGTTGGCATTCACCAGCGCCTCGCTCTCGGGGTCGAGCGCGCTGGTCGCCTCATCGAGGATCAGCAGGCGCGGGTCGTGGATCAGCGCGCGCGCGATGGCCAGGCGCTGGCGCTGCCCGCCGGAGAGGTTGGGCGAGCCTTCCTCGATCCAGGTGTTGTAGCCGCCGGGCAGCCGCTCGATGAACTCCTCCGCCCCGGCAAGCCGGGCGGCGCGCACCGCGTCCGCCATCGTCAGCCCCGGCCGGCCGGCGATGATGTTCTCCACGATCGAGCCGCGAAACAGGAAGTTCTCCTGCAGCACCACACCGAAGCTGCGGCGCAGATGGGCGAGGTTGATGTCGCGCAGGTCCGTGCCGTCGATGCGAATCTGGCCCTCGTACTCGCGGTTGATCGCCTGCAACAGCCGCGTGACCGTGGACTTGCCGGAGCCGGAGCGCCCGACGAGACCGAGCATAGTGCCGGCCGGAATGTCGAAGGTGACCTCCTCCAGCGCGCGGTTCTTGCCGCCGGGATAGGTGAATTCGACGTTGTTGAAGCTCACCGCCCCCTCGAAGCGCGGGCGCAGGCCACCGCCGGGGGTCGTCGTCTCCTGCGGCATGTTCAGCACCAGGCTGGCGATGCCCACGGCGGCGCCGACCTCCTCGATATCCTCGAGCAGCTTGGCCAGGCCCACCAGCGGCTGCGCCACGCGCCCGCCGAGCATCATGAAGGCGAGCAACCCGCCGACGCTCACCGAACCGGTGCTCAACGCCAGATAGGCGCCCAGCAGCATGACGCCGCGGTTCATCATGCCCTCCAGCGGGGTGACGAGCGTCTGCGGCCAGTTCGACATGTCGCCCAGGCGCTGCTTGTAGGTCGCCGCCTCCGCCGTGCGCCGGTCCCACAATTCGCGCTGCTGCGGCTCCAGCGCCAGCGACTTCACTGTGCGGATGCCCTGCAGGGTCTCGCCCAGCACGATCTGCTTGTTGACCTCCGCGCCCAGCCACTTGCCGTACAGGCCGCGGATCGGCTTGAGAAAGACGAGGATGATCAGCGTCATGCAGACCGCACAGGCAAGCACCACCCAGGCCAGGATCGCGCTGAGCCAGAACAGCACCGGCAGCAGCACCGCCAGGGTGACAAGGTCAAGCAACGTGGTCAGCAGCTTCCCGGTCAGGAAGTCCTTGATCTTGTTGACCTGCTGGACCTGATACATGATCGCGCCGGTCTGGTTCCGCTCGAAGAAGTCGATCGGCAGGGACAGCAGGCGCTTGAAGGTGAACAGGCTCAGCTTGGCATCCAGCTTGGTTGCCACGATCTGGATGAGCTGGCGGCGGATATAGCCGAGATAGGTTTCGTAGATCGTGGCGACGACAATCATCGCCACCATCAGCGTCAGCGTGCTGTAGCTCTGATAGGTCAGCACCTTGTCGACCATCACCATGATCATCATCGGCGGCAGGATCTGCAGCACCGAAATGACCAGCGAGGCGATCAGCACGTCGCGCAGAATCGCGCGTTCCAGCCACACGATACGCGCCACCCAGCCGAAGCCGAATTTCTCGTTGTCGTCCGACACGCCGCGCTGGGCGCGCAGCAGGATCGCCTCGCCGCCCCACACCTGCGACAGGCGCAGCTCGTCCACCGGTACCCCGTCGACATCGCCGCCGCCCATCGGGTCCCGCAGCCATACGACGTTGCGGGCGGGGTCGGCGCGCACCATCAGTGCCGCGCTCCCATCGGCCAGCAGCAGCACCACCGGCCCGCCGGCATTGATCGCCAGCAATTGCTTCCACTTCAGCTTGGTGCCACGGACCCACAGGCCGGCGGCGCGGATCCATTCCACCAGCACGGCCGGCTGCGGCGTCTGCCCCTTGGCGATGCGCAGGTCGTCGCGGTCGAGTTCCACACCGTGATGCCGGGCCGCCGCCATCACGGCGGCGATGCGAACATCGAGGGGTGAAGCGCCGCCCCCGGCAGTCCCGCCGCTCCGCCCGCCCGCATTCCCCCCGTTCCCGGCGCCGGATGGCATCGGATCGGCAGTCGGCGCGACGGATTGGTTTTGCACAGAATCCAAAACAATACCCCTTGTCAGCAGCGCAGCCGTGTCTGACTGCGGGGCGGCAATTCCGCCCGCCGGCCCAGGCTCTGCCGGCACGCAACCGCGCCCGCCCGGCAATCTCCGGCACCGTTCCTTGGCAGCGTATAACATAGAGATGAACGACCGGTGATCAAATTACCGCGCAGGCATGGCAGCCCCCCTGCCATGTCAGCCGATCCGGAATCGCGCCGAGACCAGCGTATCCTCTGCCAACCCGGCCCGCACCGCGGCATCCGCGCCGGTGACCACCACCCGGCGGAAGAACCCCACCTCCCCCTTCGCCCGCGCGATGAACAGCCGCCCCAGTGCCGCAGCCAGGGGCCCTCGCCCCACGCAACAGGCGCACCCCGGAACATGAGGCCCGCCCTCCGCCGGTGCCGCCAGCACCACGTCCCCCGGCCCGGCCAGCCCGGCCGCGCCAAACACCACTTCGATCCGCGAGTCTGATGATAACATAGACTGGACATAAGCATATCTTTATGCGATGGCAAGCTATGGAAGACCTTCTTACCGCCCTGCGGGCCTGTGCCGAGCCGACCCGACTCCGCCTGCTGGCGCTCGCCGCGCGGGGGGCTTTCTGTGTGATGGATTTCACCGAGATCCTCGGCCAGTCCCAGCCCCGCCTCTCCCGCCATCTGCGCCTGCTTGGGGAGGCGGGGCTGCTGGAGCGCACGCGCGAGGGGTCGAATGTCTGGTTCGCCCTGCCGCCCGCCACCTCCCTCGCCGGCTCCCTGGCCCGCGCCGTGCTGGACCGCCTGCCCGACTCCGACGACACCCTCGCCGCCGACCGCCGCCAGGCTGCCCGCGTGCTGTCCGAACGCGCCCGCGCGGCCACCGAAAGCTTCCAGCGCCGCGGCGCCGACTGGGATGAGATGCGCGCCCTCGACCTCCCCGCCGCCGCCGTCGAGGCCGCCCTGCTCGACCTGCTGCCCACCGCGATCGACCGACTGCTGGATATCGGCACCGGCACCGGCCAGTTGCTCGAACTCGTCGCCCCCCGCGTCGGCAGCGGCATCGGCGTCGATGCCAGCCGCGCCATGCTCGCCCTCGCCCGCGCCCGCCTCGCCCGCCCTGGCCTGACGCATTGCGCCGTCCGGCTGGGCGACATGTATCGCCTCCCCTTCCCCGATGGCGTGCATGACGTTGTGGTGCTGCAGATGGTGCTCCACCACGCCGAGGACCCCGCCGGCGCCATCGCCGAGGCCGCGCGCGTGCTGCGCCCGGGCGGCCTGCTGCTGGCCATCGACCTCGACGCGCATGACCGCGCCGACCTCGCGGAGCGCTTCGCCCATCGCTGGCCCGGCTTCTCGCAGGCGCGGATGAACGAGCTGTTCACCGCCGCCGGGCTAAGCCCAGCCGCCACCGCCCGCGTGGCCGGCCCGCTCGCGGTGCTGCTGCACGCCGCCCACGCCCCGGCTTATGCCGAAATGACGACCCTGGAGACCTTGCCATGACCCGACCGCATCTGCTCGACGCCCTGCGCGATCGCGTGCTGCTCGCCGATGGCGGGCTTGGCAGCCATATCCAGGCCTCCGACCTCGATATCGCCACCGATTATCGCGGGCAGGAGAACTGCTCGGAAATCCTGACCCTCTCGCGGCCTGACTTCATCCGCGACTTCCACCGCACCTTCTTCGCCGCCGGGGCGGACATGGTGGAGACCAACACGTTCGGCGGCTCGCCGATCACGCTGGAGGAATTCAGCCTCGGCCACGAGGCGTGGGAGATCAACAAGCGCAGCGCCGAACTGGCGCGCGAAGCGGCCGACAGCTTCGCCGACGGGCGGCATCGCTGGGTGCTCGGCAGCATCGGCCCGGGCACGAAGCTGCCCTCGCTCGGCCATATCTCCTACGACGCGCTGGTCGCCGCACTGACCATCCAGTGCAAGGCGCTCGTCGCCGGCGGGGTTGATGCGCTGCTGACCGAGACCAACCAGGACACGCTCTACATCAAGGCCGCCGTCCACGCCGCCAAGACCGCGATCGCGGAAGCGAAGTCAGACATCCCCGTCTTCGTGCAGGTCACGGTCGAGACCACCGGCACCCTGCTCGTAGGCCCCGATATCGCCGCGGCTGCCGCGGTGATCCACGCGCTTGATGTGCCGCTGATCGGTATGAACTGCGCGACCGGCCCGCAGGAGATGGCCGAGCATGTCCGCTTCCTCAGCCGCAACTGGCCCGGCCTGCTCTCGCTGATGCCCAATGCCGGGCTGCCGGAGTTGGTGGACGGCAAGACCCGCTACCCCCTCGGCGCCGACGAGATGGCGTCCTGGATGGAACGCTATGTCGTCGAAGACGGGCTGAACCTGATCGGCGGCTGCTGCGGCACCCGGCCGAGCCATATCTCTGCCCTGGATGCCATGCTCAAGCGCCTCGGCGAGCACCGCCCCACCCCGGCCGCGCGCACCTCCGTCTGGGTGCCCTCCGTCGCCTCGCTGTACCAGGCCGTGCCGCTGCGCCAGGAGAACGCTTATTTCTCCATCGGCGAGCGCTGCAATGCCAACGGTTCGAAGAAGTGGCGCGAGTTGCAGGAAAAGGCTGACTGGGACGGCTGTGTGGCCATGGGCCGCGAGCAGATCGAGGAGGGCTCGAACAGCCTGGACATCTGCACCGCCTTCGTCGGCCGCGACGAGATCATGGAGATGGACGAGGTGATCACGCGCTTCACCGCCAGCGTAAATTCGCCGCTGGTGATCGACAGCACGGAAACCCCGGTGATCACCTCCGCGCTGAAGCTGCACGGCGGCAAGCCGATCATCAACTCGATCAATTTCGAGGATGGCGAGGAGGTCGCAGCCGAGCGCATGGTGCTCGCCCGCCAGTTCGGGGCGGCGGTGATCGCGCTGACCATCGATGAGGTCGGCATGGCCAAGACGGCGGAGGACAAATTGCGGGTGGCCAGCCGCTTGGTCGATTTCGCCTGCACCCGTTACGGCCTGCCGCAATCCGACCTGATGATCGACCCGCTGACCTTCACCATCGCCACCGGCAACGAGGACGACCGCAAGCTCGGCCAGTGGACGCTGGAGGGGATCCGGATGATCCGCGATGCCTTCCCGGACATCCAGATCATTCTCGGCCTGTCCAACATCAGCTTCGGCCTCAACCCGGCGGCGCGGGCTGTGCTGAACTCCGTGTTCCTCGACCATGCCGTGAAGGCCGGGATGACCGGGGCGATCGTGCATGTCTCGAAGATCCGGCCGCTGCATCTGATCGCGCCGGAAGAAGTCGAGGTCGCAGAGGACCTGATCTTCGATCGCCGCCGCGAGGGCTACGACCCGTTGCAGGAAATCCTGCGCATCTTCGCCGACCGGAAGCTGGCCGATGCGGTGAAGAAGGTCCGCTCGGAGACGGTCGAGGGCCGGCTGAAGGACCGGATCGTCGATGGCGACCGCAAGGGGCTGGGCGATGAGTTGGACGAGGCGCTGAAGGTCCACAAGCCGCTCGACATCATCAACAACATCCTGCTCGACGGCATGAAAGTCGTCGGCGAGCTGTTCGGGGCCGGGAAGATGCAGCTGCCCTTCGTGCTGCAATCGGCCGAGACGATGAAGGCGGCCGTCGCCCATCTGGAGCCGCTGATGGAGCGGGTGGAAGGCCAGGAGAAGGGAACCATCGTGCTCGCCACCGTGAAAGGCGACGTGCACGACATTGGCAAGAACCTCGTCGATATCATCCTGACCAACAACGGCTACCGGGTGATCAACCTCGGTATCAAGGTGAAGCTGGCCGACATGGTCGCGGCCGTGAAGGAGCATCACGCGCATGCCATCGGCATGTCCGGGCTGCTGGTGAAGTCCACCGTGGTGATGCGCGAAAATCTGGAAGAGATGTCGCGGCTGAACCTCGACATCCCCGTCATGCTCGGCGGCGCGGCGCTGACGCGCAACTATGTCGAGGACGAGTGCGTTCGGGCCTATGCTTCCGGGCGGGTGGCCTATGCGAAGGATGCCTTCGACGGGCTGCATCTGATGGACCGGATCACCGGCAACGGCTTTGACGACTACCTCGCCGCCACCCAGGCGAAGCGGTCCGGCAAGGCACGGAATACCACCCGTACGTTGGGCCAGGCGGATGCGCGGGCGTTCCGGCCGGTGGATGTGGCCGCCGTGCAAATCCGCCGCCGGGGGCTGACGAAGGCGCCGGTGCCGGTGCCACCGTTCTGGGGGGCGCGGATGGTGGAGGCGTCGCCGAAGGCGCTGGTGCCGTTCATCAACGAGCGCAGCCTGTACCAATTCCAGTGGGGCTTCCGCAAGCAGGGGCGCACGCTGGAAGACTTCCTCGGCTGGGCCAAGCAGGAACTCCGCCCGGTGATGCGCCGGATGCTCGGCATCTGCGAGGAACAGAACATCCTTCGCCCGCAGGCGATCTATGGATACTGGAAAGCCGCCGGCGTCGGCAACGATCTTGTTCTGTTTGAACAGGACGGCACCACCGAAGTCGCCCGCTTCACCCTGCCGCGCCAGCCGAAAGAGGACGGG
The DNA here is from genome assembly GCA_945874805.1 of Asaia bogorensis. Taxonomy (GTDB): domain Bacteria; phylum Pseudomonadota; class Alphaproteobacteria; order Acetobacterales; family Acetobacteraceae; genus CAIRTN01. The sequence goes on along the minus strand of CAMCJI010000046.1, from coordinate 11,427 downwards.
GAATGCATCGCCGACTTCTTCCGCGACATCGATGATGCCGAACGCGATGTGATCGGGTTGCAGATCGTCACCGTCGGGCAGAAGGCATCCGACACCGCCCGCGTTTGGTTCGAGGAGAACCGGTATCAGGATTATCTCTACCTGCACGGCCTGTCCGTCGAGATGGCCGAGGCGATGGCCGAATACACGCATAAGCGCATCCGCGCCGAACTCGGCTTCGCCGGCGACGACGACCGGGACATGGAGAAGATGCTTTCGCAGGGCTACCGCGGCAGCCGCTACTCCTTCGGCTACCCGGCCTGCCCGCGGCTGGAAGACCAGGCGCATATCCTGCAGTTGCTGGACGCGGGGCGGATCGGGGTCGATCTCTCGGATGAATGGCAATTGCATCCGGAGCAGTCGACGAGCGCGATCGTGGTGTTGAACCCTAAGGCTAAGTATTTTTCTGTGTAGGGGAGAGTCTTCATTTTTTGGAAAAAAAGAAGCAAAAAAACTTTTGGGACTTGAGGTGAGGCTTTATATTACGATATCGTAATAATTAGGGCGCGTTTGGGGGGCTTCGCCCGGAGGGGATTTTTTCTACTTCGGGTGGGGTGAGGTTCGGGCGGCTGGGTGCGCTTGATCGGTAGCGGAGCCGATGCGGGGGCCTGCGCCCGGCGTGAGGGGCTCGTGGCGGTGGTGACGGGCCTGCGGCGCGGGGCCAGACGGCGGGCGCGCGGCGCCCTTGGGACGGATTGCGGGCGGGGCGCCGACGGGGCTGGGGTGCGGGCCGGAGCGGGCGGCCGGGGCGCGATGGCGGGCAGGGTTCCGGCCTGCCATTGGGCGAACAGGGACTCCAGAGCCCCCAGGGCCGCCTGGATGCGGCGGTAGAACAGCAGATGCATCACCAGACCCCGCCAGCCGCCGGACAGGAGGGTGGCCAGGGCGGCCTTCAGTCCGGAAAAGGGGTTGGCGAGGGGCGTGTTCATGGTTTGGACCATGCCGCATTTGCCGCCGGCGCGTCAAGGTTTATTTTCTTTTATGGGTATTTTTACTGGGCTGGGGTGTGAAGGCAAGTGGCAGGAAGGGTCTTCTTTTTTGAAAAAAAGAAGCAAAAAACGTTTGTCCGTTGGGTTGGGGCTTTACGCGCGGGGTTGGGGCTTTGGCCACGTGGGGGTTTTTGGCTTCGCCGTCCTGGCACCCGCATGTGGGGCTTGCGGCGAAGCCCCGGACTATCTGGGGGTTCCCTTCACCTCGGAGGCAAGCGTGGATCCTTCGGCAAGGGCCTCAGGATGACGGGTTCTTGGGGGAAGGGCCGGCAAAAAGATGGAGGAAGTTTTTTTGCTTCTTTTTGTTCACAAAAAGAAGACTTTCCTTCCTCCATCTTTCCCTTACGTGCGCGCGGTGAACGACAGGTTATCGGGGCGGAAGTCCATGAAATAGAACGTGTAGGGGCGCCAGTTGATGTTTTTGCGGACGGCGTAGAATTCGGCGGGTTGGTACAGGACCGTGCCGGGGGCTTCGTCTTCGAAGGCGTTGAGCATCTGTTCGAAGAGGGCTTTGCGGCGGGCGGGGTCGGTTTCGGCTTCCAGCGCGCGGCCGGCGGCGTTGAATTCCGTGGTGCTGCGGAAGGTGCCGGAGGTCTGGAACCAGGTGGCGGGGCCCCAGGAGATCCACAGTGCGCCGAGCGGGTCCGGCAGGCGGGTGGAGTTGGAGTTGTTGCCGATCTGGTAGCCGTCGGCGCGCATCTGGTTGAAGCTTTCGACCACCTGGAGCGAGGCGTTGATGCCGACGTCTTTCCACATTTCCACCATCACCTGCGCCGCTTTCAGCGCGTTGGTGTAGTAGTTCGGCATGGTGCGGTAGGTGATCTGCTGGCCGGCGTAGCCGGCGGCTTTCAGCAGGGCGCGGGCGCCGGCGGGGTCGTGGCGGAGTTTGCGGCCGGTCAGGAACATGTCGCCGAATTCGGGGTAGTTGTGGCCGGGGGGGACGACGGCCTTGTTGTCCCACAGGGTTTCGACGAGGAGCTGGCGGTCGATCGACAGGCCGAGGGCCTGGCGGACGCGCTTGTCGGCCAGGCCGGCGCCGCGTTCGTTGAAGGTCAGCACGTGCGAGTTGGCGAGCACGACCGAGCGGACGTCGATGCTGGTGACGCGGGCGAGGTCGTGGATCTGGTCGGGCGGGATGTTGGTGATGATGTCCACATCGCCGGCGCGGAGGGCGGCGACGCGGCTGGCGAGTTCGGGGATTTGGCGGAATTCGATCGAGCTGGCGGTGGGGCGGCCCATCCAGTAGTCGTCGAAGGCGTCCATTACGATGCGGGCGTCGGTTTGCAGGGTGCGCAGCTTGAAGGGGCCGGTGCCGACGGGGTCGCGCGAGAAGCCCTGGAAGCCGCGCTCCTCATAGGCGCGCTTGTTGACGATCCAGCCGCACCAGGAGGCCAGGCGCTGTTCCAGCAGGACGTCCGGCACGCGGGTGCGAAAGCGCACCGTCAGCGGGTTGAGGGCTTCGACCGATTCGAGGGTGGAGAAGTAGGATTTCGCATCCGGCATCAGCGGCTTGTCGCCGAACATGCGTGCGGAGGTGAAGGTGTAGACGACATCTTCGGCGGTGAGCAGGTCGCCGTTGTGGAAGCGCACGCCTTCGCGCAACTGCAGCGTCAGTTCGCGCGGGCCGTTGCGGGTCCAGGAGGTGGCGAGGTGGGGCTTGAGGGTGCCGCCGCCGCCGTCCGGGCTGGCGAGGAAGTCGCGGCGGATCAGGGTGTCGAACATGGAGTAGGTGACGCGGGTGCCGACGTTGGACAGTTCGCGGGCGGGTTCCAGGGTGGGCGGCAGTTCGGCGACGCCGATGCGCACGGCCGGGCGGGTTTCGGACTGGGCGAGCCCCGAGGTGGCGAAGGGGACGGCGAGGCTGCTGGCGAGGACGGCGCGGCGGGTGAGTGACATCGAAGGGCTCCCTGGTCGATGTGGTGCGTCTAGCGGCGGGCGATGACAGGGATGCGGCAGTGCGGTTGCGGTTGGATGACGTTCGCGTTCGCGCAGGGGATGACGGTGCCGCATCGAAACACTTGAACCGGCATCGATCCTCCCGCAGGCTGCGGCATGCTGTTGCGTGCGCTCTCCCTCGTGCTGCTGTTGGCACTTGCCGCCTGCGCGCAGGACCCGGATTTTGCCGGGGCCTGCGGGCTGCGGCTGCGCGCCGAGGTGCCGGTGATGGTGCGCAACAACCAGCCGTTCGTCGGGCTGGACATCGGCGGCAAGCGGGGCGTGTTTCTGCTGGATACCGGGGCGCTCAGCATCACCATGACGCATCGCGGGGCGCGGCGGCTGGGGGTGGAGGCGCTGGGCGGGTTTTATGACATCGCGGGCATCGGCGGCACCAGCGTGGGCGGATCGGCGCGGCTGAGCGGGGCGAGCCTCGCGGGGATCGCGCTGCCGGAGCAGACGGTGACGCTGCTGGCGGATACGTCCATCGCCGGAACCGGCGGGGCGGACGGGATTCTGGGCATCCGCGACCTCGCCCGCTACGAGTGGGATATGGACCTGCCGGCCGGGCGGATCGGGCTGTATGCGGGCACACCCTGCCGCGACGAGCGGCGGCCGGTGCCGGCGGGGATGGTGGATGTGCGCGCGAGCTGGACGAGCCGGCCGGCGCTGGAACAGCAGGACCCGCGCTCGCATCTGCGTCTGCGGCTGGATGGGCGGGAGACGGTGGCGGTGATCGATACCGGGGCGCAGAGCTCCTTCCTGTTCCGCCATGCCGCGGCGTCTGTGGGGGTGGGGGAGGCGGAGCTGGCGCGGGCGCCGACGATCCGCACGCGGGGATTCGGGCCGGCGCCGGTGGCAAGCCCGGTGTGGCGGTTTGCGGCGGTGGAGATCGGCGGGCGGGTGCTGCGGGATGTGCCGATGAACGTGGTGGAGATCAACGACACGAATTTCGTGACGTTCTATGAGGTCGGGCTGGGGCTGGGGATGGATTATCTCGGGCGGCATCGCGTGTGGCTCGCGCATGCCAGCCGGATGGTGCTGGTGCCCGGGCACGTGGGGGGAGGCGTGCCGTGAGCCGTTTGCTGTGGCTTTTGCTGCTGCTGTTGCCTGGCTGTGCGGTGCTGGACCCGGACCAGGAGGTATCCTGCGGGTTGCGGCTGCGCACGGAGGTGCCGGTGACGGTCATCCGCAACGTGCCGTTCGTGGTGGTGGCGATCAACGGGCTGCCGGCGACGCTGATCCTCGATACCGGGGCGCAGACGATGCTGCTGACGCAGTCGGCGGTGAAGCGGCTGGGGCTGCGCACCGACAGTCGCGCGCCGGTGACGGTGCGCGGCACCGGGGGGCAGACGCGGAGTTGGCCGGCGATCCTGCAACGTTTCGCCGTGGGCGAGGTGGCGCTGCCGGACCAGCACGCCGCGGTGCTGCCGTTCGATCTGCCGGAGATCGGCGGGACGCGGCCGGAGGGTCTGCTGGGGGTGGATGTGCTCAGCCGGTTCGAGGTCGATCTGAACCTGCCGCAGCGGCGGATGGTGCTGTACAGCGGCCGGCCCTGCGAGGGCGAGCCGCTGCCGATGCCTGGCCGCATTCTCGAGGTGGAGGCACCGAGCGCGCGGCGCAACCGGCTGGTGATCCAGGCGGAGCTGGACGGGCGGCCGCTGACCGCGCTGCTGGATTCTGGCACGCAGGACAGCATTGTGATGGCCGAGGCGGCGGGGCTGACGCTGGCGATGCTGGCCGATTCTCCGCTGGTGATGCTGCGCGGCGCCGGCCCGCAACTGACGGAGGGGCGGCGGCATCGCTTCGCGCGGCTGCTGCTGGGCGACGAGCAGTTCCGCGATGTGCGGCTGACGGTGATGCACCGGCAGTCCGACGAGGACGAAATGATCATCGGCATGGATTACATGGCGGCCCGGCGCATCTGGCTCGCTTATCCGCGCCGCAAGGTGTTCATCCAGCGGCCGGCGGCGGTGCGGACTCCCGTCGCCGCGGTGGCGGTGGATGACGCGGGGCGCCGTCTCTGGTAAGCGGCGCGCTCAGTCTCCTGGGGCCTTTTGGTGGCACAAGCGCAACGCCTCGCGATGGGCAGCATCGCGATCGGCCTGATCGTTCTCGGCCTGAAGGTGGCAGCCTGGCTGCTGACGGGGTCGGCGGCGCTGTTTTCGGATGCGGCGGAATCGGTGGTGAACGTCGCGGCTTCGGCGGTGGCGTATATGGCGCTGCGGATGGCGGCGAAGCCGGCGGATGCGAACCACCCCTACGGGCATGACAAGGCGGAGTTCTTCGCCGCGGTGATCGAGGGGGTGCTGATCGTCGTCGCGGCGTTGGCGATCCTGCAGCATGTCTGGCACGTCTGGCGGGAGCCGGCGCCGATCGACCAGCCGCTGGTGGGGATGGCGCTGAATGCGCTGGCCGGGGTGTTCAATCTGGTGTGGGCGATCGTGCTGGGGCGGCGGGGGCGGGTGCTGCGCTCGCCGGCGCTGCTGGCGGATGCGCGGCATCTGATGGCCGATGTGGTGACCTCGGCGGGGGTGCTGGCGGGGGTGGGGATCGCGGTGGCGACGGGGATCGCCTGGATCGATCCGCTGCTGGCCGCACTCACGGCGGTGTATATTTTGGTCTCCGGCGGGCGGGTGATCATGGAATCGGTGGGCGGGCTGATGGATGCGGCCCCGGCGCCGGAGATCATGGCGCGCATCCGTGCATTGGTCAGCCAGCATGCGGAAGGGGCGATCGAGGCGCATGACCTGCGCACGCGCCATGCCGGGCGGCTGACGTTCCTGGAGTTCCATCTCGTCGTGCCCGGGGAGATGACGGTGGCGCAGGCGCACGACATCTGCGACCGGGTGGAGGCGGCGCTGAAGTCGGAGATGGAGGGGCTGGTCATCACCATCCATGTCGAGCCCGAGGGGAAGGCGAAGTTCCAGGGCGTGATCGTGCTGTGAGGTGGCTGCTGGCGCTGCTCCTGCTGGCGCTGGTCCCAGGGGGGCCGGCGGAGGCGGCGCGGGTGGTGTCGCTGAATTTGTGCACCGACCAGTATCTGCTGCTGCTGGCGCCGGAGCAGGCGGCGGGGGTGACGTTCCTCGCGCGCGATCCGGCTTTGTCGGCGCTGGCGGGCCAGGCGGGGGGGGTGCCGGCGGTGCGGGCGGATGCGGAGTCCGTGCTGGTGCTGCGGCCGGATCTGGTGCTGGCGGCTCCCTGGGGGGCGCAGGCGAGCCTGGCGGCGCTGGAACGGCGGGGCGTGCGGGTCGAGCGGCTGCGGCCGCCGGCGGATTTTCCGGCGATCCGGGCGGAGACGCGCAGGCTGGCTGGCGTGCTCGGCGTGGCCGGGCGGGGCGAGGCGGCGGTGGCGGCGATGGATGCGGTGCTGGCGGGTTTGCCGGTGCGGGTGGCTCGGCCGGCTCTGGCGTTGCAGCCGCGGGGGTGGACGGCGGGGGATGGGTCGCTGCTGGTCGCCGTGATGCGGGCGGCGGGGCTTGAGGATACCGGCACCGGGCAGCGGCTGGGGCTGGAGGGGCTGGCGGCGCGGCCGCCGGGGCTGCTGGTGACCGCTGAGGCGCCGCTGATGCCGTCGCTGGCGACCGATATGCTGTGGCATCCGGTGCTCGCCGGGATCGAACGACGGACGGTGCCGCCCGCGCTGGTGATCTGCGGCGGGCCGTGGTCGGCCGAGGCGGCGCGGCTGCTGGCGCGATGAAGGCGGGGCTGGTCGGCGCAATCGGGCTGCTGGCACTGGCGGGGCTGCTGAGCGGGCCGGCGGGGTTCGGGCTGCCGGACCCGTTGATCCTCTGGCAGTTGCGGCTGCCGCGGACGCTGCTGGCGTTGCTGGTCGGCGGGGCGCTGGGGTTGTCGGGCGCGGTGCTGCAGGGGGCGTTGCGCAATCCGCTGGCGGATTCGGGGCTGCTGGGGATCGGCGGCTGCGCGGGGCTGGGGGCGGTGGTTGTCTATTACTGGGGGCTGGCCGCGGTATTCGCGCCGGCCTTGCCGCTCGGCGGGCTCGCGGGGGCGGCGCTGGGCTGTGCGGCGCTGCTGGCGATGACGGGGCGCGGGCTCAGCGGCACCGGGTTGATCCTGGCGGGGGTGGCGCTCTCGGCCTTTGCCGGGGCGCTGCTGACGCTGGCGCTGGCCTTTGCGCCCAATCCCTTTGCGCTGGCGGAGATCACCTTCTGGCTGATGGGCGGGCTGACGGACCGGGCGCCGCTGCATCTGGCGCTCGCCGCCCCGCCGATTGGGCTGGGCTGCCTGCTGTTGCTGCGCCTCGCCCCGGGGCTGGATGCGCTGAGTCTGGGCGAGGACGTGGCGGCGAGCCTGGGCCGGCCCGCCGCGCGCACCCTGGCGCTGGCCGCCGCGGGGGTGGCGCTTTCCGTGGGGGCGGCGACGGCGGTGGCGGGCGGGATCGGCTTCATCGGCCTCGTGGTGCCGCATCTCCTGCGAGGCCTCGTCGGCGAGCGGCCGGGGGCGCTGCTGCTGCCGGCGATGCTCGGGGGGGCGGCGCTGCTGCTGGCGGCCGACCTGCTGGCCCGCCTTGCACCGCTGCTGCTGCCGCTCTCCGCCGAGCCGCCTTTGGGGGTGCTGACGGCATTGCTGGGCGCGCCGTTCCTGCTGCGGATCGCGCGGGGGCGGGGGCGGTGATCGCACTCTCCCTGCCCGGGTTGCGGCTGGGCGGTCGGTCGGTGCTCGGGCCGGTCGATCTGCGTTTTCCAGCGGGCGGGGTGACGGCGCTGTGCGGGCCAAACGGGGCAGGCAAGACGACGCTGCTGCGCGCGCTGGCCGGGCTGCTGCCGGGCACGCCGGCGCGCGACCCGCGTCGCGTCGCCTATCTGCCGCAGGGGGCGGCGAGCGCCTGGGGGATGACGGTGCGCGAGATCGCTGCCCTCGGCCGGCTGCCGCATGGCGATGCGGAGTCGCCGGGCGGGCGGGCGGCGATCGATGCGGCGATCGAGGCCTGCGGGTTGGCGGCGTTGCAGGACGCGCGGATCGACCGCATTTCCGGCGGGCAGGCGCGCCGCGCGATGCTCGCCCGCGCCTTTGCCACAAGCCCGGAGGTGTTCCTGCTCGACGAGCCGACCGCCGACCTCGACCCCGCCGCCGCGCACCGGATCATGCGCCTGCTCGCCACTGCGGCCGCCGGGGGGGCGGTGGTGATCGCGGTGCTGCATGCGGTGGAGCTGGCGCAGCTCTACGCGGACCGGGTGATCGTGCTGGGCGAGGGCGGCATCCGCGCCGATGCCGCGCCGGCGGAGGCGCTGCCCGTCGCCGCCGCCACCTTCGGCCTGGGCTGGGGCAGCGACGCGCGCCCACGGCTGTTGCCGCCGGAATGAGGGCGTGGCTGCTGGCGGGGGTGGCGCTGTCGGTGCTGCTGCACGGGCTGGGGATCGCGCTGCTGCTGCCGCGCCGGGCGAAGCTCGCCGAAGCGCCGGACCAGCCGGCGAGCATCGAGATCACGCTGGGCGACAATGCCGAGCCCGGCGAGGGCGCACCCGCGCCGCCGCCAGCGCCGCCGGAACCACCGCCGCCGCCGCCACCATCCCCCGTGCCGCCGGCCGAGACCGCGCCCGAGCCGCAAGCCGAACCGCCGCCACCGATGGAACCGGCCGAGCCGCCGCCCCCGCCTGAGCCGGAGGAGCCGGCGGCGATGCCGGCACCCCCGCCCCCGCCGCCACCCCCGCCGCCCCCTCCTCCTGCTCCGGCCCCTCCCCCGCCACCACCTCAACCTCAACCTCCACCTCCACCTCCCCCGCCGCCCCCCGCCCCGCCCCCGGAGCCGCCCGCGCCGCCCGCACCGAGCGAACCGCCGAGCGTCAATCTCGGCGGGCTCACCGCGCCGAGCGGGCAGATCGACAATGAGACGGAGAACTTCCGCACCGCCGAGGGCGAAACCGGCAACCTCGCGCCGCTCTATCCGCTCGAATCCGCCCGCCGGGGCGAGACCGGGCTGGTGCGGCTACGGCTGCATATCGACACGCTCGGCTTCGTCGAACGGGTGGACATCCTGGTCTCCTCGGGCCACATCCGTCTCGACCGGGCGGCAGCCGCTGCCATGCGGGCCTGGCGGTTCACCCCCGCCAGCCGCAACGGCGCCGCCGTGCCCAGCACGCTGGAACAGAACGTCAACTTCAGCCTGGGGCAGTAGGCATGGTACGCATAGACCGAGTGATCACCCGCGGCGGCGACGGCGGCCAGACCTCGCTGGGCGACGGCAGCCGCGTCAGCAAGGACGCGCTGCGGGTAGAAGCCTACGGCACCGTCGATGAAGCCAACGCCGCCATCGGCCTGCTGCGCCTGCACACGCAAGGCGAGACGGACGCGATGCTCGCGCGTATCCAGAACGACCTGTTCGACGTCGGTGCCGACCTGTGCGTCCCAGGTGCCGCCGGCGACCGGCTGCGCCTGACCGACGGCCCCTCGGCGCGGCTGGAAGCGGAAGTGGCGGCGATGAACGCCGACCTGCCGGCCCTCACCAGCTTCGTGCTGCCCGGCGGCACCCCAGGCGCGGCCTACGCCCACCTCGCCCGCACTATCGTGCGCCGGGCCGAACGGCTGGTCGTCGGGCTGGCCGGGAACGCGGCGGTGAACCCGGCGGTGATCCGCTACCTCAACCGGCTGTCAGACCATCTGTTCGTGCTGGCCCGCCACGAAAACCGCGCGCGCGGGGATGTGCTTTGGGTGCCGGGGGGGGCGTAGAGGAGGCAGGATTCTTCTTTTTGTGAACAAAAAGAAGCAAAAAAACTTTTCCCGTTGGGATTGTGCCCTAGTCGCGGCGTTGAGCTCTTGCCTAACGGATTTTTTGGCTTCGCCGGCTTTTGAACCGGTTTTGCGGCTCGGCGGCGAAGCCAACGGGTAGAAGTTTTTTGCTTCTTTTTTTCAAAAAAAGAAGATGCTTGCTGCCGCTTGCCTTCGCCTCAGGCCGTCCGCCGCCGCACCCAGGCGAGGCCGGCGAGGGCGGTCATCAGTACGCTGGCGGACCAGGGGGCGGGGATGGCGTTGCCGATGATCGGGGCGGGGTTGCGGTAGGCGACGGTGTGGTTGTCGCTCTCGAAGGCGGTGCCGCCGACATTGCTGAACACCACCCGGTCGAACGTGCCGTCGGTGGCGAAGAAATTGACGAAGGCGTAGGGCTCGGCGGTGTTCAGCGTCTGGTTGTTCGGATTGCCGAAATAGCTCGTCCGGTCCGACCGGCCGTTGATGACGGCCAGCATCTGCGTCGGCGTGAAGGCCAGCAGCAGGTTGTTGCCGCTGTAGAAGCTCAGCGCGTTCTGGGCATCCAGCGCGGAGATCCACAGCCCGAAGTAATTCACCCCCGGCGCGCCGGAGGTGGTGAGGTTGATGGTGTAGCTGCCCTGGAAGAGCTGCGGATAGCTGCCGGCCAGCCCGGCGCCGCCGTACTGGTTGGCGGCGGAGTTGATGAGGTTGGTGCCGCTCTGCGCCGTCGCGTCCGCGGTGTAGTTGCCGGTGATGGTGATGCCCGAGGCGTTGACGAAGGTGGCAGTGAAGCCGCTGCGCAGCGTGGCGCTGGTGCGGCCGTCGAAATTCTCCACGCCGATGCCGCAGATGGTGGTGCCCACGCACAGCGCGACGCTGTCCGCGCTTTGCACGCCAGGGTTGTTGAAGGTCACGGTCATCACCGTCGCATGGGCCGGCAGCCCGCCGAGCACGGCGGTGCAGAGCACCAGAATTCGCAGAATGCGTCGCATATTCAGACAAACCTCGACCCGGCAATGGCAGAATGCGTCGGTTGGCATCCTGCACGGCGTTGAAACAGCTTTACCGGGCAAACCTCGCAAATTCCATACCGGACGGCGCACGGCCCTTGCCGCCCAACGCCGAATTGATCTGCGGCAAGGCGCCCGCGAGACAGTAAGGCTATAAGGGCGCGCCTGCCGGCCATCGCGCCGGGCATGGCAGGAGGTGGGCGTGCCCGGTTTCGACGGCCTGTTCAGACATGAGATCCTGCCCTTCATCGGGATGCTGCTGGGCCTTGTGCTCGCCGCCCTGCTGGTCGATCTCGGGCTGCATCTGGCCGACGCTGTGTGGGTCGGCCGGTGGCTGGGCATTCCCGGTGTGCTGCTGATCCTCGCCTCCTCCGCCTACTCGGCCCGCAAGCGCAAGCTGATCTCCACCGGCGACCCGATGGTGCTGCTGCGCTGGCATGAGGCGGCGGCCTGGTCGGGCTCGCTGCTGGTGCTGGTGCATGCCGGCATCCACTTCAACGCCATCCTGGCCTGGCTGGCGGTGGCGGCCATGCTGGTCAACGTCGCCAGCGGGCTGACGGGAAAGTATCTGCTCAAGCGCGCCCGGCTGCGGCTGGACGGCACGCGCAAGCGGCTGCTGGCCGAGGGGATGGCAACGGAGGCCGTGCGCGAACGGCTGCATTGGGACAGCCTGACGGTGGATGCGCTGAAGTCCTGGCGGGTGGTGCATGTGCCGATCACCCTGGCCTTCGCGGTGCTGGCGGCCGGGC
>CAMCJI010000045.1 GCA_945874805.1 Asaia bogorensis | reverse complement strand
GGCGCGGGTTGCCCGCGCCGCCATCCTCCCTCTATCCCAGCGCGTTCAGCCCGGCAGAACGTAGGGCTTGGCGGCGACGTCGTAGGCGCCGTAGCCCAGCGTCTCCCGGTGGTCAGCGGCCGCGAGCGCCAGCGGCGAGGCCGCCTGGCCAGCCAGCATCGCCGCCAGGCCCGAGCGCATGCCGGCAATCACCGGGGAGAGCATCGTCGCCGGGTAGGTGCCGATCTTGAAGCCCATCGCCGCCGCATCCGCCGCCGTCGGCGAGGGGCTGGCCAGGCCGGGGATGACGTTGAAGGACGGCCGGCCCTTCGCCGCCGCCACCGCGCGGGCGATCTCCGCCGGCCCCTGCGGCGAATCGAGGAACAGGATGTCCGCCCCTTCCTCCACATACATCTCGATGCGCGCCACCGCCTCGTCGATTCCCTGCGTCGGGCGGCAATCGGTGCGGGCGAGCACCAGGATGCCGGAATCCTTCGCGGCCGCCACGGCGGCACGGATCTTCATCCGCGCCTCCTCGCGCGGGACGCAGGGCTTGCCGGCGGAGGTCAGGGCGCGCGGGGTGATCTTGTCCTCGATCAGCACGGCGGCTGCTCCGGCGCGGCCATAGGTGGAGACCACCCGCTGCACGTTCATCGCATTGCCGTAGCCGTGGTCGCCATCGGCGAGCACCAGCGTGTGCGGGGCCGCGCCGCGCACCATGTTGAAGCTGTCGAACATCTCGCCGAACGAGACGAGGTCGAGGTCCGGCCCGCCCAGGCGGCTGGCGGCCACGCAGGAGCCGGAGAGGAAGGCCGTCTTGAACCCCGCCTCGGCCGCGAGCCTGGCGCTCAGCCCGTCCCACACGGCGGGCATGGTGATCATGCCGGGTTCGGCCATCAAAGCGCGCAGGCGTTCGGGAGCGGTCATGGTGTTTCCTCACAGGTTGATTATTGCGCCGAAAGCTATCCCGTCCCCGCCGCATGACCAAGGGGCCGCCGGGGATGGCTGGCCTGCCCGCTGGACGCCCCGCCCCCGCCGCCGCATCCTGCGGCCGTTCGCATCGCACCGGAGTGCTCCGCCATGCCCGTCATTCCCCGCATCGCCGATTTCCACGCCGAGATGACCGAATGGCGCCGCGACTTCCACGCCCACCCCGAAATCGGCTTCGAGGAGGTGCGCACCAGCGCCATCGTCGCCGAAAAGCTGCAATCCTGGGGCATCGAGATCGAGCGCGGCTTCGGCAAAACCGGGCTGGTCGGCGTCATCCAGGGGCGCCCCGGCAACCGCAAGATCGGCCTGCGCGCCGATATGGACGCGCTGCCGATGCCCGAGCTGAACGACTTCGCCCACCGCAGCACCATCGAAAACCGCATGCACGCCTGCGGCCATGACGGCCACACCACCATGCTCCTTGGCGCCGCCCGTTATCTGGCGGAGACGCGCAACTTCTCCGGCACCGTCCACCTGATCTTCCAGCCGGCGGAGGAGGGCCTGACCGGGGCGGCCGAGATGCTGCGCGACGGCTTGTTCGAGAAATATCCCTGCGACGAGGTTTACGGTATCCACAACGCCTTCGACCTGCCGCTCGGCACCGCCGCGATCCGCCCCGGCACCGTGCTCGCCGCGGTCGACTACTTTACCCTGGTCCTGAAGGGCCGCAGCACCCACGCCGCCGCCCCGCACCAGGGGCTCGACCCGCTGCCCTGCGCCGTGCAGGTCTATACCGCCCTGCAAAACCTCGTCAGCCGGCGGATGGACCCGCACGACACCGTCGTGCTCTCCATCGGCATGTTCAACGCCGGCACCTCGCAGATCGTCATCCCCGAAACCGTGGAGATGCGCGGCACCATCCGCACGCTGCGCGCCTCCGTCCGCAAGCAGATGGACACGCTGTTCCACCAGACCGTCCACGGCATCGCCGCCGCCCACGGGGTGGAGGTGTCGCTGGACTACAAGCGCTCCTATCCGCCCACCATCAACACCGTCGAGGAAGCCTCCGCCTTCGCCGCCGCCGCGCGCGACGTGGTCGGCGAAGACCTCATCATGACCGACCTGCCCTCCCTCACCGCCGGCGAGGACTTCGCCTACTACCTGGAAAAGGCCCCCGGCGCCTTCATGCTGCTCGGCCAGAAAACCGACGCGCACGGCAACGTGCCTGTCCACAACGGCCGCTACGACTTCAACGACGACCTGCTGCCGATCGGCGCCAGCTGCTTCGTGCGCCTGGTGGAACAGCAGCTGGGCGGAGAATGAAGCTTCAACGGCGGGCGCGAATCTGCCTTACGCCGCGGCATTCGTTCGCGCTAGGCTCGCGCTCAAGCAACAACGCCCACCCAGGGAGACCCGCTTATGCCCGATGACATGCCCCCCGCCCCGCAGCCGCTGACGCAGGCCGACATCGACCAGCGCGTCTTCGACCTCTACGACGAATACTGCCACGGCGAGATCGACCGGCGGACGTTCTTGACCCGTGCCGCCGCGGCGACGGTGGGCGGCCTGGCGATGGCCCAGGCCCTGTTCCCGCGCTACGCGGACGCGCAGACGATCTCCTTCACCGATTCGCGGATCAAGGGGCGCTACGTCTCCTACCCCTCGCCCGGCGGCAATTCCGGCACGATGCGCGGCTACCTCGTCCAGCCAACCGGCACCGGGCCGTTCCCCTGCGTGCTGGTGATCCATGAGAATCGCGGCCTGAATCCCTACATCGAAGATGTCGCCCGCCGCGCCGCCGCCGAGGGCTTCCTCGCCCTCGCCCCGGACGGCCTCTCCACGGTCGGCGGCTATCCCGGCAACGATGACGACGGCCGTGAACTCCAGGCCAAGCTCGACCCCGCCAAGCTGCGCATCGACATGCTGAACAGCGCGAAATTCGTGAAGGCGCACGCTTTGTCCACCGGCAAGCTCGGCGTCACCGGCTTCTGCTGGGGCGGCGGCACGACGAACTGGCTGGCCACGGAACTCGGCGCGGACATGCACGCCGGCGCCCCCTACTACGGCGCCGCCCCGGCCACCGCCGCCGTCCCGCAGATCAAGGCGGCGATGCTGGTCCACTACGCCGAGAACGATGCCGGCATCAACGGCACCCGCCCGGCCTATGAAGCAGCCCTGAAGGCCGCCGGCGTCACCTTCGAGATGCACAGCTACCCCGGCACCCAGCACGGCTTCCACAACAACTCGACCCCCCGCTACACCGAGGCTGCTGCCAATCTGTCGTGGGAGCGCACGATCGCGCTGTTCAAGAAGCATCTCGCTTGATGCGTCTCAACCACGTCGCCAACCGTCTCGATCCCCGATACTTCGAGACGGTGGTGACGATGCTGAAGGACCGTCTCGGCTTCGTCGAACTTCGGCGAACCGAGCGGTCCATCTGGCTGCGTCAGCCCGGCACCAATGTCGATCTGCAATTCGGCCGCAGCGACACGGCAAACCGCGATGCGGACAAGCTCCGCTCCCAGATCGCCTTCCTGACGGACACGCCGGAAGCGGACCTGAACGCGCTGGCCGCCTGGGCCATCGCCCACGGCATGCCGGCCACGGTCGGCGCCTATTCGGCCAAGGAGTTCTATCTCGACGCGCCCGAAGCCTTCGTCGATTTCGTCATCGAGGCCATGACGCCGGACCTCGCGGAGTACGGGGTCGAGGTTTGACCTCGCGGATCACTATCGAGGTTTAGTTCGCCTCGATCGGCGCGATGTGGTCCACCGCCCGCAGCAGCCCCAGGCAGACCCGCCAGATGCTGCCGGTGCCCAGGAACAGGTCGGTGGCGTGGTTCAGGTCGCCGATCTGGATGTTGTAGCCGTTCGGCAGCACGTTGATCGCAATCCGCGCCCCGTCGGAAATCACGTGCTGGGTACGCGCCTGATAGACCGCCTCGATCAGCCGGCGCGCCAACTCCTTCGCATCCGTGACGTCGAGCGAGACGATGCGGGTTGGCGTGCGCGCCTCGTTGAACGGAAAGCTCGCATCGATATCCACCGTGCGGCCCTGCGCGCCATAGATCAGCCGGACCAGCGGCTTGCCGGCCGGAAACAGAAAGGCGCGGTCGTCGAGATCGACTTCCACCGTGTGGCGGGGGGTGCTGCTGCTCATCACCGCCGTCCTTAACTCTGTGCGCCGCGGCGCACCTGCGGGTGGCGCCGGTCGAACTCCAGCAGCGCCTGCCGCGCCGGGCCGGGGGCGGCCGCCCCCTCCGTGCCGTGCTGGGCGAGACCGGCGATGAGGTCACCGGCCTCGGGCATGAAATCCGCGTCGGTCTTCAGCGCCTCGACGAGCTTGGCGCGATGCAGCACCAGCCCCTCCGGCGTGCCCATCGCCACCCCCTTGAGCAGCTCGGCCTCGCCCGGCAGCAGGCCAACCACGCCGCCGAGCAGATGGGTATAGCCCCCGTCCCGCAGCGCCGGCACCAGCTTGGCGGTGTGGCGAGAGGCGGCGATCTCCTGCAGCGACGCCAGATCATTGTTCGCCAGCGCCAGCCGCCGGCCGTTCAGCTCCCCGGCATAGCGCCAGCCAAGCACGCCGATACGCAGCGCCCCGCTGGCCACGCGGCGTTCGATGATCCAGACAGGCTGCGGCAGATCGCTCATGGCGAGAAGTGTGGCCACTCCCCCGCCGGCGTCAATATCACCCCGCGATCATCAGCGCAGGGAGACCCCATAGAGATGGATGCGCCCGTCGCCGGTCGGCAGGAAGCCCTGCACCCGCGTCGATGTGCCGTAGTAATCCACCCCCTGATACAGCCAGGCCACCGGCGCCTCCGCATGCATCGTCGCCATCAGCTGGCGGTAATTGGCCGCCCGCGCCACCGGGTCCATCTGCTGGGCGCCAGCATCGATCAGCCGGTCGAACTCCGGGTTCTGCACATAGGAATACCGCCAGGTCGAACGATACTGGGAGACCTGGAAATCCGGATCATCCGGCGGGGCCAGCCCCACGAAGGCCATCGGCTGCAACTCCCGCACCCGCAACTGCCGCAGGAACTCGCCCGGCTCCAGCACCGTCATCTTCGTGCGGATGCCGACCTTGGCCAGCATGCCCGCCACCGCTTCGGACACTTCGCGGTCCTGCGCATAGCGGCCGGAGGGAAACTTGAAGAGGATCTCCACGCCGTCCTTGTAGCCGGCCTCGGCCAGCAGGGCGCGCGCCTTCGCCGGATCGAACGCGTAGTCGGCAATCGCCGGATCGAACCCCGCCTGCTCGCGCCGCAGCAACTGGCCAGAGAGCGCCCGGGCGCGGCCGAACAGCACGTTCTTGATCAGGCTGTCCTTGTCGATGGCATGGTTGATCGCCTGCCGCACCCGCTTGTCATGCAGCGGCGTCTTGGTCTCCGGCAGGGAGGAGAGGATGACGGTATAGATGCGGAAACTCGGCACGGAGGCGAGCTTCACCCCCCGATCCGCCTCCAGCGCCGTCACGTCGGTGATCGCCAGCGCCGAGGTGATGTCGAACTCCCCGGCCTGCAATCCGGCCGCGCGCGCCGTATCGTCCGGAATGGCGCGCCAGATCAGCCGGTCGATGTTCGCCGGCGCGGTGCCCCAGTAGTCCGGGTTGCGGTCCATCACCAGCCGGCTGTCCTTGACCCATTCGGTCAGCTTGAACGGCCCGGTGCCGACCGGCTTCTGCCCGAAACCGGCAACCCCCGCCTGCGCCCAGTATTTCGGCGGCACGATATAGATCTGCGTCAGCACGAAGCCGATCGCCGGCGCCGGATACTTCGTGCGCAGCAGCACGGTGCGCTCGTCGATCTTCTCCACGCCCTCGACCGGGGTCGCATAGATCGCGTAGGCCGGCGTCGTCTTGCCGTCGCGGAACAGGTCGATGCTGTGCACCACGGCATCCGCGTCCATCGGCTCGCCGTTGGTGAACTTGATCCCCGCCTTCAGGCGAATGCGGATCGTCGTCGGGCTCTCCTGCGACATCCCCTCCGCCAGCAGCGGCTCCGGCTTGCCGCTGGCCGGGTTCACCCAGAACAGCGGCTGCACGATCACCGCGCCCGCATTGATATTGTCAGACGCCGTGGTGGCGTTCGGCCACAGCGAAGTCGGATCAAAATTCTGCGCAATCACCAAGGTCCGCGCCCGCGGCACGGCCGTCTGCGCCCGCACCGGCAAGGCCGCGGCCGCAGCCCCCGCTGCCAGAAACCCACGTCGACGAAGTTGCGTCATGGCTTGGGCGCTCCTCTTTATTGTCGAAGGCAAGTGGCAGGAAGGAAGGGTCTTCTTTTTTGAAAAAAAGAAGCAAAAAATTTTTGTCACTTGGCTTCGCTGCCAAGCCGCGCAGAAGGTCAGAATCCGGCGAAGCCAAAAAACCCCAATCCGTCAGAACTCAACTCAATCAGCAAGCCGCACCCAAACGAACAAAAGTTTTTTTGCTTCTTTTTTTTACAAAAAAAGAAGACTCTTCCTACCCGCCCCAAACCTGACCAAACACCCGCAGCCAGTTCCCGCCGAGGATCTTGTCCACTTCGGCGTTGCTGAACCCGCGCACCCGCATCGCTTCGGCCACGTTCAGGATCTGCCCCCAGTTGTCGAAGCCTTCCACGGCGCGCAGGCGCGAGCGCGGGTTCGGTTCGATCATGTCGCCGTAGCGCCCGGCCAGCCGCTTGCCGCGGGTGCGGTCGCCGTCCGGATAGGTGCCGTGCGACATGTCGGTGCCGACGCCCACGTGATCCACGCCGACGAGATCGACGACGTAGCTGATGGCGTCGATGAAGTCCTTCAGCGTCGGGCGCGTGTTGTGCTCGGGCCGCAGCAGCAGCGGCGCCCAGCTGGTCTGGCCGATCACCCCGCCCATCGCAGCGCAGCGCTTCATCTGGTCGTCGGTGATGTTGCGCGGCACGTCGCACAGCTTCTTCGGGTTGGAGTGGGTGAACACCACCGGCTGCGTGCTCAACTCCATGATGTCGAGCGTGGCCTGGTGGCCCACATGCGTACAGTCGATGACGATGCCCAGCCGGTTGCATTCCGCCACCCAAGCCCGGCCGAAGCGCGAGAGCCCGGCATTGCCAGGCTCCAGGCAACCGTCGCAGATCGCGGTGCGGGCGTTGTAGGCGGGGATCATCACCCGCAGCCCCATGCGGTGGAACATCTCCAGCCGCGAGAGTTCCTGGCCGAGGAAATCCCCGCCCTGCGAGCCCAGGATGATCGCCGCCTGATTGTTTGCCTTCGCGGCGACGATGTCGGCGGCCGTCAGCGCGATCCGCACTTCCGGATATTCGCGCGCCACCCGCCACCAGTCCGCCATCGCGTCCATCGCGTTCTGCGCGTCGTCATGCGGGCGGAAGGTCGTTTGCAGATAGGCGCTGACGCCGTACTGGTTCAGTTCCTCGAACTTCGCGTCCGGCCAGATCTGCACGCAGGTGTCGATGAACAGATGCGGGCTTTCGACCTTGGTGTGCCAGCCTTTCTCGAAGGGGTGGCGGGGGACCTGATCCAGGCGTGTTTCCTGCATGGCACTTCCTCTCTCGCTGAGGAGACTTCATCGCAGCCCGCGCGTCTTTGCAAGGGTTACCGTACGATTTCGCAAGAAAACGTCTGGCACCGTTCCGCCGCGATGCTAGGCTCGCCAGGGGTGCAGAGGATGGGCCGCGCGTGATCAGCTATGTCCTACGGCGGCTGGTGCAGACGATTCCGGTGCTGATCGGCATTCTCTTCGTCTCCTTCGTCCTCACCCACCTCACCGGCGACCCCGCCGAGATCATGCTGCCGCCCGGCACCCCGGATGACGTGATGGCCGCCTTCCGCGCCCGCCACGGGCTGGACCGGCCTCTATGGGAGCAGTTCGCCCGCTTCGCGCTGGCCGCCGTGCAGGGCGACTTCGGCCAGTCCCTGCGCTTCGAGCAGTCGGCAATGGCGCTGGTCGCCGAACGGCTGGACGCGACCTTCGTGCTCGCCGGCGTGACGATGGCGATCGCGCTGAGCCTCGGCATTCCCGCCGGCGTGATCTCCGCCGTGCGCCGCAACACCGCGACGGACGCAGCGATCCGTGGCGCCGCCCTGCTCGGCCAGGCCGTGCCCTCCTTCTATCTCGGCATCGTCGGCATCATCGTCTTCGCCGTCTGGCTGCGCTGGCTGCCGACGGGCGGGCGGGACGGGCCGCTGAACCTGATCCTGCCGGCGACCACCCTCGCCCTCAGCCTCGTCGCCCTCATCACCCGCGTCACCCGCTCCTGCATGCTCGATGTGCTGCGCCAGGACTATGTGCGCACCGCCCGCGCCAAGGGCCTGTGGGAGGGCCGGGTGATCTGGCTGCACGCCCTGCGCAACGCCTGCATCCCCATCGTCACCGTCATCGGCCTGCAGGTCGGCCTGCTGCTCGGCGGCGTGGTGGTCACTGAGACGGTGTTCTCCTGGCCCGGCGTCGGCCGCCTCGCCGTCCAGGCTATCTTCGCGCGCGACTTCCCGGTGGTGCAGGCGGTGGTGTTCCTCTTCGCCCTGATCTTCGTCGGCGTGAACCTGCTGGTCGATCTGCTCTACGCAGCCCTGGACCCGCGGATCAGCGTGCGATGAACGTCTGGGCGCGCATCTTCCGCAGCTGGGCGGCGCGTCTCGGCCTGCTGGTGGCACTCGCCTTGCTCGCCTGCGCCGCCGCCCCCAGCCTGATCGCCCCCTTCGACCCCTACGCCCAGGAACTCGGCCTGCGGCTGCGCCCGGCCGCCTGGCTCGGCGGGCCGGAAGGCCACCTACTCGGCACCGACCAACTCGGGCGAGACATCCTCTCACGCATCATCCACGGCGCGCAGGTGACGCTGCTGCTCTGCGGCTCCGCGGTCGGCCTCGCGGCCCTGGTCGGCGTGGCCGCCGGCCTCGTCTCCGGCTTCTTCGGCGGCTGGCCGGACGTGGTGCTGCAACGCCTGATCGACATCCAGCTCGCCTTCCCGCTGATCCTGCTGGTCATCGCCATCGTCGCCGTGCTCGGCCCGTCGCTGGCCAACCTCGTGCTGATCATGGGCCTGTCCGGCTGGCCCCGCTTCGCCCGCATCGTCCGCGGCTCGGTGCTGGCCGTGCGCGAACTCACCTTCGTCGAAGCCGCCCGCGCCACCGGCGCCGGGCAGTTGCGCATCATGCTGCGCCACGTCCTGCCGAACGTGCTCTCGGCCATCATCGTCTATGCCAGCTTCGAACTCGCCCGGATGATCCTGCTGGAAGCAACGCTCAGCTTCCTCGGCCTGGGCGTGCAACCCCCCACCCCCACCTGGGGCGGCATGATCAACGACGGCCGCAAATACCTCAACCAGTCCTGGACCGTCTCCCTCGCACCAGGCATCGCCATCGCCCTGGTGATCCTCTCCTGCAACGTGCTGGGCGATGCCCTGCGCGACGCACTCGATCCGCAGTTGCGGGACGAGAGTTAGGCAAGCGGTAGGAAGAGTCTTCTTTTTTGAAAAAAAGAAGCAAAAAACTTTTCTCCATGGCTTCGCTGAAAAGCCGGATAGAGGCGTCTAAACCGGCGAAGCCATAAAATCCGCCGGCGCCAGGAACCAATCCCGCCACCAGAGCCGCCTTCAACGGATGAAGTTTTTTTGCTTCTTTTTGTTCACAAAAAGAAGACCTCCTTGCCTTCCTTCCCGCCCTACGCCCCCGGCTTCTCCACCTGCCAGAACATCGGATACGAAGACTGTACGAGATTGGCGAGGTTGCTGCGGTAGCCTGCGGGGATGGTGAACTGCCCCCACATCACCGCCGGCGTCAGCTCATAGGCGACGGTCTGGATTTCGGCGGCGATCTTCTTGCGGTCCTCCGCCCCGTCGGTCTTCACGAACTTCTGCATCAGGATCGGGATGCGGCTGTCGCAGGACCAGCCGGGGAAGTCGGCACAGGTGGACGCGATGTAGAAATGCGTCAGCGGCGTCAGCATGTCCGTCCCGTTCGAATACACGGGGAACATCGACCACGTGTCCTTCTTCGCGCGGCGGGCCAGCACGCTGCCCCAATCCATCGCGAGCGCATCGACCTTGAACCCGGCCGCCTTCATGTTCTGCACCAGCACGCTCGACGCGGTCTGGCTGATCGAGCCCTGCACTTCCAGGATCACCACCGGCTCGCCCTTGTAGCCGGACGCGGCAAGCTCGGCGCGGGCGGCGGCGATATCAACCTTGACGCCCGCCGAGCCGGCATCGGTGGAAAGCGGCGCGTCGCACATCCAGAACGAGGGGCAGGTCGGCGCGCGGAACTGCGGCGGCACGCCGATCGCCTCCAGCGTCGCCTGCTGATCGACCAGCTTCCACAGCACCTTCCGCACGGCGGGATTGTCGAAGGGCGGGTGGGCGTGGTTGAGGCGGAAGTTGCCCTGGAACTGATGGATGCCGCCGATGCCCAGCAGCTTCACCCCGCGCGCCTTCTCCAGCAGCGGCAGCATGTCGAACGGCAGATACTGCATGTAGTCGATTTCGCCGGCCATCAGCGCGGTGGCGCCGGTGGTCTGGTCCGGCATCACCCGCAGGTCGAGCTCGTCGATCTTCACCACCTTGCCGCCGGCGAGGAAATCCGGTGCTTCCTTGCGCGGCACGTAGTCGGCGAAGCGCTCCAGGATCATCGAGTTGCCGGGCTTCCAGCGTTCCGGCACGAAGCGGAACGGGCCGGAGCCGATCGGCGTGGTGATCCGCTGATCGCCCGGCGTGCGCGCCAGGCGCTCGGGCATCATCACCGGCAGCGGCGCGTTGGGCTTGCCCAGCACCTCCAGCAGCAGCGGGAACGGCTCCTTCAGCTTGAGCGTGAAGCCCAGCGCATCGTCCGCCGCGATCGAGGCGGTGGCATCGCGCAGCATCCGCCCGAGCGCGTCGCGCGGCATCCAGCGGGTGAGCGAGGCGACGCAATCCGCCGCCGTCACCGCCCCGCCGTCATGCCACTTCATCCCCGGCCGCAGCTTGAACGTCCAGGTCAGCTTGTCCGCCGAGGCATTGAAGCTATCCACCATCTGCGGCTGGATGGCGCCCTTGCCGTCCATGGCGAACAGCGTGTCGAACACGTGGGTGCCGAAGGTGCGGGTGATGGCGGCCGTGGTGAAATGCGGGTCGAAGATCACGACCTCGGATTCCAGCACCACCGTCATCCCCTTGGCGGCGCGCGCCGCCCGCGGGCGCATCATGCCGGCGGCGGACAGGGCGGCAGCCCCCGCGAGGACGCCACGCCGGCCAAATCCCTGCTTGCTCATCGGATGTCTCCCTGATTATGGCGTGAGCCTATCCAGCATCCCCGGTTGCCGCAAATGCCAAGCCGCGTGACACTGCGGCCTCACCGCGCCGAGGCTACCCCGATGACCGACCTGCTGTTCATGCCCGCCACCACTGCCGCGGCCCTCATCCGCGCGCGCAAGCTCTCGCCGGTCGAGTATGTCGATGCCGTGCTGGCCGCGATCGACCGCGAGCAGCCAAGGCTGAACGCCTTCGTCACCGTCATGCATGAGCAGGCCCGCAGCGACGCAAGCGCAGCCGAGCAGGCGGTGATGGCAGGCAGCCCCCTCGGCCCGCTGCACGGGGTGCCCATCCACATCAAGGACCTCGTGGACGTCGCCGGTGTGCGCACCACCCACGGCTCGGCGATCTTCGCCGACAACATCGCCACCCGCGACGACATCCAGGTCGCCCGCCTGCGCGCCGCCGGCGCCATCGTCGTCGGCAAAACCACCACACCCGAATTCGGCGTGAAGGGCCTGACCGACGGCCCCAGCTTCGGCATCGCCCGCAACCCCTGGAACACCGAGCGCACGCCCGGCGGCTCCAGCGGCGGGGCGGCGGCGGCGGTGGCGGCCGGCCTCGCGCCGATCGGCCTGGGCACGGACGGCGCCGGCTCCATCCGCGGCCCGGCCGCCTGCTGCGGCCTCGTCGGGCTGAAGGGCACGCTCGGCGCGGTGCCGAACGAGGCCAGCCGCGACGCCTTCGGCAGCAACATCTACGCCGGCCCCCTGGCCCGCACGGTGACGGACGCGGCGGTGATGTATTCCGTGCTCACCGGCCCCAGCCAGCACGACCCCTGGAGCCTCGGCTACCGCGCCGCCCCCCTCTCGCCGGCGCTCACCGGGGCGGACCTCTCCGGCCTGCGCGTCGGCTATATCGAGCGCTGCGCCAACCCCCGCCTTGCCGCCGACGTCGCGGCCAACACCCGCGCCTGCCTCGCCGCCTGGGCCGGGCTGGGGGCGGAGGTGGAGGACGTCACCGACGCGATCGACTGGATCGAATATGAGGGCCGGGTGCTCTACCAGGGCACCTTCACCGCCTTCGCCACCCCGTATCTGGCGAAGTGGCAGAACCAGATGGACCCGGTGACGCTGGCCTTCATGCAGCGTGGCACTGGCTTCACCCTGACGGATTTCCGCCAGGCCGAGTTCGCCCGCACAAGGCTGTTCCGCGCCATCCAGGCGCTGTTCACCCGCTACGACGTCCTCGTCTCCCCCACCACCTCCCGCACCGCCCTGCCGGTCGGTTTCGACGCGGCGAATGATGAGGTGGAGGTCGATGGCGTGAAATGCGGCATCACCCGCCAGGGCTGGACCAGCTACCAATACCCCTTCAACCTCACCGGGCACCCCGCCGTCTCGCTGCCCTCCGGCTTCGGCACGGACGGCCTGCCCACCGCGGTGCAGGTGATCGGCAAGTGGGGCGCGGAGGCCGACGTGCTGCGCGTCGGTTCGCTCCTCGAACAAGTTCGCCCCTGGGCTCAACACCGCCCAAACGGATAAAGTTTTTTTGCTTCTTTTTGTTCACAAAAAGAAGACCCTTACTTCCTTTCTATTTGCGAGATGTTCATGCAGTACACCACACTAGGCCGCACCGGCCTGCGCGTCAGCGTCGCCGGCCTGGGTTGCGGCGGCTTCAGCCGGCTCGGCCAGTCCACCGGCAAGACGGTGGCCGAGTCCATCGGCATCGTCCGCTTGGCGATGGATTGCGGCATCAACCTGATCGACACCGCCGCGCAGTACAGCACCGAGGAGATCGTCGGCCAGGCGATCGCCCAGGTTCCGCGCGACAGCGTGGTGCTGGCCACCAAGGCGCAGACGGTGATCGACGGCGTGCAACTCACCGGCGAACAAGTGATGGCCAGCCTTGAGGCCTCGCTGCGCCGGCTTGGCACTGACCATGTCGAGATCTTCCAGCTGCACGGCGTCTCGCCCAAGCACTACGACCACGCCTGTGCGGAGGTAGTGCCGGCGCTGCTGCGCGCCCGCGAGCAAGGCAAGATCGGCTGGATCGGCGTCACCGAATCCGGCCATGGCGACCAGACCCATACGATGCTGCAACGCGCCGCGGTCGATGATGCGTTCGCCGTCGGCATGGTCGCCTTCAACATGCTGCATCGCACGGCGAGCGACGCGCTGTTCCCGCTGACGCAGAAGCAGGGGATGGGCACGCTGGTGATGCATGCCGTGCGCAGCATCTTCGCCCGCCCGGATTTCCTCGCCAGCTCGATCCGCGCCCTGGCGGCTGAGGGCAAGGCGCCGGCTGCGCTCGCCGAAAGCGACGCGCCGCTCGATTTCCTCGTGCATGAGGGCGGGGCTTCCAGCATGACCGATGCCGCCTACCGCTTCGCCCGGCATTCCGCCGGGGTGGACGTGGTGCTGTTCGGCACCGGCAGTGCCGAGCATCTGCGCTCCAACGTCGCCTCCCTGCTCGCGCCGCCCTTGCCGGCGGCGGATATCGCCCGGCTGCTGGAGTTGTTCGGCACGGTCAGCGGCCTCGGTCTGGAAAGCCCGCCGGCCATGCCGAAGCCGGTGGCGCCGACATGACCCGACGCTACCGCGTGGGCGTGATCGGCTTCGCCCATATGCACGTCAACGAACTGGTGGACCGCTTCGTCGCCACCGGCCGCGCCGACATCGTCGCCGCGGCCGACACGGTGCCGGCCACGCCCTCGCTGACCGCGGTGGAGGGCAGCCGCACGGCGAACCTGCGGCGGGCCCTCGCGCTGCCGAACGGCCCGGCCCGGTACACCGACTGGCGGGCGATGCTGGCGGCGGAGGCGCTGGACATCGCCATCCTCTGCCCGGAGATCAGCCAGCACGCCGAAGTCGCCGAGGCCGTGGCCGCGGCCGGGGTGCATATCGTCACCGAGAAGCCGATGGCGGCCACGCTGGCCGATGCGCTGCGGATGCAGGCGGCGGCGCGCGCGGCCGGAGTGAGCCTTGCCACCAACTGGCCGATCACCTGGCGCCCGGCGATCCGCCGGGTGAAGGCGCTGATCGATGCCGGGGCCATCGGCTCGGTCTGGCAGATGAACTGGCGCAACAACCCTTCGCTCGGCCCGCTGGCGCATGGCAGCACCCACCCGGGATCGACCACCATCGGCCTCGTCTCCGACGTGGAGAAGGCCGCCGAGTGGTGGCACCAGTCCGCGACCGGCGGCGGGGCGCTGCTCGACTATTGTTGCTACGGCGCCTGCCTCGCCGCCTGGTTCCTCGGGCCCACGCCGCAGACGGTGCAGGGCATGACGGCCAATCTGATGAGCCCCGGCGATGCGGAGGACAACGCGACCTTGCTGGTCCGCTATCCCGCGGCGCTGGCCAGCCTGGAGGCGAGCTGGACCACGCTGCACAACGGCGTGGCCAACGGCCCGATCCTGTACGGCACGCACGGCACCATCGTCGTCGATGGGGCGGAGGTGCGGCTGTATCGCGAGCGCGGGCCGGCCGCGCCGAGCGCGGTCGAGCAGGGCGAGCCGCTGCCGGTGGGGCAGGCGACGATCGGCGAGGCGTTCCTGCATCATCTGGAAACCGGCGAGGCGCTGCACCCCACGCTCGACCTGCCGCTGAACATCGCGGCCA
The DNA here is from genome assembly GCA_945874805.1 of Asaia bogorensis. Classification (GTDB taxonomy): domain Bacteria; phylum Pseudomonadota; class Alphaproteobacteria; order Acetobacterales; family Acetobacteraceae; genus CAIRTN01. Next base: position 7,287 of record CAMCJI010000045.1, on the reverse strand, counting down.
GCGCGATCCTCGATGCCGGCATCCGCTCCGCCGCGGCGGGCGGGCTCGCGATGGCGGTGGGCTGATGCTGCGGGTCGCTTCCATCGGCTGCGGCGATATCGCCCAGCGCAAGCATTTCCCGCAGTTGCAGGCGCTGGGCACGGCGGAGCTCGTCGCCATCGCCGGGCGCGATGCCGGGCGGCTTGCCGAGTGTGCGAGCCGCTTCGGCGTGGCCGCGACCTACACCGATCCCGCCGCGATGCTGGCTGATCCGGCGATCGATGCGGTGCTGATCCTCACCCCGCCCGACACCCATGCCGAATTCGCGGCGATGGCGGTGCGGGCCGGCAAGCATGTGCTGGTCGAAAAGCCGCTGGTGCCGACGGTGGCGCAGGCGGAGGCGCTGGCCGCCGTGGTGCGGGCGCATCCGCCGGTCACCTTCTTCGCGCTGCCGCATGTCGAGACCGCCGAGCAGCGGCTGGTCGCCGGTCTGCTGCGCGGTGGGGCGGTGGGCGAGGTGACGCTGGTGGAGTCGCACCGGGGCCATCGCGGGCCGACGCATGCGGATTGGTTCTACCGCCGGGCGCTGGCCGGGGGTGGGGTGCTGCTCGACCTCGGCATCTATCAGTTGACCGGCATTGCCGCCGTGTTCGGGCCGGCGATCTCGATGACCGCTGCCTGCACCACCCGCCTTGCCACGCGGACGATGGATGACGGGCGGGTGATCCGGCCGGATGTGGAGGACGCGGCGCTGCTGACCTTGCATCTGGCCGACGGCACCGACGTGGCGATGACGGCGACGTGGAACGGCAGCCTCTCGCATCATCACACCCGCATGCGTAGCAGTGTGTTCGGGCAGGCGGGGACGTTGCACTTTGGGGTGGCGGACGGCTGCGTTTATCTCCACCGCCCGGACGGCGACTATGCCGGGCTGGGCGGCGAGGCGGCGGTGTTCGACGGGCTGCCCTCTCTGCGGTTGCGGCCGGCGGAGGTGGGGGGGACGATCGTCGGCGATTTCGTCGCCCGGATTGCGGCGGGGGATACCGGCACGCGCAGCCTGGATATCCAGCTGCATGTACTGGACATCATCGCCGCCGCCTATGCCGGGCCTTACGCCCGCCTGCCGCCGCGGTTTTGACGCCCGCCGGGCGCCGGCCCTAGCATCGGGCCATCAGACAGGGGAACGCAGATGCAGGATGGAACGTCCTTCGCCGGGGCCATGCAGCTCAGCTCGCTGCGCAGCCACGTGACGCCGGAGGAGTGGCAGGCGCGCGTCGATCTGGCGGCGGCCTATCGGCTGACGGATCACTTCGGCTGGTCGGACATGATCGCCACCCACATCTCCGCCCGCGTGCCTGGCGAGCCGGGGGCGTTCCTGCTGATCGCGCATGGGGTGCTGTTCGGCGAGGTCACGGCTTCCAGCCTGTTGAAGGTGGACATGGACGGGCGGGTGCTGTTGCAGCCGCGGTTTCCCGATGGGCTGCCTTATGACCTGCAGCCCGCAGCCTTCGTGATCCACAGCGCGATCTATCGGGCGCGGGCGGATGCGATGGCGGCGATGCATACGCACACCACGGCGGGGGTGGCCGTGTCCTCGCTCGCCTGCGGGCTGTTGCCCCTCACGCAGACGGCGACGCGGTTCACCTCGCGGCTGGCCTATCACGATTTCAACGGGCCGGAGCGCGACCCGTCGGAACGCGAGCATCTGGCGGCGCATCTGGGGGATCGGGATATCATGATCCTGCGCAACCATGGGCTGCTGACCGTCGCGCGGAGCATGCCGAAGTGCTTCAACTACATGTGGGGGCTGGAGGCGGCGTGCCGGGCGCAGGTGGCGGCGATGGCGTGCAACACGCCGCTGAACATTGTGCCGGCGGAGATCGTGGCCAAGTCCGAGGAAGCCTATGCGCCCTCGGCCACGCGGGAGTACGGGACGAAGGAATGGCCCGGGCTGCTGCGGATGCTCGACCGGCTTGACCCTTCTTTTCGGGATTGAACGATGAGCCTGTCTCGAATCGATGCCGTGCTCGACTCCCTGCCCGGCAAGTATACCGGCCCCGGCGGGGCGATTGCCATTCTGCGCGATGGCGCCGTGGTGGCGCAGCGGACCTGGGGCTATGCCGACCTTGACCGGCGGTTGCCGTTCACGCCGCAGACGCTGTCGCTGATCTGTTCGATCACCAAGCAGTTCACCTGTGCGCTGCTGCTCGATCAGTGCCCGGACCTCGACGCGCTGGAGCCGGAGGTGCGGCGGTTGATGCCGCTGCTGGAGGGTCAGGTGCCGGGGGTGCGGGACCTGGCGAACAACCAGTCCGGTCTGCGGGATTACTGGGCGACGGCGATGCTGTGCGGGCCGGCGGTGGAGGGGTGGTTCACCGTGGCCGACGGGGCGCGGCTGATCGCCAAGACACGCTCGCTGCAGTTCGCGCCGGGCACGCGCTATTCCTACTGCAACCAGAATTTCCGCATCCTGTCCGACATCATCGAGGCACGGACGGGGCGCGACTACGCCGGGCTTTTGCGTAGCCGGATCTTCGACCGGGCGGGGATGCCGCGGGCGTTGCTGAATGCCGATACCTCGCGCGTGGCGGGGGGGACGATCGGGTACGAGGGCACGGTGGAAAGCGGGTTCCGCCCGGCGGTGAACCGGATCGTCTGGACCGGGGATGCCGGGATGGCGGCGAGCCTGGAAGACATGATCGCCTGGGAACAGCATATCGACGCGACGCGGGACGATCCGCAGGGACTCTACACACGGCTCGCCGGGCCGGCGGTGTTCCATGACGGGACGTCGGCGGGGTACGGGTTCGGGCTGGCGCGGGGCAAGGCTTTCGGGCGTGAGAACACGTCCCATGGCGGGGGGCTGCGGGGGTGGCGGAGCCATCGGATGTATATTCCCTCCGAGCGGGTCTCGGTCGTCGCGCTGTTCAATCACATGGCCGATCCGCGCGCGGCGGCGATGGAACTGCTGGCAGCACTGCTGGATGAGCCGGAGCCGATGGCGGTGCCGGCTGGCGGGGCGGTGCCGGTGGGGCGGTATGTGGAGCCGGAGACGGGGTTGGCGGTGCGGGTTTCCGCTGACGGGGACAAGGCGAAGCTGCTGTTCGCCGCCTATGCCGATGCGCTTGCGCCGGCCGAGGACGGTTGGGCGGGGGGCGGGACCAGCCTGACCGCCGATGGGGCGGGGCTGCGGATGCAGCGGACTGTCGACAACATCGACAGCGTGCTGCTGCCGGTGAGCGGCGAGGCGCCGGGGGATATCGCCGGGACCTATCGCAATGCCGAGTTGGGCGCGGAGCTGGTGATCACCGGGGAAGGGCGCGGATTCTATGGCGCGTTCCAGGGCGATCTCGGCCCGGGGACGATGCAGCCGCTGTTGCCGTTCGACGCGAATACCTGGCTGTTTCCCATGCCGCGGGCGCTCGATCACGGCGCGCCGGGGGACTGGACGCTCGCCTTCCGCCGCGACGACGCAGGCGCAGTGGCGGGGGTGACGGTGGGGTGCTGGCTGGCGCGGGGGCTGACGTTTGATCGTATTTCGTAACTAGATTGGGCGCGGTTCTCCCACCGGTCCCAGGCCCAGCAATTTTCGTCGCCGGCTGATCTTTCGCCTGAGAGTGGGGGGGAGGTACGGCCAGTCGTGCCTGGTGATCTCGGCATAGTCGGGGCCAGGGGGGCGCGCCGGTTTCGGCTTGGGCGGCGGCTTCGGGCGGGGCGGCAGTCGCAGATGCGCGGGCAGGTCCAGGCCGAACATGCGGGCGAGCGGGCGCAGCAGCCGGCCGGCCTGCGGGGCGGCGGCGATGAGGGCGGCGATCTCGGGGTCGGCCAGCATCTGCTCGACGGTGGAGATGCCCAGCGTGGCGTGCGGGCAGAGGCGCAGCAGCCAGCCGCGCGCCTGCGGCGTGGCGCCGGCGAAGAGGCCGGGGGTGGCGGGCGGCGGGGATCCGCGCGGCGTGCGGGGGGCGCGTGCGCGCGGGGTGAGGCGCGCGCCCGCCTGCCAGCGCAGGGCCAGCCGGTCCAGCCGCTGCAGGGTGCGGCGCAGACGGGCCCAGACGAGGCAGAGGAGCATCGCGGCGAGCCGGTTGAGGGCCGCATGATGGGCGAGGGTCTGACAGACGCGGTCGATCGGGGCGAAATAGCGCCTTGCCAGATCGGTTGCGAGGGTCAGAGGGGTCTGCATCGGGGGTTCCTGTGGGTGTGGCGATGTTAGGTGTATATACTAACTAAATGGCATCGCTGCAAGGGCGTCGTGGCAAGAATCTTGACTCGGGGAAGGGGGGAACGACATGCTTTGCCTTGCGATATGCCCTGCCGTGTGCGGGCAAACCGCGACAAGCCGCGACGCCGGCGCCTGATATCGGGCGTATTCCGCGGCGGACCCGACTGCTGAAACGACGGCACGACCTGAACGAAGCCGCAAAAGCGAGGGTGTGATGCGCATCTGGCGTTGGTTCCTGGGCCTGTTGCAAAAGCCCCAGGTCAAAGACGTAAATGATCAACCCTACTACAACGACCACCCGAGACAGCGGGACGCCGCAGCCGCAAGCGTGGCCAACGCTGTGGCCGCCGGGATGCTAAACTCGGGGAAGGGAGGGACGATCCGCTAGATGCCCTGCTGTGTGCAGGGAAACCGTGACAAGCCGCGACGCCAGCGCCTGATATCGGGCGTCTTCCGCGGCGGACCCGACGGCTGAAACGACGGCACGACCTGAACGAAGCCGCCGAAGCGCGGGTGCGATGCGCATTTGGCGTTGGTTCTTGGGCCTGTTCCAAAAGCCCCAGGTCAATGACGTCAGCGATCAAGCTTACTGCAACGACCATCCGAGACAGCAGGACGCGGCAGCCGCCAGCGCGGCCAACGCTGCGTCCGCCGGGATGCTTAACAAGATGTGAATCGGGTCGTTCTGTGCTCCGTCCTCCGTGAGAAGACGGGAAGGCAAGCGGCAGATAGGCAAGTGACAGGAAGAGTCTTCTTTTTTGAAAAAAAGAAGCAAAAAACTTTTTCCGTTGGTTTGCGGGTTGCCCACGTCATTCGGGGCTGCGGCTTGGTGGGTTTTGGGGCTTCGCCGGGTTTTGAACCGGCGTTGGGGCTTGGCGGCGAAGCCCAGGGGGTCATGCTTTCTTCCCCGTCTGCGTGAAAGCCTGCGAAGCGAAGGCAAGCGTGGATGTTTCGCAAGTGCTCAACATGACGGGTGGAGGTGGGGAGGGTTGGCTCTAAATGGATGAAGTTTTTTTGCTTCTTTTTGTTCACAAAAAGAAGGCGCTTGCCTTCGTCTGACTCACACTCGCGCCGAGCCGCGCAGGATCAGTTCTGTCGGCACCAGCACGGTTTCCGACGGGGCGTCCGGGGTTTCGAGGCGGCGTAGCAGGAACTCGACCGTGGTGGTGGCGATGGTTTCGAGGTTTTGGCGGGTGGAGGTGAGGTTGTAGGCCTGGTGGGCGGCTTCGGCGACGTTGTCGAAGCCGATGACGGAGACGTCGGTGGGGACGGCGAGGCCGAGGTCGTAGCGGCAGGCGTCGATGACGCCGAAGGCCAGGTGGTCGTAGACGGCGAAGACGGCGTCGGGGGTGCCGTGGGTGGCGGTGTGGGCGATGAAGGCGGTTCGGGCGGCGGCGTAGGTTTCGGCGACGAGAAGCTCGTGGGTGCTGGTGGCGCCGAGTTCGGCCAGGCGGGTGAGGAAGCCGTGGCGGCGTTCTTCGTTGACCGGGAAGCGGCCGGTGCCGCCGAGGCAGAGGAAGCGGCGGTGGCCGGCGCGGTGCAGGCGGGTGGCGATGGTGCGGCCGGCTTCGGTGTGGTCGGAGGCGACGCGGTCGCAGCCGGGGGGGCCGGCGGGGCGGTTCAGGACGACGACCGGGGTTTGCTGGCGCAGGAAGGGGGCGAGGGTTGCGTCGGCGAGCGTGGGGGTGACGATCAGGCCGTCGAGCGGGTAGGCGAGGGCGGCTTGGGCGGCGGCTGCGGCGGCGGGGAGGTCGGCGGTGGGGAGGAGCATCAGGCGTTTGCCGGCCGCCGAGAGGGCGCGGGCGATGCCGGCGACGAGGTCCGGGTTGGCGCGCAGGGTCAGTTCGGAGACGATCAGCCCGACCATGTTGGAGCGGTTGAGGATCAGCGAGCGGGCGAGTGCGTTCGGGGTGTAGCCGAGGCGGGCGGCGGCGGCGTGGACGCGGGCGCGGGTGGCGGGCGAGATGCCGCCGTCGTCACGGAAGCAGCGGGAGACGGTGGATTGGGCGACCCCCGCCTCCTTCGCGACGTCGTACGATGTGGCGCGGGTGTGGCTCACGCGCCGGCGCGGCTTTCCTGGTGGGCGAGGATCTGCTTCCAGATGACGACCTCGTCGGTGACGACCCATTCGAAGGTGATGCGGCCCTCGACGATGTGGGCGTGGCTGAGGCCCATGATGTAGACGGGCGCGCCGGTGGGGGCGCCGAAGCGGCCGAAGCCGGCGTGAGTGCCGCGGAAGGACCAGCGGAGTGCCACCTTGGCGGGCTGGCCGGGATGGCGGTTGATCAGCGCGCTTTCGATGCTGAACACGCCGTCCGGGAAGGAGGCGAGGTAGCCGAGGTAGAAGCGGTCGATATCGACGTGGCCGGCGTGGAAGTCTCCGCCGGGGGCGTGCAGGTTGGCGCCGGTGAAGTAGAGGTCTTTTACCGCGCCGGTGTGTTTGGTGCCCCACAGCGCGCGGTAGCCGGCGGCGTAGAGATCGACCTCCGGGCAGGATTGGTATTCGGGGGTGTAGGCGCTGGGCTTGTCGTGTTCGGGGAGGAAGAACTGGACACGGCCGGTGCTGCGCAGGTCGTGGGCGACCATCTGTTCGGCGAGCTGGCGGGGGGTGAGGCCGAGGCTGTGGGCGAAGGCGGCCTGGTCGCGGGTGAGCCATTCCTCGGTGACGACGCCATCGACCACCCAGCAGTCGGCGATGATGCGGGATTTGACGAGGCGGCCGGAGGCGGGGCCGTAACTGCCGTCGCCCTGGTGACGCATCACCGAGATGAGGCGGTGCGAGGAGAGGAAGCTGCCGTCGGGGTATTCGGACCAGATGACGTCCTCACCGACGAGCTGGCGGTCGGGGAACTGGTGGAGGGTTTGCAGGGTTTGGGCGGTGACGCCGTCGTTGCTGTCGGTGAGCGCGGTGGCGGCGCGGACGAGGACGTTCGGGGCGTAGTATTTCTCGAGCTTGCCGCCGATGCCGCGGTCTTCCCAGATTTCGCGGGTGATGCCGTAGATGAAGTCGGGGACGTCCTTGTAGTCGCCGATCGCGGGTTTCATCCGGGGCTCCTGGGTTTTGGCGGATGATAGGGGAATGGGGGTGG
>CAMCJI010000044.1 GCA_945874805.1 Asaia bogorensis | reverse complement strand
AGATCCTCGATGACGGCGAGCAGGCGGCGGATGCGCTCGGTGGGCAGATGCAGGATGCGGCCGTCTTCCAGGCTGGTAACGATCATGCCGTCGATGATCTCGGCCGCGTCCATGCCGCCGCGTTCGAGCAGGCGGACGAGGATGGGCAGCAGGGGGAGGCGCTCGCCTTCGATTTCGATGCCGAGGTCCAGCGCGAAGCTGTCCACGCCGGAGTCGCTGATGCGCATGTCGTAGGCGCCGACGGCGGCAACGGCGCGGGGGCCGAAATCGGCGTCGATGTCGCTGATCCAACCGTCCGCCAGCAGGGTGGGCAGGCGGCGGGCGATGAAGCCGAGCCAGCGTTCGGCGGCGTCCGTGCCGGCGAAGACGTGGACGAGGCGACCCTTCGAGCCGGCGCTGGCGATGCGCATGAGGCTGAAGCCTTCGCGGGCGAGGAGGTCGCGGGCTTTGGCCTCGGAGGGCGGGTCGCGGCGCAGGCTGGGGGGGGCGTCGTCGCCCTCGACGAGGATGCCGGCGTAGTCGAAGGCCAGCGCCAGGGCATCGACGCGCTGGAGGCGCCCGAGGGCGTCCGGCGCTTCGACGCGGAGCATGCGCAGGACGGGGACGGGGGCGTTGGTCTGGCCGAGCAGGCTGGGCAGGGTGCGGGTGCCGGCGCGGGTGCGCCGCGCGCGGCCCGGGGGGGCGAGTTCAGGGGTGGGCTCGGCGGGTTCGGCGGGCGGGGCTTCGGCGCGCAGGGAGGGGAGGCGGCCTAGAGCGACGAGGGCGCCGGCGGCCATGTGGGCGCAGAGGGGGGCGCGGCAGGTGCAGGCGGTGCGGATCTGGACCGTGCCGTCGTCCTCAAGCTCCGCGGTGACCCGGCCGGTGTGGCGCACGCCGAGATGGGCGAGGGCGACCTGCACGGAGGCGCCTTCCTGCTCCACCTCGACCTCGCCGAGGAGGGCGAGGGTGCGGCCGCGCCGGAGACTCTGGGCGTCGAAGACGCGGCCGAGGTCGCGGGACGTGAAGGGGATGAACATAGATCGGGGCAACTCTCGCAAGCGGACCCGTAAGGATAGCACGGGCGGCGCGTCGCGTACCCATCCTTTGCGGGGGGCTGCTGCCCTTTTGCGTCAGCCGCGTTGCAGGGCGATGGCGGTCCAGATCGCGAGTTCGTCGATGAGGACGAAGCAGCGGGTGATGCGCCCGGCGGTCATCTCCAGGTGGGTGATGCCGGGGATGATCAGGCGGGCGCCGGAGGGCGGGCCGTAGACAGCGTGGCCGGAGTGGGTGCCGGCGAGGCGCCAGCGCAGGGCGACGCGGGTGGGGCGCTCGGGGTCCTGGCGGGTGATGACGTGCTCAACGGAGAGGCGGGCATCGGGGAAGGCGGCGAGGAGGCCGAAGGCGAAGCGCTCCATGCCGTCATGCCCGTAGGCCAGGGCGCCGGCGGGGAGCAGGAGATGGGCGGCGGGGTCGAACTGCGCGGCGATCCGGTGCAGGGCGGCTTCGTTGAAGATGGCGAGCCACAGGGCGGCTGCCTCGGCGCCGGCGGTGCCGTCGGCGGTTGGTGGCGGGGCGGCGCGGATTTCCTCCCAGCCGGCGGTGGGGGGGGACTTGCCTGCGGCGGCGAGGCGGGCGGCCTGGTGGGCGCCGTAGTCGGCGGGGGCGATGCCGAGTTGCAGGGCGATGGCGGACTGGTCGCGGACCAGCCATTCCTCGCAGATCGCACCGTCGCGCACGAGGCAGTCGGCGACGGTGCGCACAGCCACGGCGCGGCCGGTGGCGGGGCCGAAGGCGTTGTCTCCGCGATGGTGGAAGGTGGAGATGATGCGGTGGGAGGAGTAGGCGTTCCCGCCAGTGCCGGGGCCGGACCAGATGATGTCCTCGGCCAGCAGGCGGCGGTCGGGGAAGCCGTGCAGGGTGTCGATGGTGCCGGCGACGACGGTCTCCACGCCCGCGAAGTCGCCGGCGGCGGTGTGCATCACCACGTCCGGCGTGTACCAGCGGCGGATGAGGCTGATGCCGCGCTGCTCCCAGATGCGTTCGGTGATGCCGATGATGTAGGCTTCGACCGTCTCGTAGCCGTCGGCGAATGCGTTCATGGGGGCGCCCTCTGCATGCGTATGCAGTGTTGCCGCAGCCGGGGGGCTTAGTCCAGATCGGCGCCGTTCATGCCGGCGTTTTTGCGGGCTTTGGCGAGGAGGTCGTACATGGTGGGGCCGAGCAGCGAGGGGTCGGCGATGGGCTCGGCCTTGGGGCCGCGGTGCCAGCCCTCGGCGATGGCGAGCAGGCCGCCGCCGGCCTCGATGATGCGGCCGGTGAAGTCGCCGGATTCGAGACTGGCGAGCCAGACGATGGGCGGGGAGACGTGCTTGGGGTGGCGGCGCTCCACCTCCTCCTCCGTGCGTTCGCGCAGGGCCTCGGTCATGCGGGTCTGGGCGATGGGGGCGACGGCGTTCACCGTCACGCCGTAGCGCTTGAGTTCGCGGGCGGCGATGATGGTGAAGGCGGCGATGCCCATCTTGGCGGCGCCGTAGTTGGACTGCCCGGTGTTGCCGTAGATGCCGGAGACCGAACTGGTGTTGATGACGCGGGCATGGACGGGGCCGGCGATGTCCTTACTTTTGTTGCGCCAGTAGGCGGCGGCGTGGCGGGTGGGGGCGAAGGTGCCCTTGAGATGCACGTTGATCACGGCATCCCACTCCTCCTCCATCATGTTCGCCAGCACGCGGTCGCGCAGGATGCCGGCGTTGTTGACCAGCACGTCCAGCGTGCCCCAGGTGTCGATCGCCTGGTCGATCATGCGCTTGGCGCCGCGCCAGTCTGCCACGTTGTCTGTGTTGACGACGGCCTCGCCGCCGGCGGCGGTGATGGTGCGCACAACCTCCTGCGCGGGGGTCTCATCGGCGCCAGTGCCGTCGGCGGCGGCACCGATGTCGTTGACGACGACGCGCGCGCCGTGGGCGGCGAGGAGGAGGGCATGCTCACGGCCGATGCCGCGGCCAGCGCCGGTGACGATGGCTACCCGGCCTTCACAGAACTTTGCCATCCCGGTTGCTCCCTTGCGCGTGTTGGCAGGGATTCTGGGGGTCTATGTCCGGCGAGTCCAGTCGGGGTCGAAGGCGGGCAGGCCGGTGTAGAGGGCGGAGTGGTCGCCGCTGTGGTTTGCCATGCCCGGCTTGGTCAGCAGGCCACGGGGGGCGGCGAAGCTGTCGATGCGCCTTTTCGGCCGCTCGTGCCATTGCAGGTTGAAGGCCCAGCGCTTGGGGAAGAACTGCATGGCCGCGTAGGGGAGGTGGTCGTGCACCCACCAGGCCAGGCGTTGCCAGTCGTGCGGCGCGTTAAAGGCGGCGGCACAGCTTGGCACAACGATGCAGGCGGTCGCTCCCATACAGCCGTCGGCGTCACGCTGGTCCCAGATATGGGCGGCGCGGTTCTTCTCGTTGCTGGCGCAGGATTTGTAGAGGCGGTTGCCCAGGGCGTTGACCTCCGGCGAGCGATAGGCCGAGCGGATGGCGAGGCGGCCGAAATGGGCCTGCAAGGGTTCGAGCAGGATCTCGCAAAGCTGCTTTCCCGCCGCGATGGCGAGGTCCGGGTCATCCGGCACGTTGGGCAGGCCGTGGATTTGCGCGATATCGGAATAGAGGAAGTCGCGCATGAAGAACGTGCGCGACAGCTGCTCGCGCCCGAGCGCGCCCAAGGACTGCACTGTTATTGGCTTGCGCATGGTGCCCTCTGATGGGTATTTGCGAAGGGAAGGCAGGTGGAAGTGAAGCATCTTCTTTTTTGAAAAAAAGAAGCAAAAAACTTTTATCCATGGCTTCGCCGTTGAGCCGCATGGAAGGGCGAAAAGCCGGCGAAGCCAGTAATCCAGCTGCACCAGGAACCAATCCCGCTGGCAAAGCCGGGCCCAACCGGACAAAGTTTTTTTGCTTCTTTCCTGCGCGGCGCCTTCGCCGTCGCAAGTTCACAAAAAGAAGACTCTGCCCTTCCCTACCCTCACGGCTTCAGCCCCCCCAGGCGCAGCCCTTCGAGGTAGCGGGCGTTGTCTTCCTCGCGGCGCAGGGTCGTCCTGCGGGCGGCTTCGGTGAGGGTGAAGCCGGGGTCGAGCAGGCGCAGGCGTGCCAGGGCGGTGGCGGCTTCGCTGGTGCGGCCGAGATGGCCGAGGGCGGAGAGATGGGCTTTGTAGGTGGAGGAGAGGTTGGGGTTCAGGGCGATCGCGCGCCGGCCGATATCCACCACGATGTCGTATTCGCCGAGCAGCAGATGCGGGATCATCTGGGCGCCGTCGAAGAAGAAGCCGTGCGGGTCGAAGGGGGAGAGCTTCTGCGCCTGGCCGATCCGGCGGATCGCCTCGGCGTGGTGGCCGGCATAGCTCTCGGCGAGGCCGGAGAACACCCAGGCCAGCGGCAGGTTGGGGTTCAGCCGCAGTGCCCGATCGTGCAGGGCCTGGGCGGCCGGGACGTCGCCGTGCAGGAAGGCCTGGACATGGCCGGCGATGGTGAGCGCGCGGGCGCAGGCGGGGTCGAGGGCGACCGCGCGGTCCGCCAGTTCGCCGGCGCGGCGCATCGCCGCCTCGCGCGCATCCGTCCAGCCCTGGCCGACCAGGAAGATGTGCCAGCAGGCCCACCAGGCGGAGGCGGCGGCGAAATGCGGGTCCAGCGCCACCGCGCGGGCGAGCGCCTCGCCGGCGGCACGGAAACTCGTCTCCTCCAGCCGGTAGATCGCGGGGATGGCGCGCAGCATGAGGTCGTAGGCGTTGGCGTCGCTCGGCGCGCTCTGGCCGGCGCGCATGCCTTCGCGCAGCAGCAAAGCGGGGTCGATGCGGGCGACTGTTTCGGCGGCAATTTCGTCCTGCATGGCGAACAGGTCGGCGGCGTCGCGCTCGAAGCGGCCGGCCCAGACGACTTCGCCGGTGACGCCGTCGGCCGAGCCGTTGGCGCCGGCGCGCATGTCCAGCAGGCGCTGGGTGATGCGCACGCGCCGGCCGCTGCGCTGGATCGTGCCGTCGAGCAGGAAGTCGAGGTCGAGCGCGCGCCATTTGCTGCTGTCCGCTCCGTTGGCGGCGCTGCTGTCGGACAGGGTGGCCAGGCTGGGGCTGGCGATGAGGAACAGCCAGCGGAAGCGCGAGAGGGCGGCGGTGATCTCCTCGGCGAGGCCGAGGGAGAGGCCGGCATCCTCGCTGTGCGGGGCGGCGCGGAAGGGCATGACGCCGAGGCGCGCACCCTGGCCGCGCTGGCGCGTGGGCGCTGCCGGCACCGCGCCTCGGCGGATGGCGGCGAGCAGGGCCTGGGTTTCCGCCGAGGGGGGGACGCCGGCCAGTTCGCGCAGGGTGGTCTCGCAACGGTTGTAGGTGGCAACAGCGTCCGAGAGCGCGCCGGCATCGGCGTGGGCGCGCATCATCGCCCGCCAGGCGCGCTCATGCGCCGGGTCGATCGCCAGTACGGCCCGCGCGGCGGCGAGGTTGGCGGCGGGGGTGGCGTGGGTGTCGAGCGTTGCTTCGCTGCGGGCGACGGCGGCGCGGGTGAGGCTTTGGCGTTCGGCGGCGAGGAAGCGGTCGAAGCCGGGATCCACGCCCGCGAGGTCTTCCAGCAGGCGGGCGGGGGGCAGGGCTTCGCCGGCCAGTTGCAGGTCGATCTGCAGGCCCTCGGTGCGCAGGCTGAGATGCTCGCGCTCGGCGATCAGCATGTCTCCGCCGGCAGGGGCCAGCGCGTCCTGCAACTCGTGCACGGCCTGGCGGAGGGAGGCGCGGGCCTGCTCGCGGCCGCGGGTGCTCCACAGCAGGTTGGTCAGCCGGCTGCGCGGCACCGGGTCGGGGGCGGCGAGCGCGAGGATGGCGAGGAGGGCGCGGGTTTTGCGGCCGCGCGGCAGCAGGCTGTGGCCCTGCGCGTCGGTCGCTTCCATCGGGCCGAGCATGTGCAGGCGCAGCCGGGGGGGCGGCGGGCTGAGGGGCGTGGTGCGGAAGGCGGCGCTGCGTGACATCCCTGGCCCTGGTTGCGGGGAAGACTACGCCACGGGTCTTTGCATGTCCAAAATTGTCGCGAGTCGCGCACGGGTGAATTGTGTAGGAAATATGATGAGAAACTAGGAAATTTTACTTGACGCACCGATTTCGGCATGAGATGGTTCGGGTGTCAGCAGGCGAGGTGCGTCCGCTGATTTGTCTGACGATGCGGGCTGGCACGAAAGGCCGGGCTCTCTTCCTTGGTTTCCAGGGAAGCGGGCCCGGCCTTTTCGCGTTCGCGGCCTGTGTCGGACCCTCTGTTCCTCATAGCAAGGAGTGCAACATGCATCACGATCTCAACGACATCTGCCCCGCTCTGCCGGCCGCCGTGCGGGCGCTGCCGCCGAGCCGTCCGCCGGCTTCGGTGGCTGATGACGGCCGCGTGCGCATCGGCGCGGGGCTGGGCCTGCCGGCGACCCGGCGGGTCTGACGGCGAGGGCGGCCGGGCGACCGGCCGCCCTTTCCCTTCTCCTCATCAGGAATATCGTCATGGCATCCCTCTCCCCGCCCGGCGTGCGGTTTTATCGCGTGATCGAAGCAGCCCCGGCCCCCGTTCGCGCCGACCGCACCGGCGGCGGCACCCTGCCGCTGCGCGCGGCCCGGCATTGCGATGCGGTGACCGCCGCATCGGCCTTCGGCTGGTGGCTGTTCCCGCCGCTCGACCTCTCGTTGCTGTGGGATGGGGAGCGGGTGTTCTGGAACTGGCCCGCGCATGACGGCTGGCTGGAACTGGACGCGGCGCAGTATCCCGGCCTGCGCCCGGCCTTCAACGTTGCCGCCCCGATCGCATTGGAGGACGCAACCCCGCCTTTCCTGACCGCCCTGCCGGAGCCGGGGCTGGTGCAGATCTGGACCGGCTACTTCGCCCGCAGCGCGCCGGACTGGAGCCTGCTGGTGCGCCCGCCGGCCAATATCGGCCCGCTGCCCGGCCTCGCGGGATATGAGGGGATCGTGGAGGCCGACCGCTGGTTCGCGCCGATCTTCACCAATCTGCGCCTGACGCGGACGGACACGCCGGTGCATCTGCGCCGCCTGCGCCCGCTGGTGCAGGTGCAGCCGCTGCCGCGCCTGGCCTACGCGCAGGCGGCGATGGACTCGATGCAGCTCGTCCCCGAGCCGGCCGCCTTCACCGATCGGGATTGGGACGACTACGCCAGCACCACCCTGCCGCCCACGCGCAGCATTGGCCAGTACGCCGTGGCGGCGCGCAAGCGGCGGCATGGGGAGTGCCCGTTCGGGTGACGCGGCTGCCGGGCCGCAAGCCGGGTCAGGCGGGCATCAGCCCGCCGATGTCGCCGTGGCGTTCGGCCATGAACAGGAACTCGACGAGCATGCGCAGGCCGGGGCGTTGGCCGACCCAGTAGAGGTTCGAGAGCGGCTGATCGTCGTGCGTGTCGCCGGGCAGGGTGTTGCCGGCGACGAGCAGCACCGGCAATGCCGGGTCGTGGCGGGCGACGGCGGCCAGGGCGTCGCACATGTCCTCGCCGGCGGTGGGGGCGTGGGCGAGGACGCAGATCGGCCGTTCGATCAGCAGCTCGCGCGCGAGGCCGGCGCCGGTGGGCACGCGGATGACGCGGATGCGCAGGAATGTGCCAAGTTCGGCGAGGATGCCGCTGATTTCAGGCTCGGTTTCGACGACGAGGGCCAATGGGGTGGCGGGCGCCAGATGCGGTGACATCTGGTGCGGCATGGCGGCGATGTTCATGGCTTGGCCTGCTCCCGTGCGGCGTTGCTGCGGCGGCGGCAGCATGCGCGGGTACGCGGGGGCCTGGCGGTGAGTACTGCGTGAACGATCGTGAAATGTCAGACGCCCGGCGCGCCGGCGTTGGGGAAGAAGAGCTGCTCGCCGCCGATGCGGTAGCCGGCGATGGCCGATTGGCCGGCGGGGGAGGCCAGCCAGTCGATGAAGATCTGTCCGTCGGCGGCCTTCACGTGCGGGTGGCGCTGGGGGTTCACCAGCATGACGCCGTATTGGTTGAACAGGCGGGCGTCGCCCTCGACGAGGATTTTCAGGGACTGGCGGTTGCGGAAGGCGAGCCACGTGCCGCGGTCGGCCAGCAGGTAGGCGTCCTGGGCGGCGGCGGTGTTGAGTGCCGGGCCCATGCCCTGGCCGATCTCGCGGTACCATTGCCCGCGCCCGGCCTGCGGGTCTTGCCCGGCGAGCTGCCAGAGGCGGAGTTCGGCGGCGTGGGTGCCGCTGCGGTCGCCGCGGCTGACGAAGGGGGTGGCGCGGGCAGCGATGGCGCGCAGGGCGGCCAGCGTGTCGGTGCCGGTGGCGCGGGCGGGGTCGGCGGCGGGGCCGATCAGCACAAAATCGTTGAACATCACCGGCACGCGCGGGCCGCCGGCGCCGTCGGCCACGAAGCGTTCTTCGGCGGCGCGGTCGTGGACGAAGACGACGTCGGCATCGCCGCGGCGGCCGACATCCAGCGCCTGGCCGGTGCCAAGGGCGACGACGCGCACGGTGATGCCGGTCGCGCGGGTGAATTCGGGCAGCAGATGGCCGAACAGGCCGGACTGCTCGGTGGAGGTGGTGGAGGCGACGGTGATGCTGCGGTCCTGCGCCTGTGCTGCAAACGGCAGGGCGAGCAGGGCGGCGAGAAGCGTGCGGCGGATCATCGGGATCTCCTGTTGCTCACCACACCAGCTCGCCGCGCAGGAAGGCGGCGGCGTGCGGGGTGGTGGGGGTGGTGAAGAAGGCGTTGGCGGTGCTGTGTTCCAGCACGTGGCCGCGGTGGAGGAAGACGACCTCGCCGGCGAGGCGGCGGGCCTGGCCGAGGTCGTGGGTGGTCATGACGATCTTGGTGCCGGCGGCGGCGATCGCCTGCACCAGGGCTTCGATGGCAACCGTGGCGCTGGGGTCGAGGCTGGCGCAGGGTTCGTCGAGGAACAGCACCTCGGGGGAGAGGATGGCAGCGCGGGCGATGGCCAGGCGCTGCTGCTCGCCGATGGACAGGTGCCGGGCCGGGCGGTCGGCCAGGGCGGCGAGGCCGACGCGTTGCAGGGCCGCCAAAGCGAGCCGGTCGCGGTCGCGCCGGGCGATGCCGGCCTGGCGCAGCGGGTAGGTCATGTTCGCCAGCGCCGAGCGGCGCAGCATCACCGGATGCTGGAAAACCATGGCGTGCAGCGGGGGCTGTGCCGCCGGGCCGGGCCGGCTGCCCCAGACGATCCGCCCGGCGGTGGGGGCCAGCAGGCCGTGCAGCAGGCGCAGCAGCACGCTTTTGCCGGCACCGTTCGGGCCGATGATGAAGGCCGGGGCGCCGGCGGCGAAGCTCAGGCTGACGTTGTGCAGGATGGCCACGCCGCCGGCGCTGAAGCCCAGCGCTTCGGCGCGCAGCGGCAGGATGCTGTCGGGCTGGCGCATCAGCCGGCCCAGCGTTCGGTACGGTCGCGGATCGCCTGGGCCGCGGCGTTGACCGCGAGCACGATCGCCATGAGCACGATGCCCAGCGCGAGGGCCAGCGGCAGGTCGCCCTTGCTGGTTTCCAGCGCGATGGTGGTGGTCATCACCCGGGTGAAGCCGTCGATATTGCCGCCGACGATCATCACCGCACCGACCTCGGCGCTGGCGCGGCCGAAGCCGGCCAGCAGGACTGTCAGCAGGGCGAAGCGGCCGTCCCACAGCAGGGTGGGCATGGCGGCCAGCGGGCCGGTGCCGAAGCTGCGGAGCTGTTCGGCGTATTCGTCCCACAGCCCCTCCAGCACCTGGCGGGTGAGGGCAGCGAGGATCGGGGCGATCAACACGGCCTGGGCGATGATCATCGCCGTGGGCGTGAACAGCAGGCCGAGCGCGCCGAGCGGGCCGGAGCGGGAGAGCAGCAGGTAGATCAGCAGCCCGGCGACCACCGGCGGCAGGCCCATCAGCGCATTCAGCGCCGCGATCACCGCGCCGCGCCCGCGAAACCGCGCTACCGCCAGCAGCGCCCCCAGCGGCAGGCCGACGAGGGCGGCCACGGCCACGGCGGAGAGGCTGACGCGCAGGGAGAGTGCGACGATGCGCAACACCGCCGGATCAGCGCGCAGCATCAGGTCGATCGCCGTTGCAAAGGCTTGGCCCAGATCGTTCACGCGCCCTCCTGTCGGGTGGGAAAGTGCGGGTGGCAGGCGATATCGTCAATGCACGGCAGTATTGACGGAGCAGATTTTTTTGCCGAAAATTGCCGTAATATGCCAGATGTGATGACCCTGCGGGAAGCTGCCGCTTTCCTGCGCCTGTCCGAGCGCTCGCTCTATGAGTTGGCGCGGGGCGGGCGCGTGCCGGCCGCACAGCTGGGCGGCAAGTGGCTGTTTCCGCGCGAGGTGCTGGGCCGCTGGCTGGCGAGCAGGGCGGCGATGGCCGATGGGCCGGGCGCGCCACCGCCGATCCTGGCCGGAAGCCATGATCCGCTGCTGGATTGGGCGGTCCGCCAGTCTGGCTGCGGGCTGGCGCTGCGTGCCGGCGGCAGCCTCGATGGGCTGGATGCGCTGGCGGCTGGCGAGGCGGTGGCCGCGGCCGTGCATCTGATCGACGCGGATACCGGACAGTTCAACGCGCCGATCGCGCGGGCTGCCCTGCCGGGCCGGGCGGTGGTGGGCATCGTGTGGGCCTGGCGGGTGCAGGGGTTGATCGTGGCGGCCGGCAACCCGCTGGGGTTGGCGGGGGTGGGCGACCTCGCGCGGGCCGATGTGCGGGTGGCCGGGCGGCAGCGGCGGGCGGGCAGCCATCTGCTGCTGTTGCATCTGCTGGCAGAGGCGGAATTGCGGCTGGAGCAGCTGCGCCTGCTGCCCGAGCCGGCGCTGGCCGAGGATGAGGTCGCCGCCGCGGTGGCCGACGGGCGCGCCGAGGTGGGCTTCGGCATCCGGGCCGAGGCGGCGATGCGGGGCCTGGATTTCGTGCCCTTGACCCGCGAGCGTTTCGACCTGGTGATGGATCGCCGGGACTACTTCGACGCACCCTTGCAGGCCCTGTTCGCCTTCACCCGCACGCCCGGCTTCGCCGACCGGGCTGCGCGGATGGGCGGCTACGAGACTGCGGAGACGGGGCGCGTGGCGTTCAATCTATAGCGAGGGGCGGCGCCGGCAGCGCGATCAGCCCGGCCGGCTGCCCCAGCCCTCGGCGGAGACGAGGTTGCGGTTGCGCTCGGCGTAGGCCGAGGGGGGCACGTGCATGCCCCAGATCCAGTTGCGCGGGACGTAGTAGCCGGAGGCCGCGAGGTCCATGGCGTAGACCTTGAACTCCGGCAAGTTTTCCAGTGTGCAGACCGCGCCGTACTGGGCGGCCGGCTTGCCGCTGGCGACCAGCCGGGGGGGCTGGAAGATGGTCAGCGGGAAGCCGTCGCCATAGGCCTCGCCGTCCTTGATCGTCACCATGTCCTCGGCGGTCAGGGCGCCGAACTGGCGGAAGCGGTGGGATTCGGCGTTGTGGTGCACCCGCCGCAGCGCCGATTTTTCGCCGGTCGCGCCCATTTTGGCGTTCAGGCTGACGATGCAACGCAGGATGCGCGGGGTGAGGTTGCCCATGTCCGCGTGCTCGCCGTAGGGCGAGTGCTCGAAGATCATCCGGTAGGTGTCTTCGTTGGCGCTGCCGTTCATCTTGTTGTCGCCGTAGCGGGAGCGGTAGCCGACGACGCGGTGGCGGAAGTCCGTGCTTTTGGTGCCGCCGGTGGACAGCCGGGAATCGAGCACGTTGTCCATGCCGATGCCCTCGGCATAGTCGAGGCCGGGCATGGTTTTGGTCACCTTCTGGCCCGTCTTTTTATCGACATAGGTCAGGGTGATGCCGTCCTTCGAAATGCCGCGCGAGGACAGGCTGCCGTAGTCCGCCCAGGTGGGGCAGATCGCCATCAGGTCGTAGTCGCCGGTCATCGGCAGGTTCACGCCGTCCTCGTTGGAGGTCATCACCTCCAGCAGGATGCCGGTGGCACCGCGATCGGCGGCGGTGAAGGCGTTGTTGCGCACGAGGCCGCCGGCGCCTGGGGGGATGACGCTGATGTCGTAGCGGCCGTCCCCGCGCTTGGTGGCGTTGAAGATGATCTGCCGGCCGTCCCCGCTGCGCCGGCCGGTCAGGGTCAGGTTGCCGGCATTGCCGAGGGCCGCGACCGCGAAGAGGGCGGTGCGGGGGGGGCGGCCTTCGGGCCGGCGCTCCTGCTCGCGGATCTGGTCGACGGTGAGCACCAGGGGGATTTTGCCGGCAAAGCCTGATTTGAGGCCGTCGTCGTTCGCCTCGGTGCCCTTCTTCGCCTTGGCGACGTCGTAGCCGACCTTGCTCCAGGTGCCGTCGTAGGGCACGAGGCCGGCGTGCGGCCCCCAGTCGGAGCTTTTGCCCTTCACGTGGAAGTTCTTGGTGGGGTAGCCCTTTTCGATCCAGCGCTTGGCCCAGGGACCGGTGGAGCGGAAGATGATGACCTCGTTGAGGTCTTTGGCCACATCGCCGCAGGCGACCATATCGGCCTTGGTCATTCCGTTCTGATTATGCTGGAACGACGCTTCAAGCCCTAGAACAACGGTCATCGCCTCGATCCCCCCGGAACAATTCCGAGCGAAGCATAGCTGCCCGGGCGGCGCGGCGCCAACTCGGAATCGCGTTCAGCGGGTGGCGGCAAGCACGGCTGCGTGATCAGGGAACCCAGGTCATGTCCATCAGGAAGAACGCCTCGTTGGCGGTGGGCGTCCAGCGCACCTCCTTGCGGGCGGCGAACATCATGACGTCCTGATACAGCGGCACGGCGGCGGCTTCGCGGCTGAGCGTGGTCAGCGCCTCCCGATAGGCGGCCAGGCGGGCCTTCTCGTCCAGGGTGTTGCGCCCCGCCTCGATCAGCGTGTCGACGGCGGGGTTGCGGTACTTGCTCCACTGGCTGGAACTGTGGAACAGCGGGAACAGCACGCCGTCCGCATCCTGGCAGCCGCAGGACCAGCGGAAGAAGGACACGTCGCCCGCCTCTTCCGGCCGGCCCTGGCGCAGGCGCAGATAGGTGCCGACGTCGGTGCTGCTGATCTGCGCATCCAGGCCGATGTCGCCGAGCATCTGGTGGATGGCCTGCACCACCCGCTGGTCGAAGCTCGGCGCGGTGGGGAAGGTGACCTTGGTGCCCGGCGCGATGCCAGCCTCGCGCAACAGGGCGCGCGCCTTCGCGGGGTCGTAGGCGTAGCCGGCGATGCCCTCGGCATAGCCGAAATTCGGCGGCGGCATGATCTGGTCCACCGGCTTGGCATAGCCCTTCAGCAGCGCCTCGATGATGACGTTGCGGTCGATGCTGTGGGCGATAGCCTGGCGGACCCGCACATCCTTGGTCGGGCCGACCATCGAATTGAGCGCCACCATCGCCACCCGCTCGACGAAGGCGAACAGCACCTTCAGCTGCGCATCGCCCTTCAGCGCCTCGGCATTGTCGGTCAGCAGGATGCGGGTGATGTCGCTGCGGCCGGAGCGCAGATTGGCCACACGCGTGCTTTCATCGGGCACCGGGCGGAATTCGACGCGCGGGAAGGGCTGCGCCCCGCGCCAGTACTTGTCCATCGCCGCCAGCTCGGTACGCACCCCGCGGGTGGAGGAGACGAGGCGGTACGGCCCGCTGCCGACGGGGGCGAGGTTGAACGCCTCATTGCCCACGCGCTCCACATGCGCCTTCGGCACGACCGAGAGCTTGGTGAGCTGGGACAGCATGACGGGGTAGGCGCGCTTGGTGGTGATGCGCACGCTGTCGCTGCCGATCACCTCGACATTGCTGATGGTATCGTACTGGCTGAGCTGCGGGCTGCGGAAGGCGGGGTCGATCACCCGGCGGATCGAGAACACCACATCCTCGGGCGTCAGCTTGCTGCCGTCGTGGAAGACGATGTCGGGGCGGATTTTCAGCAGCAGCTGGGTGTCGGACTCGTAGGACCAGCTGGCGGCGACCTGCGGCACGATCTTGCCGGTGCTGTCGCGGGTGACGATGTTGTCGAACACGTTGCGGTAGACGAAGTAGCTGTCCGGGTCCCACTGCACATGCGGGTCGAGCGAGGCGGGGTTCTGGACCTGGTCCACGACGAACAGGTTGCGGTCGGCCAGCGCGGGTGTGGCGGCCAGCAGGCTGGCGGCGAGAGCGATACGGGCGAGCATGGGGCGGCCTCCGGTCGGGGGAGGGGGAAGTGTGCGGCTATCGCTCCGGCGATTGCAACCGCCGCGCAGGCTTCACTTGACCCGGTGCGGGCGCGCTGGTGTGCTACGGCATCGTTTTCCAGGAGGCCCCCATGCGTCGCGTTTTCGCTGCCGCCCTGCTCGCCGTCGCTGCCACGGCAGCGCCGGCGTTTGCACAGAAGGATTCGCTGACGCTCGGCATGGTGCTGGAGCCGCCGATGCTCGACCCCACCGGCGGCGCCGCGGCAGCGATCCGCGAGGTGGTGTATCAGAACATCTTCGAGGGCCTGACCCGGGTGGACCGCAACGGCCAGCCGCAGCCGCTGCTGGGGACGAGCTGGACGATCTCGCCGGATGGGCTGGTCTATACGTTCAAGCTCGCCACTCAGGCGAAGTTCCATGATGGGGCGGCGTTTGACTGCTCGGTGGTGAAGTTCACCTATGAGCGGGCGGTGGCGCCGGATTCGACGAATGCGCAGAAGGGCAATTTCGAGCCGATCGCCTCGACCGCCTGCCCCGATCCGGCCACGGCGGTGGTGACGCTGAAGCGGCCGACCGCGCGGTTCCTGTTCAATATCGGCACCTCTGACAGCGCGATGATCTCGCCCGCCTCGGCTGCGAACAACAAGACCAACCCGGTGGGTACCGGGCCGTATCGCTTCAAGCGCTGGGTGAAGGGCGACCGCGTGGAGCTGGAGCGCAGCGCCGATTACTGGGGCCGTAAGCCCGCCATCGCCAACGTGACGTTCCGCTTCATCGCCGACCCCTCGGCCGCCACGGCCGCCATCCTCGCCGGCGATATCGATGCCTTCCCGATGTTCCCCGCGCCCGAGGCGCTGGACCGGCTGCGCGCGGACAAGCGCTACACGGTGCAGATCGGCACGACGTCCGGCAAGGCGATCATGGCGCTGAACAACGCCCGCAAGCCGTTCGACGATATCCGGGTGCGCCGGGCGCTCGCCCATGCAATCGACCGCAAGTTGCTGATCGACGCGCTCGCCAACCAGGGCACCCCGATCGGCAGCCATTTCGTGCCCGGCGATGCCGGCTTCGTCGATCTCGTTGGCAGCTATCCCTACGACCCTGCGAAGGCGAAGGCGCTGCTGGCCGAGGCTGGCATCAAGCCCGGCTTTCAGATGACGCTGCGCCTGCCGCCGCCGGCCTACGCGCGCCGCGGCGGTGAGGTGGTTGCAGCGATGCTCGCCGAGGTGGGCATCACCGTGAAGCAGGAGCCGATCGAATGGGCGCAGTGGCTCGCCCAGGTGTTCGGGAAAGACACCGACTATGACGGCACCCTGATCCTGCATGTGGAGCCGGGCGACCTCGACGTGTATGCGCGTGATTTCTACTACTACAACTACAAGTCCGACGAGTATCGCGCGACCTACAAGAAGTATGTGGAAACCGTCGATCCGGCCGCCCAGCTCGCCCTCGTCGGCGACCTGCAGCGCATCCTCGCGCGGGACACGCCGAACATCTACCTCTATGCGGCGGCGAAGATCGGCGTGTGGAAGTCCGGGCTGCGCGGCATGTGGCCGAACCAGCCGCTGCCGGTGAACTCGATCTCCGAGATCTCCTGGGCGGAATAGCCGGGGCTGAATCGTTGACGGCGTTTCTCGTTCGCCGCTTCGCGGGGCTGCTGGCAACCTTGCTGGCAGCCTCGCTGGTGGTTTTCATCGTCCTCTCCGTCCTGCCTGGCGATCCCGCGTCGCTGATGCTCGGCACCAATGCGCGGGAGGACACGCTGGCCGCACTTCGCCGGCAGATGGGGCTCGATCAGCCGGCCTGGTGGCGCTACCTCACCTGGATATGGGCGCTGGCGCAGGGCGACCTGGGGGTGAGCTACACCTATGGCGTGCGGGTGGCCGAGTTGATCGGTGCGCGAGCAGAGGTGAGCCTGCCGCTGGCCTTCTTGGCGGTTTTCATCTCGATTTCGGTGGCCATCCCGGTCGGGGTGTTCTCGGCCTCGCGGCGCGGGCAGGCGGCGGATGCGGGGCTGATGGGGGCGGCGCAGATCGGCGTGTCGCTGCCGAATTTCTGGCTGGGGCTGCTGCTGATCCTGCTGTTCTCCGTCACGCTCGGCTGGTTTCCGGCCAGCGGGTTTGTGGGCTGGGAGAAGGGGATCGGGGCGGGGATATGGTCCCTGCTGCTGCCGGCCCTCGCGCTGGGCTTGCCGCAATCGGCCATTCTCTCGCGCGTCACCCGCTCCTCGGTGCTTGAGACTTTAGGGGAGGATTTCGTGCGCACCGCCCGCGCCAAGGGGCTGACCCGCCGCGCGGCGCTGTGGCGGCATGCGGTGCCGAACGCGTTGATCCCGGTGGTGACGATCATCGGCCTGCAATTCAGTTTCCTGCTGGCGGGGACTGTCATCATCGAGAACGTGTTCACCCTGCCGGGCATGGGGCGGCTGATGTTCCAGTCGATCGCCCAGCGTGACCTGATCGTGGTGCAGGACCTCGTGGTGCTGCTGGCCGGCAGCGTCATCGTGGTGAACTTCCTGGTCGATGTGGTGTACGGGCTGATCGACCCGCGGCTCTCACGGGCGGCCGCATGATCTTCCGCAGCCGCAGCCTGCTGATCGGCGGGGTCATAACGCTGCTGATCCTGACGATCGCCTTGATTTCGCTCGTGTGGACGCCGTATCCGCCGGCGAAGATGAACATCCTCGCCAAGCTGCAAGGCCCCTCCGCCGCCCACTGGCTGGGGACGGACGCCTTCGGCCGCGATGTCGCCTCGATGATCATGGCGGGTGCGCAGACCTCGCTGACCGTCTCGCTGATCGCCGTCACGCTGGGGGCGGGGCTGGGCATTCCGCTTGGCGCGCTGGCCGCAGCCCGGGGCGGCTGGGTGGATGATCTCGTGATGCGGCTGACCGACCTCGCCTTCGCCTTCCCCGCGCTGTTGACGGCGGTGATGATCACCGCGCTCGCCGGGCCGGGGGCGGGGAATGCGATGATCGCCATTGGCATCTTCAACATCCCTGTGTTCGCGCGCGTCACCCGCGGGGCGGCCCTGCCGGTGTTCAAGCGCGACTTCATACTCGCTGCCCGCGCCGCCGGGCGGGGCGATATCGCCATCGTGACGGATCACATCCTGCCCAACATCGCCGCCATTCTGATGGTGCAGGTGACCATCCAGTTCGCGCTCGGCATCATCGCGGACGCCGGCCTCTCCTACGTCGGCCTCGGCACCCAGCCGCCGCAGCCGAGCTGGGGGCGGATGCTGAACGATGCGCAGACCTTCATCTACCGCCAACCGCTGCTGGCCGTGTTCCCCGGGGCGGCCATCACCATCGCGGTGCTCGGCCTCAACCTGCTCGGCGACGGGTTGCGTGACCTGCTGGACCCCAAACTGCGCCGCGCCCGATGAGTCTGCTGGCCGTCGAGAACCTGGGCGTGACGATCGGCCAGGCGCCCATCCTGCAAGGTGTGAGCTTCACGCTCGCGCGCGGGCAGACGCTCGGCCTGGTCGGCGAAAGCGGCAGCGGCAAGTCGATGACGGCACTCGCGGTGATGGGGCTGCTGCCCGACCGCGCGGCCTCGCGCGGGCAGATCCGCCTCGACGGGGCCGATCTGCTGGCGATGGACGAGGACGCGCTGTGCCGCATGCGCGGCCGGCGGATGGCGATGGTGTTTCAGGAGCCGATGACGGCGCTGAACCCGCTGCGCAGCATCGGCCAGCAGGTCAGCGAATCGCTGCGGCTGCATCTGCGCCTCTCCCGCGCCGAAGCCGATACCCGCGTGCGCCGCCTGCTCGACCGCGTCGGCCTGCCGGCGCCGCGCTTCTCGCCCGACCTGTATCCGCACCAGCTCAGCGGCGGCCAGCGCCAGCGCGTCATGATCGCGATCGCGCTGGCCTGCGGCCCCGATCTGCTGATCGCCGACGAGCCGACCACGGCGCTCGACGTGACCATCCAGGCGCAGATCCTGGCCCTGCTGCGCGAGATCATCGCCGAATCCGGCATGGCGCTGCTGCTCATCACCCACGACCTCGGCGTGGTCGGCGAGGTCGCCGAGCGGGTGATGGTGATGTACGCCGGCCGCGTGGTGGAGCAGGGGCGCACGGCGGAGGTCTTCGCGGCCCGCCGCCACCCCTACACGCGCGGCCTGTTCGCCGCTTCCCCGCAATCGCGCCCCGCCGGCGCCGGCCGCGCCCGCCTGGCGGCCATCCCGGGCACCGTGCCGGACCCGCGCGCCCTACCGCCGGGCTGCGCCTTCGCCGCCCGTTGCCCGCGCGCCGAGCCCGACTGCGCGGTGCTGCCGTTGCCGGTTGGAGATGTGGCGTGTTTGCATCCGTTTGCGGCATGAGCGGGCAAGGCGAGTGGCAGGAAGAGTCTTCTTTTTGTGAGCAAAAAGAAGCAAAAAAACTTTGTTCGTTGGTTGGGGGCGTGACCGCGTCATTTGGGTCTGATGCTGCGCCGCTTTCTTGGCTTCGCCGGACAACCCTCTCATTGCCGCCCAGGCTGGCGAAGCCCAAGGGCCCCCTCTCCACCGAACACAATTTTGCGGCCCACCCCCACCCCAACGGACAAAAGTTTTTTGCTTCTTTTTTCCAAAAAAGAAGACTCTTCCTTACTGCCACTTGCCTGCCCTTCGGAACCCCTCGATGACCGCGCTGCTGGAAATCCGCAACCTCGTCCGCGAATACCGCCTGCCGCGCGCCAGCCTGTTCGGCCGGCGCCCCACGCTCAGGGTGCTGCACGGTGTCGATCTCGATCTCGCGGAGGGCGAGGCGCTGGGCATTGTGGGTGAGTCCGGGTGCGGGAAGTCCACCCTGGCGCGCGCGGTGATGGCGCTCGAACGCCCGCAATCCGGCAGCATCCGCTTTGCCGGGCAGGATCTGTTCGCGCTCGACAGTGCGGCCCTGCGGGCGGCGCGGGTGGGGTTCCAGGCGGTGTTCCAGGACCCCTATGGCTCGCTCGATCCGCGCCAGCGGGTGGCCCGCATTGTCGGGGAGCCGGTGGCGGCGCTGGAGCCTGGCGTCTCGCGGGCGGATCGGCGCGCGCGGGTGCTGGCGGCGCTGGCGGAGGTCGGGCTGGGGGAGGCGGCGGCGGAGAAGTATCCGCACGAGTTCTCCGGCGGTCAGCGGCAGCGCATCGCCATCGCCCGCGCGTTGGTCACCCGCCCGCGGCTGATCGTGGCGGACGAGCCGGTCTCTGCGCTGGACGTCTCGGTGCAGGCGCAGGTGCTGAACCTGCTGATGGATTTGCAGGAGCGCCTGGGCCTGGCCACGCTTTTCATCAGCCACGACCTCGGCGTGGTCCGCTGCGTGACCGACCGGGTGGCGGTGATGTTCCAGGGGCGGGTGGTGGAGGAGGGGCCGACGGAGGCCGTGTTCGCCGCCCCCGCCCATCCCTACACGCGCGCGCTGGCCGATGCGGTGCCGCGCATGGGGGCGGTACGCGAAGCGGCCGCCGAGGTTGCCCCGGCGGCCGCCACTGGCTGCGCCTATGCGCCGCGTTGTGCCCTGGCCTCCGCCGCCTGCCGCGCCGAGGTTCCCCCCCTGCGCGACATCGGCGGCCGGAAAGTGGCCTGCGTCAGCCCTATTTCGTGAGCTTGACGCCGGTCAGCCGGATCAGCCCGTCGGGCACCTGTTGGAAGCCGTCCAGGTTCTTCTTCATGCCGACGATGTTCTTGCCCATGTAGAGATACACCAGCGGCAGGTCCTGGCGCTGGATGTCCCACACCTGGGAGTAGATCTCGCGGCGCTTGGACACGTCGGTTTCCAGCCGGGCGTCGTCGAGCAGCTTGTCCATGGCCGGGTTGTTGTGGCGGCCATAGTTGAACGTGCCCTTGGAGTGCATCAGCGCCCACATGTTGCCGTCCGCGTCCGACCGGCCGGACCAGCCGATCATGTAGGCCTGGAAGTTGCCGGCGTAGCCGGCCTGCAGCGAGGAGGCGAACTCCATCGTCTTCAGCTTCAGGTCGAACCCGGCCTCGGCCACCATCGACTGGATGACCTCCGCCACCTGGACGATTTCCGGCGAGTTGGTGACGGTCAGCTCGACCGGCACCGGCAGCTTCACGCCGGCCTGGGCGAGCAGGGCCTTGGCCTTGGCGAGGTCACGCGCGGGGGGTGCGAACTTCGGCACGAAGAAGGGCGAGGAGGGGGTGTTGGCCTGGATCGTCGGGGTGAACATGCCGTTGAACACCACGTCGATGATCGCCTTGCGGTCGATCGCCGCTTCGAACGCCTGGCGGACCAGCGGGTTCTGGCCGATCACCGTCTGCGCCGCGGGGCCGTTGTTCACGTTGATGTTGATGCCGGTGTAGCCGAGCGCGTCGCCCTGCATCAGCTTCAGCCGCGCATCCTTCTGCACCGCCGGGATGTCGGACGGGGGGATGAATTCCACCATGTCCAGCGTGCCGGCCTGCAGGTTGGCGACCCGCACCGGGGAGTTCGGGATGGGCATGTAGGTGACGGTATCGAAATGGAACTCCTTGGCGTTCCAGTGGCCGGGATAGCGCTTCAGCGTGATCCGGTCCTGCGGCAGGCGGCTTTCGAAGGCGTAGGGGCCGGCGCAGACCGGGGCGGTGCCGAACTTGTCGCCCAGCGCCTCGGCGGCCTTGGGGGAGACCATGATGCCGGAGCGGTCGGTGAGCTGGGCGAGCAGCTGGGCGGCGGGGTTCTTCAGCTTCAGGCGCAGCGTCAGCGGATCGACGATCTCGATCGTCTCGATGGCGTTGATCTCGCCGGCGCGCATGCTGCCCTTCAGGCTGAGGTGGCGTGTCAGCGAGTATTTCGCCGCCTCGGCATCCAGCTTTTCGCCGTCATGGAAGGTGACGCCCGGGCGCAGGGTGATGACGAGGCTGGTCGGCGTCTCGTAGCGGAAGCCCGTCGCCAGCTGCGGCACGATGTTCAACTTGGTGTCGAGGTCGAACAGCTTGTCGCACATCGCCGCATAGACGATGCGCCCGACATAGGAACTGCCGAGTGTGGGGTCGAGCAGATCGGGGTCCTCGCGCAGGCCGATGCGCAGGATGTCCTGCGCCTGGGCGGTCACGGGGGCGGCGAGGGGGGCCGCGAGCAGGGCGGCGGCGAGCAGAAGGCGTTTCATGGCTTGAGTCCTCACAGTGGTTTGCCGTCGCGGGCGATGGCAGCTTCAACAATCGAGCGGTCAACGGTGCCGAACGGGCTGTCCCGTCCGGCGAGAAAGCGGCGGAACACGGCGAAGCGCTCCTGGCTGACACGGTGCAGCCGGCGCAGTTCGGCCAGCGGATCGGCGTGGTCATCGGCACGGATATCGAGGTCGGGATAAGGGTCTTTCGTGCAGACCTTCAAGCCCGCTGACTGTTTGCCACGCTTGTCCCCGCCCGCGGCCTCGCCAGCTTCCATCGCCGTCATCAGCCGTTCGGCGAGCGGGCCGGTGCTGGCCAGGAAGGCGTCGAGTGTCGCCTGGATCACCTGCGGCCCGGCGAGCATGTTGCCGCTGACCGAGACGTCGATGCCGCGGACCTTGCCGGCCCAGGTCACGCAATCCGGCCCGCTGTGCTGGGCGATGCGGCCTTGCGCGTCGAGGATGTGTAACTGGCGCTGCAACAGGCCGGGGTCGCCGGCGAGGAGATCGGCGATGATCGCCTCCGGTGCCTCGCCGGCGCGCAGGCGCGGGGCTGCGTGCACGAGATGCATCGGGTTGACCAAAGCCTGCGTCGCCATGGCCGCCACGCCCCCCTCAACCCAGGGGCAGATGGCACCGACAGCGAAGAAGCGCGAGGCGACCGCGGCACCAAGGGCACCGGTGGCGGGGTCGCGGGCAAGGATGGACCATGTCATTCCCTCAGTTATCCCCGCCCTGGCCGATCGCGCAAGCAGCCCTTAAACTCGGGTGCAGAACAGGAGCTCCGCATGCGCAACACCGAGGAAATCTGGACCCATGTCGATGCCAAACGCGAAGAATTCGAGGCGCTGAGCGACCGCGTCTTCGACATGCCGGAGATCGCCTACGACGAATATCGCTCGGCCGCCGAGCACACGGCGATGTTGC
>CAMCJI010000043.1 GCA_945874805.1 Asaia bogorensis | reverse complement strand
GCGCCCTGCTGCCGCGCTTCTACGACGTGCAGGCCGGGCGCATCACGGTGGACGGGGTGGATGTGCGAGAGATGTCGCTCGCCTCGCTGCGCCGCAACATCGGCATCGTCCAGCAGGATGTGTTCCTGTTCGCCGGCACCCTGCGCGAGAACATCGCCTATGGGCGCCTCGATGCGAGCGAGGCCGATATCCTCGATGCCGCCCGCCGGGCGCGGCTGGACGATGCGATCGCGCAGATGCCGGCGGGGATGGACACGGTGATCGGCGAGCGCGGCGTCAAGCTCTCGGGCGGGCAGAAGCAGCGGCTGGCGATCGCGCGGATGTTCCTGAAGAACCCGCCGATCCTGATCCTGGACGAGGCGACCTCGGCGCTGGATACCGAAACCGAGCGGGCGATCCAGCAGTCGCTCGCCGAGCTGTCCGCCGGGCGGACGACGCTGGTGATCGCGCATCGGCTGGCGACCATCCGCACCGCCGACCGCATCGTGGTGGTGGATGAGCGCGGCGTGGCCGAACAGGGGCGGCATGACGAGCTGCTGGCGGTGGACGGGGTCTATCGCCGGCTGCATGAGGCGCAGTTCGGTGTGCGGCTGGGCGAGAGCGAGCCGGTTTAAGTTGGGACGATCGAAAAAATTCCGTAACGTCAGCGAAGGTGACCGGGGTCCCGCCGGCACCGTCGCGAGGCGTGCATGATGGCAGGCAATTCTGACGCGTCCGGCCAGCGGGCCGTCACTGTTCCGGCCCGCATCCTGCGGGCGGTCACGTCGGCCGCCGGCTTGCTGGCGATCGGCATCGTCGTCGTGCTGGTTTGCCTGGCCGGGACCTACCTGCTGGTGACCAGCCAGCGCGAGGAGCGGCTGGACATGGCCGTGCGCAACATGCGCCGTGGCAGCACCATGCTGGCCGATGCCACGGACGCCCGCATCCGGCTGGTCGATCAGTGGCTGCAGCGCCTGCTGGAAAAGCCGGACTCCGCCACAGATGCGGCCGCCCCGCTGCTGCGTGATCGGCTGGTGGCGGAATGGGGGGTGAGCGATGCCGCCGGCCGCCCCCTCGCCGGAACGGCTCGGCCGGCACTGCTCGCGGATCGCCCGTGGCCCGTAGGCACGGACGGCCGCAGCGGGGCGAGGGTGCTGGCGGACGCGGACATGCTCTTCGTTGCCCGCGTGGGAGATAATGGGGGCGCCGCCTGGGCCAGCGTGCCGCTCGACGATCTGGCGGCGCTGTTCGACGCCCGGAACATGCCGGAGGGCGTATTCATGGGTCTGCGCACGGCCGAGCGGCGGGATCTGCTGCAAAGTCCGGCGCGCCCGATCCCCGCTTCGGCGATGTTTTCGGCCCGCACGCTGCTGGACGGCCAGCTTGAAGCGTTCATGGCGCTGGATATCGAAGCCACCCTGGCACACTGGCGGATGCGCGCGCTGGGGCTGGGTGCGGTGGCCGGGAGCTTTGCAGTGGCGCTGGTGGTGCTGATGTCGCTGGGGACGCGGCAGGTGCGCCGCCAGGAGGCTTTGGCACGCTCGTTGGGCGAGGCCACACGCCGCCTCGAATCCGCGCAGACCCTGGCCGGCATCGGCACGGTGACCCTGGACGTGGCAAGTTATCGGACGGTCTGGTCCGACAATGTCTGTGCCTGGCGGGGCTTTCGGCCCGGCACCGAGTTCACCCTGGCCGAAACCTTTGCGCTGATCCATCCGGACGACCGGGGGTACTATCTGGCTAAGCGGGCTGCCAGCGTGGCGGGGCGGCGGCCGTGGTCGGTCGTCGTGCGGGTGCGCCACGCGGCGGGGTATTACCTGTTCGAGGAGTACATGGTCCTGCCGACCTTCGACCCGGAGGGGCAGTTGGTTTCGACCCTGGCACTGGTGCGCGACATCACCGCGACGCGTGAGACGGAGGCGGGGCTGCGGGCGGCGATGGACAAGCTGGAGACCGTCATCGCCGCCGGCCCGGGGGTGCTGTGGCACGTGCTGATCCTGCCGGGCGACCATGTGCGCATGCTCTATGTCTCGCCGAATGTCGAGACGCTGACCGGCGTGTCCTGGGAGGAGACGATGGGCGACTCGCCCGAGCAGCAGGCGCGCGAGCGGCGGCTGCTGGTCCGCCGGCGGGCGGGGCTTGCCGCATCGCCGACGCCCGGCCAGGGCAGTATCGAGGTGGAGGACGACCACCCCACGCGCGGACGGCTGCGCATCCGCTCCTACACCCGCCTGCTGCCACGGGCGGACGGGTTGGAGGAGATGGTGGGCTACGCGGTGGACATCACCGCCCAGCATACCGCCGAAACCGCCCTGGCCGCCGCGCAGGCGAGGCTCTCCGCGCTGGTGGAGGACGCGCCGACGGTGCTGTTCCAGTCCGAGGTCCTGCCCGACATGTCGGGGCGGCGGCTGTATGTCTCGCCGAACGTCGAGCGGTTGACGGGCCATTCGGTGGCCTGGACGATCGAGGGCCACAACTGGGCCAGCGCGAAGGACCCGCCGGTGCGCGAGGCCTGGCAGGAGGTGGTGGCCGCGGCGGTGGCGACCGGGCAGGCGAGCGTGGAATACCGCCTGCGCCATCTCGACGGCCACTGGATCTGGCTGCGCAGCATCATCCGGCCGAAGCCGCGCGAGGGCGGCGGCTGGCTGATCACCGGCACGCTGATGGATATCACCCGCGAGCGGGAACTCGCAGCCGCGCTGGATAATGCGCGGGCCGAGTTGCAGGCGATGGTGGATGCCGGCCCGGGGGCGCTCTACCGGGCGGAGGTGGGGGCGGACCTGTCGTGGCGCAGCCTGTTCGTCGCCACGGCGATCGAACGCATCACCGGCTACAGCCCGGCAGAGGTGCAGGCGGCGCTCTGGGGCGGGCCGGGCGTGCCGCCGAGCGGGCTGGAGCCGGGCGGGCAGGCGCTGCTGCGCGATGCCGCGCGGCGGGCGCTGGGCCGGGAGTCACTCTCCTTCGACCTGCGGCTGGCGATGCCGGGGGGCGGCTGGGTCTGGCTGCGCAACACCGTTCGCCCCGATCCGGCCGCGCATGATGCGGCCGGGGATGCGGCGGTCAGCGTCGTCGGCTATCTCACCGATGTCTCGTTTGAGAAGGAGCAGGCAACACGCCTGGCGCATGCCGCGAGAGTGGCGACGCTGGGCGAGATGACCGGCGGTGTTGCGCATGATTTCAACAACATGCTCGCCGCCATCACCAATTGCCACGCGCTGGTGCTGCGCCGCAGCGATGACCCGCTGGTGCGTGAGGCGATGGCGATCGCCGCCTCGGCGGCCGCGCGGGGGGCGGATCTCGTGCGCCAGATGCTCGCCTTCACCCGCCACCGCGACTCCGACGCGCAGGCCGTCGATATCGCCGCGGTGCTGTCCGACCTGCACGGCCTGCTGCGCCATGCCTGCGGCGAGGCGGTGGCGCTGGCGATCGAGGTGCCGGCCGGGCTGTGGCCGGTGGCGGCCGAGCGGGGGGCGTTGGAGATGGTCATCGTCAACCTCGCCACGAACGCCCGCGACGCGATGCCCGGGGGCGGCCGGTTCTGTCTGTCGGCGCGCAACCACGACCCCGGCGAGCCACTGCCCTCCGGCCTGCCGCTCGGCGAGTACGTGGTGCTGGCGGCGCGGGATACCGGGCACGGCATGGCGCCGGAAATCCTCGCCCGCTCCACCGAGCGGTTCTTCACCACCAAGCTGGCGGGCGAGGGGACCGGCCTCGGCCTCGCCATGGCCGAGGGGTTCGTGCGGCATTGGGGCGGGGCGATGCAGATCGCCAGCGCCGAGGGGGAGGGGACGGAGGTGCGGTTGCTGCTGCCCAGCGCGCGGGCTTTGGTTTAGCGGGGCTTGGCCCAGGCGATGGCGGCCAGCGCGAGGGCGTCGATGCTGTCGATCAGCGGCACCGGCAGGGTCTGGTAGGGCCCGGCCTGGATGCCGAGCGGGATTTCCGTGCAACCAAGCACCACCGCCTGCGCCCCGCGCCCGGCGAGGATGGTGGCGATCTCGGCCAGCGGGGCGTAGGCCTCGGCGACCCTGTTTGCTTTGACCAGGGCGATGGCCGGGCTGACATGGCTTTCCATCTCCGCCTCGGTGGGTTGGATGCAGGTCCAGCCGCGGGCCTCGAAGCGCTCGTGATACAGGCGCATGCGCAGCGTCGCGGCGGTGCCCATGATGCCGATTGTGCCGGTGGGCACGATCGCGGCGAGCGCGTCGGCGGCGGCCTCGACGATGTGCAGGATCGGCAGGCCCTCGGCCAGCATGTCCTCGTACCAGCCATGCGCGGTGTTGCAGGGAATGGCGATGGCGCCGCACCCCGCCGCCTTGAGGCCACGCACGCCGCGCAGCAGATGCGGCAGCGGGTCTGCCCCGCCGCCGATGCGCCCGCGGGTGCGGTCGGGCACGCGGGGGTCGGACCAGAGCACCGCGGGGATGTGGTCCTGGTCGCGCCCGGCCGGGGTCAGCAGCGTCAGCCGCGTCATGAAATGCGCGCTGGCCAGCGGGCCCATGCCGCCGAGCACGCCCAAAATCCGTTCGTCCATTGTCAGCCCCTGTTGACCTAGGCGCAGTGCCGCGCAACAGGGACCGTATGGACAGAGCATTCGACCTGCAAGGCCACCGCGGCGCCCGCGCCCAGTTCCCGGAAAACACGCTGGCCGGCTTCCGCCGCACCCGCGCGCTGGGGGTGACGAGCATCGAGCTTGACGTGGCGGTCACCCGCGACGGGGTGCCGGTGGTCAGCCACGACGTGCGGCTCAACCCGGACCTCACCCGCGATGCCGCCGGCGCCTGGATCGACGGGCCGGGGCCGCTGATCCGCAGCCTCAGCCTGGCGCAGCTGCAATCCTACGATGTCGGCCGGTTGCGGCCGGGCAGTGCGACGGCGCGCAGCTTCCCGCGCCAGCAGCCGATCGACGGCCAGCGCATCCCCACGTTGGCCGCGGTGCTGGAAGCCCTGCCGGACGTGATGGTGGATGCGGAGATCAAGACCCTGCCCGGCGAGCCGGAGGCCACCGTGGCGCCGGCGGATATGGTGGACCGCATCGTCGATGTGGCGATGGCGATGGATGCGCTGCCGCGCCTGCGCCTGCGCGCGTTCGACTGGCGGCCGTTGCGGCATGCCCGCCGGATGCATCCGCTGGTGCCGATCGCCTGGCTCACCGGCCGGCACACGATGGCCGATACGCAGGCGTGGTGGGGGCTGGCCGCTGTCGCCAGCATCGCCCGCGCGGTGGCCGAGGAGGCGGAGGGCAGCGAATGGCGCGCCGTCTGGGCGCCGCAGCACAACCTGCTGACCCGCGAAGACCTGGCTGAGGCGCAGGCGCTGGGTCTCGCGGTGACGCCCTGGACGGTGAACGAGGCGGCGGACATGGTCCGCCTCATCAACTGGGGCGTGAACGGCATCTGCACCGATGCGGTGGACGTGCTGCGCGGGGTGATGGCCGGCGAGGGGATGACGCCGCCGCAGTCTAGATTTTGACGCTCATCCCGCCATCAACGATGAGCACGTGGCCGGTGCAGTAGGCCGAGGCGTTGCTGGCGAGATAGACAACCGCGCCATCCAGTTCCTCTGCCTGGCCCCAGCGCTTCAGCGCGGTGCGCTCGGCGAAGCGGGCATGGTGCTGCGGATCGGCACGCAACGGCGTGTCCCGGTTGTCCGGCGTCATCATGTAACCGGGGGCGATGGCGTTGACGGTGACGCCCTTGGGGCCCCATTCGACCGCCAGCGCCCGGGTCATGCCCTCCAGCCCCGCCTTGGCGGCGCAGTAGCTGGCATTCGCCTCCCGCGCGATGTGGGCGTTGATCGAGGAGATGTTGATGATGCGCCCCCAGCCGCGCCGGATCATACCCACCGAGGCGCGGCGGGCGAGGCGGTAGCAGGCGTTGAGATCGACATCGATGATCTCCCCCCACTCGGCGTCGGTCGACTCGCTGCCGGTCCGGCCGTTGCCGTAGCCGGCGTTGTTGACGAGGATGTCGAGATGGCCGAATTCCGCCTCGATCCGGTCGATCGCGGCATTGGCGGCGGCGATGTCGGTGGTGTCGAATGCCATCGCGCTGGCCTGGCCGCCCTCGGCGAGGATCGCTGCCCGGGTCTGCTCGATCCCCGCCGGGTTGCGGCCGTGGACGACGACATGGGCACCGCAGCGGGCCAACGCCAGGGTCATCGCCCGGCCGAGCCCGCGTGAGGCGCCGGTGACCAGGGCGATCTTGCCGTCGAGCGAGAATATCTGGGTCATGTGTGCTCTCTCGTGGGCAGCGCCGGTCAGTTGAGGCGGCGGGCGGCGACGGCCTGCTCGGGCTCGTTCTGCACCAGGGTCAGGCGCGGCGGCTGGGCGGTGATGGTCTGTTCGGGCGTTTCGAACACGCTCACGCGGCGGGCGGGCTTGGCACCGGCGAGGCTGGTGCGCATCAGGGCGGCGACGAAGCTGCGGCCCCACACGACGGGGGTGCGCGATTCGATGGCGGCCCAAAGTTGCAGCCAGCGTTCGCGGCGCTCGCCGATATCCATGCGCAGCGCCTGGTCCAGCGCCTCGGCCATCGCGTCCGGGTCGTGCGGGTTGACGATGAGTGCGCCGGTGAGCTGGCGGGCGGCGCCGGCGAAGCGGGAGAGCACGAGCACGCCGGGGTCCTGCGGGTCCTGGGCGGCGACGTATTCCTTGGCGACGAGGTTCATGCCGTCGCGCAGCGGGGTGACGAGGCCGACGCGGGCCAGGCGCATGTAGCCGGCGACGGCCGCGCGGTCGGTGGCGCGGGAGACGACGCGCAGCGGCTGCCATTCGGGGTCGCCGACGTCGGCGTTCAGGCTGCCGGCCTCGGCATCCAGGGCGGCGCGCAGGGTGCGGTAGCTCTGCACGTCCTTGCGGGATTCGGCAGCGATCTGGAGCAGGGTGACGTGTCCGTGCCACTCGGGATGGCGCTCCAGCAGGCAGCGGTAGCCGGTCAGGCGCTGCATCAGGCCCTTGGTGGGGTCCAGCCGATCGACGCCGAGGATCAGGCGCTGGCCCTCCAGGCTGCGGCGCAGGCGCTCGCCGCCGGCGGAAACGGCCATGCGCTCGGCGGTTTTGGCGAAGCTGTGTGCTTCAATTTCAACAGGAAACACGCCGAGCTTCACACGGCGGCCGGCGACCATCAGGGCGTTACCGCCGATGCGCACGGCGCCGGCCAGGCTCTGCGCCGCGGCGGCGAAGTTGGCGAGGTCGTTGTCGGTCTGGAAGCCCAGGAGGTCGGCGGCCAGCAGGTCGCGCACCAGGGCGGCGACCTCGGGGGCGGCGTGCAGCACGTCCGGCGAGGCGAAGGGGATGTGCAGGAAGAAGCCGATCGGGTTCTTCGCCCCGCGGGCGCGCAGGCAGGCGGCGAGCGGCATCAGGTGGTAGTCGTGCACCCAGATCACGTCGGTGGGGCGCAGCAGGGTGACGAGGCTGGCGGCCATGCGCGCGTTGACCTCGCGGTAGACCCGCGCGTCCTTGCGGTCGTACTTCATCAGCTCGGGCATCGTGTGCAGCAGCGGCCAGAGCACGCCATTGGAGAAGTTGTTGTAATAGCGGTCGTGCTCCTCCTGCGTCAGGTCGATCGTGGCGTAATCCACCGCGCCGGACTGCTCGGCCTGGGCGATCGCGGCGGAGGGGCCGGGGGCGATACGGCCGGACCAGCCGAACCACAGCCCGCCACGCTTTTCCATCAGCCCGTCCAGGGCCACGGCAAGCCCGCCCGCCTTGATGCCAGCGGAGGGAAGAGGCACGCGGTTCGACACGACGACAAGCCGGTTCATAAGACCTCCAGAAGTCCGGCACCGACACACCCGGGTACCGCTGGGAGAGGACTTTGGCGGCAACAAATGGCGAGATAGAGGCAGATGCCGCCCAAATTGAAAAAAGTTTCGGTGACGGGCCGCCCAGGGCAAAAAAACCGCCAGTGGCATGCGCCCCCTGGCGCGCGGCGCGGATCGGTGGAATTCTGTGCGTATGGACAAATCCCTCGCCGAAACTCTGACCGGGTGGCGCCGGCATCTGCATGCCAATCCCGAGCTGGGCCTGCGCGAGGAGAAAACCTCGGCTTTCGTCTGCGCAAAGCTGACGGAACTCGGCATTCCCTTCACCGCCAATGTCGGCGGCTATGGCATCGTCGCCACCATCAAGCGCGGTTCATCGAATCGGGCAGTCGGGATCAGGGCGGATATGGACGCGCTGCCGATCACCGAGGTGACCGGCCTGCCCTACGCCTCCACTACCCCCGGCGTGATGCACGCCTGCGGGCATGACGGCCATACCACCAGCCTGCTCGGCGCTGCCGCCCTGCTGAAGGCCGATACCTCCTGGACCGGCACGGTGCATCTCGTGTTCCAGCCCGCCGAGGAAGGCGGGGGCGGGGCGCGGAACATGATCGCCGACGGGCTTTTCAGCCGTTTCCCGATGGAGAAGATCTTCGGCTACCACAACTGGCCCGGCCTCGCGGCCGGTGAGGTGATGGTGCATCCCGGCCCGGTGATGGCCGGCGGCGGGCGCATCGAGATCATCATGGAGGGGCTGGCAGGCCACGCCGCCCTGCCGCATCTGACGCGCGACCCGATGGTCGCCGCCGGGCATCTTCTTGTGGCACTTCAGACGATTGTCGCCCGCAACGTCGATCCGCTCGACGCTGCGGTGGTGACCATCGGCACCGTCGAGGGCGGGCGGGCGGCCAACCAGATCCCGACGACGGTGACCCTGCGCGGGACCCAGCGCTTCTACCGCAACGCCGTGCGCGACCTGCTGACCGAGAGCATCGAACGCGTCGCCCATGGCATCGCCGCCACCTACGGGATGAAGGCGCATGTGGATGTCAGCGTCGGCATCGGGCCGACGGTGAACACCAAGCCGGAAGCCGATCTCGCGGTGGAAGCCTGCCGGGCGGCCGGCATTCCCTTCCACACCGACCTCAACCCGGCGATGACCGGCGAGGACTTCTCCTGGTTCCTGGCCGAGAAGCCCGGCGCCTTCGTGTGGATCGGCAACGGGCCGTCGGCACCGGGCAAGGATCTGCACAACGACGCCTACAACTTCAACGACGAGATCCTGCCGAACGCCTCGGGCTTCCTGGCCGGGGTCGCCAAGCGGGCGCTGCAGGCCTGACGCTCCGGCGCCGCAGCCTGCTGGCCGGGCTCGCGGCACTCGCCGCGCGGCCCGGGCATGCGGATGCGGTGGACCGGCTGATCGACGCCGCCCTGCGCGACATGCTGACCAGCGAAGGGGCCGCACAGCTCGAGGCGCTGGAACGCATCGCTGACCTGCATGACACCGCGGCCGTCGCGCCGCTGATCCATATGCTGTTCTGGCTCGGCGAGGAGATCCACGACCCCATCGTGGCGACCATCCGCAGCCTCGCCGGGGAGCCGGCCGACGCGCCGGACAGCGAGGCCTTCTTCGACTGGATGGTATGGCTGCAGGCCCACACCGAATACGCGCCCCACGCCCTCTACGACGCGCTGGCCGGCGACCTCTACGCCGCGCTCGATCCGCAATTCTCCCGCTTCCTCCGCGTCGGCATCACCCGCTCGATCCGGCTGGAGGAGATCGTCTGGGGCGGCGTGAATGTCGATGCCATCCCCGCGCTCGACAATCCCGCCACCACCGGGCCGGAAGGAGCGGGCTGGCTGAACCCCGACGACCCCGTACTCGGCGTGCTGATCGGCGGGCAGGCGCGCGCCTATCCGCTGCGGATCATGTACTGGCACGAGATGGTCAACGACGTGGTCGGCGGCGTGCCCGTCTCACTGCCGTTCTGCTCGTTGTGCGGGGCGGGAATCCTTTATGACGCGCGAGTTGCGGGGCAATCCTCGCCCCTGAAGTTCGGTACCTCCGGCCTGCTGTATCGCTCGAACAAGCTGATGTTCGACCGGGCGACGGACAGCCTGTGGAGCCAGTTCACCGGCGAGGCGGTGGTCGGCGCGCTGGCCGGCAATGCCCCCGCCCTGACCCGCCTGCCTTTGGTACAAACGGACTGGGCCGCCTGGCTTGCCCGCCACCCCGACACCTCTGTGCTCTCCGAACAGACCGGCCATCTGCGCGACTACGCGCCGGACGCCGCCTACCGCACCTACCGCGCCAGCCCGGACCTCGCCTTCCCCGCCCGCATCACCGACACCCGCATGCCGGCCAAAACCCTCGTCTTCGGTCTGCACCTGCCCGGCGGCGCGAAAGCCTGGCCCCTCGACAGCTTCGACGAAACCGCCCCGCTGCACGCAACCGTCGGCCTGCACGACGTGGTCATCTTCGGCAACGCCCGCACCGGCATCCGGGCCTACCAAGCCGGCGGCCACCGCTTCACCGTGAACGGCCCCAACCTCACAAGCAGCGACGGCCCCTGGCGCGCCACCGAATCCGCCCTGATCGGCCCCGACGGCCGCACCTTCGCCCGCCTCCCCGGCCACGTCGCCTACTGGTTCGCCTGGGCCGGGGCGTGGGGGGCGGGCGGGGAGTAAGGCAGGGCGGGGGGCCCTGCCCCCTGGACCCCCACCAGGGTCAGCGACCCTGGACCGGCGACCATTAGGCAGGTCTTGAGAGAGGGGGGCCATCCGTCACGTGGAGAGGGGCGGTCGGCCCCCCTCTCTCAAGACCAGTTCTTAGAGTCATGGGTCAAGGGGCGAATGCCCCTTGCGGGGTCCAGGGCAGCGCCCCTGACCTTGCCTTCCTTCCTGGCCCCCCCGCCTCAGCTCAGGTCGAACGAGGTGGCGGAGAGGCCGAGGGTGGTGAGGTCGGTGGGGGTGATGGTTTGGCGTGGGGTTGCGAGCCAGGCGAGGGTTTGGGTTCGGCGTTCGCTGAGTTTGGCTTGCATGGTGCCGGCGGGGGCTTTGCGGACGGGGGTATCGATGGCGCGGTTGTCTTTGAGACCGAGGTAGTCGGTCCAGGTTTCGCGTTTCCATTGGCTGCCGCTGGCGCGCAGGGAGCCGTCGCGGGAGAAGGCGAATTGGGAGCGGTCGCCGCCCGAGGCGGGGCGGGTGTTCATCCGGCCCACCGGGGTTTGCCATTGCATCGGTTCGATGGCGAGCACGCGGGGTTGGGCACCGTCGTGGACGGCCAGCACGAGCAGGTCCACGGAGGCGTCGCCGGCTTGCAGCCCGAAGCCGACGCCGATGACGTCGAGCCCGGTCAGGGTTGGCAAGGCGAGGGTGCGCGCGCTGGGGGAGGGCAGGGTGAGCCTGCCGGGCAGGCCGGGCCAGTTCAGGGTTGTGGTGGTTCTGTCGGAGTTGATGTCGGGCGCGGCCCCGCCGAGGAACAGGCCGGCGAGGGGGAGGAACAGGCGCCGGGTGATGATCATGCGGGCCATCCTTTGGTGCCGAGGTGGTAGCCCAGCGCCACGCCGGCGAGGCACAGGGCCACGCTGGCGAGGATGTTGGCGGCGGCGGCGAGTAGCGCGCCTTCCTGCAGCAGGCCAAGCGTTTGCAGGCTGAAGGCGGAGAAGGTGGTGAAGCCGCCGCAGAATCCGGTCATCACCGTCAGGCGCAGGGTGGGGGATGCCGGCATTGGCCCGTCGGGCAGGGTGGCGCTGGCCATCCAGCCGATCAGCAGGCTGCCGGCGATGTTGATGAGCAGTGTCGCCCAGGGAAAGCCGGAGGCCAGAAAGCGTGACACGATCAGACCGGTCCACCAGCGTAACACGCTGCCGGCCGCTCCGCCCAGTGCCACTCCGACCAGTGCCGTCATCTGCCACCCTTTCCGTCTTCCCAGCATAGCATAGGATACTGGGAGAAACACGGTGGAGCGGCTGGATGGAACTCTCAGGACAGGTGGCGCTGGTCACCGGCGGATCGCGCGGCATCGGGCGGGCGACGGCGCTGGCCTTCGCACGTGCGGGGGCGGATATCGGATTTTGCCATCTGAATGACGATGCGAAGGCGGCGGAGACGGCGGCGGAGATCGCGGCCCTCGGCCGGCGGGTGATGCAGCGCTCGGTGGATGTGGCGGATATCGCGGCGGGGCGGGCGTTTGCGGGGGAGGTCGCGGCGGCGCTGGGGGTGGTGGACATCCTGTTCAACAATGCCGGCAGCAACATCCGCAAGCCGTTCGAGGAAATGACCGAGGGCGATTTCGACTCGATCCTGGATGTGCATCTGAAGGGCATGTTCTTCATGGCTCAGGCGGTCTACCCGGCGATGCTGGCGCGTGGGCGGGGCTGCATCATCAATGTGGCGAGCCAGCTGGGCATCAAGGGCGGGCCGAACATCGCGCCGTATTGCGCCGCGAAGGCGGGGATCGCCGGCTTCACCCGTGCTTTGGCGTGGGAGGCGGCGCCGCGCGGCGTGCGGGTGAATGCGATCGCCCCCGGGCCGATCGATACTGATCTGGTGCGCCGCAACTCCCCGGAATGGCGTGCGGCGTTCGAGGCGCGGCTGCCGGCCGGCCGCTTCGGCACCGCCGAGGAGATCGCGGCCACGGCGCTGCTGCTGGCCGGGCCGCATGGCGGATTCTATGTCGGTGCCACGCTGTCGCCGAATGGCGGGGATGTCATGCATTGATGAGGTGGCGTAAGTACCGGGTGTGAGTGACGATTCGAACCCGGCCGTGAACTGGCTCGGCGCACAGTCCCGCCAGGCTTGGCCGGATGTGCGCCCGGTGGTGCTTGCCGGCCTGGCGGCGCTGCTGCTGGGTATCGGCCAGGCGGCGAGTGCCGCGCAGGTGCTCGCGGCGGGGCTGGCGGGCGAGGGGCTGGCGCTGCCTTGGGTTGCGGGCTTTGCCGTCTGCGCATTGCTGCGGGCGGGAGCGGGGTTTCTCGCCGAGGGCTGGAGCTT
The DNA here is from genome assembly GCA_945874805.1 of Asaia bogorensis. Lineage (GTDB taxonomy): Bacteria > Pseudomonadota > Alphaproteobacteria > Acetobacterales > Acetobacteraceae > CAIRTN01. The sequence goes on along the minus strand of CAMCJI010000043.1, from coordinate 9,578 downwards.
TGCCGCCGGCGCCGCCGCCCGCCGCCGCCTGCGCTCCGACGCGGCGGCACGGATGCTGGATGCCGGGCCCGGGCTGCTGCGCCGCGCCCATTCCGGCGAGCTGGTGACGACGGTGGTGGACCGGATCGAGGCTTTGGACGGGCTGTTCGCCAACTGGCTGCCGGCACGGGCGCTGGCGATGGTCGGCCCGGGGGTGGTGCTGCTGGCGATCCTGCCGGTCGATTGGGTGGCCGCCCTGATTCTGGCCGGGATCGGCCTGCTGGTGCCGGTGGGCATGGCGTTTTCCGGCCTGGGGGCCGCAGCCGCCTCGCGCCGGCAGTTCGCCGCGCTGAGCCGGCTGCAGGTGCGCTTTCTCGACCGGGTGCGCGGCATTGCCACCATCGTGCTCGCCGGGCGGGCAGCGGATGAGACGGCGGCGATCGCGCGCAGCGCCGAGGAGCTGCGGGGGCGCACGATGCGGGTGTTGCGCGTGGCGTTCCTGTCCTCCGCCGCGCTGGACTGCGCGATGGCGGCCGGGATGGTCGTGCTGGCGCTGCATTACGCCGATCTGCTGGGGGGTGCCACGCCCGCGCGGGCCGGGGTCGCCCTGTATGTGCTGCTGCTGGTGCCGGAGTTCTTCGCCCCCCTGCGCGGTTTTGCGGCGGCATATCAGGAGCGGATGGTCGCCCACGGTGCCGCCGCCCCGCTCGCCGCCCTGCCGCCCGCCCGCGCGCCGCTGCCGGCGATGCCGGTGCGCCATGTGCAGGCGCAAGGCGTCACCGTCGCTTTCGACGACGTGCACTTCACCTGGGATGCCGCGCGCGGCAAGGCGCTGGAGGGCCTCAGCTTCCGGGTGCCGGCGGGCGAGGTGCTGATCCTCGCCGGGCCTTCCGGCGCGGGCAAATCGACGGTGATGGAGATCCTGCTCGGCTTCGTCGCCCCCGACCAGGGGCGGGTGACGCTGAACGGGGCGGATATCACCACCCTCGTGCCGGCCGCGCTTTCGCGGCTGATCGCCTGGATCGGCCAGCGGCCGACGCTGTTCGCCGGCTCCATCCGCGACAACATCCGCTTCGCCCGGCCCGAGGCGTCGGACGAGGAAGTGGCGGAGGCGGCGCGGTTCGCCCGGCTCGATTCCATCGCCGCCGCCCTGCCGCTGGGCCTCGACACGCCGATCGGCGAGGGCGGGCACGGCCTGTCTGGCGGCCAGGCGCAGCGGGTGGCGATCGCGCGGGCGTTTCTCGGCCGGGCGCCGCTGCTGCTGATGGATGAGCCGACCGCGCATCTCGACCCGCTGACCGAGGCCGAGGTACTGGACAGCCTGCGCCGGCTGACCGTCGGGCGGACGGTGATCCTGGCGAGCCATTCCGCCGCCGCCCATGCCTTCGGCGGAAGGCGGTTTGATCTGCGGGATGGCCGGGCCGCGCCGGCGCGGGGGGCGGCATGACGCGCGCCGATCTCGCGCCGCTCTGGCGGGTGCTGGAACTGTGGCGCGGGCGGGCGGGCTGGCTTGCCACCGGTCTCGTGGTGACGGTCGCGGCACTGGCGGCGGGAATCGGGTTGAGCGTGCTGGCCGGGGCGGGGGTGGCGGCGGTGGCGCTCGGCGGGGTGTTCGCTGCCCCGCTGCTGTTCCGCCTGCTCGGCCCGCTGCGCGTCGGCCTGCGCTATGCGGAGCGGATGGTGACGCATGCGGCGCTGTTCCGCGCCCTGGCGGACCTGCGGGTGTGGTTCTTCGCCGGGCTCGCCCGCCGCGCCGCCGGGGGTCTCGGCTTCCGTCGCGCCGGCGACGTACTGGCGCGGCTGGTCGGCGATGTGGAGGCGCTGGACGCGGTTTACATGCGCGTGCTGCTGCCGCTGTGCTGTGCCGCCCTGCTGGTGCCGGTGCTGCTCGCCGTCATCGGCCATGCCCAGCCGGCGCTGGCGCTGTCGGTGGTGCTGCTGTTCGGGCTGGCGGCCTTCGTGCTGCCGGCGCGGGCGGCGCGCGATGCGCTGGAGGGCGGGCGGCGGCTGACGGCGGCGGAGGGCGGCCTGCGGGTCGCGGCCCTCGACGCACTGGGCGGCCTGCGCGAGGTGCGCGCCTTCGCCGCCGAGGGGCGGATGCTGGCGCTGATCCAGGCCCGCGAGGCGGCGATGCTGGCGGGCCAGCACGACATCGCCCGGCGCGTCGCCCGTGCCGGTGCCGCGGCGTTCCTGTGCGGCCAAGCGGCCCTGCTGGCGGTGCTGCTGACGGCGGGCGCGCATCCGGCCGAGGCGGTTGCCGCCTTTCTGCTCACCGCCGCGGCCTTCGAGGTCGCACTCGGCCTGCCGAAGGCGGGCGTGCTGGCCGGGCGGGCCATCGCGGCGGCGGCCCGGGTGGTGGAAACTGCCGACGGCCCGATCCCCGTGCCGGACCCCGCACATCCCGTCGCCCCCCCCGCCGGCCACGCGCTGCGGTTCGAGGGCGTGGGCTTCCGCTGGGCCGCGGGCGCGCCGCTGGTGCTGGACGGGCTGACGCTCGATGTGCCCGAGGGGATGCGGGTGGCGATCCTCGGCCCGTCCGGTGCCGGCAAGTCCACCCTGGCGGCCCTGCTGCTGCGGGTGGCGGTGCCGGAGGTCGGGGCGATCCGGCTCGGCGGCGTCGATATCGCCAGCATGAACGCGGCCGATCTGCGCGCGCGCATCGCTTGGCTCTCGCAGGCCACGCATCTGTTCGATGACACCATCCGCGCCAACCTGCTACTCGGCCGCCCCGATGCCGACGAGCCCGCGCTATGGGCCGCACTGGAGGCCGCGCGCATCGCCGATCTGGTGCGCGGCCTGCCGCACGGGCTGGATTCGCAGGTGGGGGAGGCGGGCAACCTGTTCTCCGGCGGGCAGGGGCGGCGGCTGGCGCTGGCCCGCGCGCTGCTCTCCCCGGCGCCGGTCCTGCTGCTCGACGAGCCCTGCGCCGGCCTGGATGCCGAGACCGAGCGGGAGTTCTTCGCTGTGCTGAACGAGACGGCGCAGGGCCGCACCGTCATCATCATCGCCCATCGGCTGACCGGCGCGGAGCGGCTGGACCGGATTTTCCGGCTCTCGGCCGGGCACGCGGTCGCGGCGGCGGGCTGAGCGGGTTTCGTTTGACGCGGCTGCCCGGTTCCCCGAGGTTGGACGCATCTTGGAATTGGAGTCGTTCATGCGCCCGGCCTTTGCTGCTGCCCTGTTCCAGCTGCTGACCGCCTGTGCGGGAACGCCGCCGCCGTCAGCCACTGCCAGCCGCCCGTTCCTGGTGTTCTTCCAGGAGTGGTCCGGTGCGATCGACGATTCGGCCCTCGTCACCGTGGCCGCCGCCGCCGAGCGCGCCCGCGCCATGCCGGCGGCCCGCGTGGTGATTACCGCCTTTGCCGATCCCGGCGGCAGTGCGGAGGCGAATGCCGACATCACCCGGCTGCGCGCCCGCCTGATCTCCGACCGGCTGGAGAGCCTCGGAGTAGCCCCGGCACGGATCGACCGGCGGGCGATGGGGGCGGTGGCGCCGATCGGCGGGCCGCAGGAAAGCCGCCGGGCGGAGATCGTCATCGCGCCGTGACGCCGCCGGATTGACACGCCGCCGCGCCCCGGGTGAAGAAAATGTCATCCGAATCGTGGAGAATTGCATGCGCCCGATTGTCGCCCTGACGATGTCCTGCTGGCTGGCTTCTGCCCCCGCCGGGGCGGCCGTGACCTACAGCTTTGCCGACTTCTCTGCCTTCACCATCGTCGATGCCTCGCCCAACGGCTCCGCCAGCCTCGTCGCGGGCGCCTATCTGGACGCGACGATCACGCTGGGCAGCCTGCCGCAGCGGACCTTCGCCTACGGCATCGCCTATGATGCGGCCAACCGGCTGGATCCCGCGAGCTTTGGCCCGATCGGCACGATCGACATGTCGGTCGAAAGCTTCGGTTGCGGCCTGCTGGGCACCTTCAACAGTTGCGGCGGGTCGATCCAGGGCTTCGGCCTGGCGCTGGAGCAGGGCGGGCAGTTCTTCTTCCACGGCTTCTCCGCCTTCACGGTGGACTTCCCCTTCTGGAACACCCGCAGCGCCGCGGGCCTCACCGCAGGCAGCTTCACCGCGGTGAGCGGCGGCGTGTCACTGTCGGGCGTGCACCCGGACTTTTCCGCCAGCGGCGCGCCGATCGCCTTCGGGCTCTACATGGGCAACACCGACGGCCCTTCCGGCCAGATCACCGAAACCGCCTACGACAACCTCCAGGTGACCGCCTTTTCGCCGGTTCCGGAACCCTCCGGCCTCGCGCTGCTGGCCACCGCCGGCCTCACCTTCGCCTGGCGGCGCCGCAAAGGTTGACGCAAGGCGGCCGGGCCAAGATTGTCGGGCTTCCCTGAACCCGAGTCCCTGATGATGATGCCCGCGGCCCCTGCATGGATGCGCTGATCAGCCCCGCCGCATCCCCCCGCGATATTCTGCGCCGGGTCTTTGGCTTTCCCGAGTTTCGCGGCCTGCAAGGCGAGGCGGTGGAGCACATCGCCAGCGGCGGCGATGCCCTCGTGCTGATGCCCACCGGCGCCGGCAAATCCGTGTGTTATCAGGTGCCCGCGCTGGTGCGGTCCGGCACCGCCATCGTCATCTCGCCGCTGATCGCGCTCATGGACGACCAGGTGGCCGCCATGCGCCAGCTCGGCGTCGAGGCCGGGGCCCTGCATTCCGAGCTGGAGCCGGACGAGGCCCGGCGCGTCGGCCGCAGCCTCGATGCCGGCACGCTCGATCTGCTCTACGTCTCGCCCGAGCGGCTGATGGGGCAGGGGACGCAGGAGCGGCTGTCGCAGCTGCACATCGCTTTGGTCGCGATCGATGAGGCGCATTGCGTCAGCCAGTGGGGGCATGAGTTCCGCCCGGAATACCGCGACCTCGCCTGCATCCGCCGCCTGTTCCCGGGCGTGCCGCGCGTGGCGCTGACCGCCACCGCCGACCACCGCACCCGCGACGACATCCTGCGCGCGCTGGACATGCCGGACGCGCGGATATTCGCCGCGAGCTTCCACCGCCCCAACCTGCACATCGCCGCCGAGCCGAAATCCTCGGAGACGGCGCAGCTGCTCGACCTCCTGCGCCGCCGCCCCGGCGAGGCCGGCATCGTCTATTGCGGCAGCCGCGCCAAGGTGGAGCGGGTGACGGCGATGCTGGCGGGCAAGGGCATCGCGGCGGTGGCCTTCCACGCCGGCCTGCCGCCGGACCAGAAGCGCGCGGCGGCCGCGCGCTTCCGCTCCGGCGAGCCGGTGGTGGTGGTTGCCACCATCGCCTTCGGCATGGGTATCGACCGGCCGGATGTGCGCTTCGTCGTGCATCTGGACATGCCGGACAGCCCCGAGGCCTTCTACCAGCAGATCGGCCGCGCCGGGCGCGACGGGGAGCCGGCGGAGACCCGCATGCTCTACGGCGGCGAGGATATCGCCCGCGCGCGCTACCACCTGCAGGCCTCGCCGGCGCCGGAAGCGCAGAAGCAGGTGATGCGCGGCCGGCTGGAATCGATGATCGGCCTGGCGGAGACGGCGGAATGCCGCACCCGCGGGCTGCTCGCCTGCTTCGGCGAGGAGTTCCCCGGCGCCTGCGGGCACTGCGACATCTGCGCGGACCCTCCGGTGGCCTTCGACGGCACGGTCGAGGCGCAGAAGCTGCTCTCCGCCGTGTTCCGCACCGGCCAGCGCTTCGGCGCCGGGCATGTGATCTCCGTGCTGCTCGGCAAGGCCACCGAGCCGGTGGTACGCTGGGAGCACGACCGGCTGCCGACCTTCGGCGTGGGCACAGACCGGCCGGAGGCGTTCTGGCGCGGCGTGATCCGCCAGTTGATCGCCCGCGGCGCGCTGGAGATGGAGATGGGCGACTACCCCATCCTCAAGCTCGACCCCGAACGCGCCCGCCCGATCCTGCGCGGGGAGGAGCGGGTGATGCTGCGCAGCGAGGCGCCGGCCGCGCGCATCCGCCGCACCCCGCGCGACGCCGCGGCCGCCCCGGCGAGCGGCGCGGACAACGCGTTGTTCGAGGCGTTGCGCCAATGGCGGATGGCCGAGGCGCGGGCGCAGGCGGTGCCGCCCTACGTGATTTTCCACGATTCCGTCCTGCGCGAGATCGCCAGCATCCACCCCGCCGATGCCGCCGAGCTGGGGCAGGTGAAGGGTGTCGGCGCGTCGAAACTGGCGCGCTACGGGGAGGGGGTACTTACGGCCCTGCGTACCGGGCAGGGGTGACGTGTAAGTACTGGCTCCCCTGCGTGAGTATTTTCCGTATATTTCAATTGTAATATTTCAATTGTTTTTTTTCGAAATGTAACTATCTTGCCTGCGTCGAGCTTGACTTTCCTCGCGCATTGGTATCGTAAAAATGAAATGGCATCTCGCTCCGGCCGCACTCCTGTGCGGTACCTTGCTGACGGCGCCGCCTGCCCTGGCAGGCCTGACGATCCAGGTTGATGCGCGCAGCGGCACGCCCGTTGAGATGATCGCCGGCTTCAACGCCGCGGCGGATATCTGGAAGGCTGTGTTTACCGACGATGTGGCCGTGCGCATCACGATCGGCGTGCAAAACACCGGCGCCACGGTGCTCGCCACCACGCTCGCCCCTTCGCTGCGGTACAGCTACTCAGCCGTCAACCAGGCGCTGACCGCGGATGCGCTGGGCATTACGGACGTCGCGGCGATGCTGAAGCTGCCGGAAGCCACTTCGTTTTCGATCTACCTGAACCATACGCTGAACAGCCCGTACGGGGCGGGGTCCGATATCGGCTATGTCGATAACGCCGGCGACGTGAACAACAGCACGATCAACATGACCACGGCGAACGCGCGGGCGATGGGCCTGGTTGTGCCGCTGGCCAAGCAGACGATGGTCAACTGCGTCACCACCTGCGACGCCTTTGTCAGTTTCAGTCCCAACTTCAGCTTCGACTATAATCGCAGCGATGGCATCGCTGCGAACAAATATGATTTCATCGGCATTGCCGCGCAGGAGATTGGCCATGTGCTCGGCTTCTTCAGCGGCGTCGATACGCTCGACCAGTTTTCGGGCGGCGTCTATCATCTCGACAGCGCCTTCAACTTCGTCACGCCGCTCGATCTGTTCCGCTGCTCGCCGGAGGGCGTCGCCGCCGGCGGGTTGATCGACTGGACGGTGCATGACACCCGCGTCGACTTCTCCCTGCTCGCCGATTGCAGCGTCTCGCTCGGGGAATTCGCCACCGGCAAAACCTGGGGGGACGGCTACGGCGCCGCGCATTGGCACAACGCCCTCGGCCTCGGCATCATGGACCCCACCACGGCGGCCGGAGAGCTGCTGGTGCTGCTGAACCGGGACCTGCAAGCCTTCGATACGATCGGCTGGGACCTGACGAGCAATGCCGTCCCGGCGCCTGGCGGGCTGGTGATGTTGGGATTGGCGCTGGCGGGTCTGGGGGCTATGCGGCTGCGGCCCCGGCTCCTCGCCACCCCGGCCTGAACAATTCTGAACGGAACTGTGATCATAACGGGCTTGTCAGCCACCCGCGCGGGTGGCAGAAAGCTGTCACGTATTTTTCGCTGACTTTGCGGTTGTGGCTCTCTGAATTTGACGACTGGAGATACATTGGTGAACAAATTCAAATCAGTGCTTCCGGCACTTGGCCTGCTAGCGGCAGTTGCTGCCCCCCCGGCGCAGGCCGCCATGACCATCCAGCTCGATTTCGTCGCCGGCACCTCCGTCTCGGCCCAGACCGCCTTTTCCAGCGCGGCGAACTACTGGGCCAGCCAGTTCAGCGACACGGTGAGCCTGCGCTTCACCGTCGGCACCGATACCCTGGGCGCGGGCATTCTCGCCTCGGCCGATTCGGCGGCGGTGAAGGCAAGCTACTCCACCGTCCGCGCCGCCATGGTCGCGGACATCGTCAGCGCGAACGACACGACGGCCGTCGCCCGTCTGCCGAACACCTCGGCGGTGTCGCTGTATCTCAACCGCACCTCGAACAGCCCGAACGGCTCCGGCTCGGCCACGCCCTTCACCGATGCGGATGGGGACGCCAACAACACCACCCTCGAAATCACCACCGCGAACGCCAAGGCCCTCGGCCTGACGGTCAGCCCCGGCGCGCAAACCGCCTCGGGCTGCATCACCACCTGCGACGGCTACATCGTCTTCGGCAACTCCTTCACCTACGATTTCGACCGGACGAACGGCATCACCTCCGGCACCTACGACTTCTACGGTCTGGCGGTGCACGAGATCGGCCACGCGCTGGGCTTCATCAGCGGCGTGGACGTGCTGGACACCAACTCCACCAGCCTGTTCTTCCGCGACGACCTGTTCACCTTCGTCTCCACCCTCGACCTGTTCCGCTGCTCCGCCACCGCGGCCGGCGCGGGCGCGCTGATCGACTGGACGGCGAACACCAGCGCCAAATCCTTCTCGCTCAACAGCGGCTGCACCAACACGATGGGCACGTTCTCCACCGGCAAGGTGCAGGGCGATGGCCGTCAGGCCAGCCACTGGAAGGACAATCTCGGCCTCGGCATCATGGACCCGACGGCCGGGACCGGCGAGCTGCTCGCGGTCACCGCTCTCGACCTGACCGCCTTCGACGTGATCGGCTGGAACCTCGCCAGCAGCGCCATCCCCGAGCCGATCGGCCTGGCGCTGACCGGCAGCTGGCTCGCCGGCATGCTCGCCGTGCGCCGCCGCCGCCAGGGCTGAGGGCTACTCGCCCAATCCGGCGTCGATCGCCAGCAGGCTCGCTTCACTGTCCTGCGCCGCCAGGGCCGCACGCGCGGCGCGGATATGCGCCACCAGCGGCTGACGGCTCGGCACCCCCGCGAGCGATGGGCGCTCCACCCGGCTCAATTCCCGGCTTTCCGCGCGTTCCAGCGCCTCCTGCGCCTCACCCAGCCGTCCTGCGGTGATGGCGAAGCGCGCGGCCAGCAGGAAGGCCCGCGGCGCCGCGTCATCATCCACCGGCGGGTCCGGCAGGCGGTTGGCCAGCACCTCGCCAGGCTGTGGCGGGAAGGGCTGGGCGGCGAGGGGGCTTGCCAGCAGCAAAGCAGCGAAAACGATACGGCGCATCCGGGCGTTCCTGAGGTCACCCGCCTTATAGCCGCTCAGCCCTCTATGCGGAATGCGTCGGCGATCCGCCGCACCTGCCCGGCGGCATCGACCAGCATCACGTCGAACCGCACTCCCGCGCGCCCCCAGCCGGGCTGCCCGGCCAGCACGATCTCGCCCGCCGCGATCAGCCGGGCGCGCTGGCGCGGGCCGAGGGAGAACGCCGCCCCGGCAAGCGTCGGGCGGCTTTTCACCTCGACGAGTGCCAGCAGCCCGTCGCGCTCGGCGATGATGTCGATCTCGCCGGCCGGGGTGCGCAGGCGCTGCGCCAGGATGGCCCAGCCATCGGCCAGCAGCGCCGCACAGGCCGCCGCCTCCGCGCCGACGCCCTCGGCCTGATTGCGCCGGCCGCGCCGGACGCGCGCGTTGGTCAGGCCGCGTTCTGCCACGACCCGTCCTGGCCGATCAGCGCCAGCCCCTCGGCCACCGAGACGAATTCGCCGCCCGCAACCACCCGCGATTCGCCGAAGCGTTGCGTGAAGATCCGCCGCACCGCCGGCACGAAGGAGGTGCCGCCGGTGA
>CAMCJI010000042.1 GCA_945874805.1 Asaia bogorensis | reverse complement strand
GGTGGCCGCGGCGCCCGCCCGGAAGATTGCGTTCTCCAAGCGCGGTTGATCATCTTCGGAGGCTGGCGGGACGCTGCATCAGCACCCCGCCAGGAGCCCATCACCCGGCGATGGCGTATCGCGTGTAGGACCCCTTCGCGCCCTCCTTGTTCGGCCCGACCATGCGGACCCGCTCCAAGGTGGCGATGGTGAAGCCCTTCTTCTTCAACCCGGCCAGGAAGCCGCGAACCGTGTGGGTCGCCCAGCCGGTGGCCTCGGCGATCTGCGCGACCGTCGCCCCCTCGGTGCGGCGGAGCATGGTGAGGACGGCCTCCTGCTTGGTGCCCTCGCGCGGCTTGCGCGGCGCACCAGCATTCGTGCTGCACGCGGTGCGGTTGGCGAGCAAGGCGCGCAGGGCCTCCATCGGGCCTTCCAGGGCGGCGATGATGTCGGTCTCGCGGTTGCCTTCGTCATCCCAGGCGGCGAGGACCGAGGCGGCGGCGTCGCGCAGGGTCGCACGCGACGTGGGCGCCAGGGGTGCGGCGTCGAGGGCATCGGCCACCGCGGCGGCTTCCTGCGCCACCGTCTCGGCAGAAGCCGCGGGCGGCGCCGTGGGCGCAATGTCGGCGATGCTGGGCGGCTGGCGGCCGACGGCGCCGAAGCCGGCGTCGGTCAGGACGAGGGTGGTGAGCATCAGGCCGGTGGCGGCATCCTCGATCAGGGTGGAGGCATCGCCCAGGCGGTAGTCGCCGATGGTTTCGACGATCATGCCCTCGCGCAGCAAGGCGTCGATCATCTTGTTGCGGCCGCCCGTGGGCAGCTTGCGGTGGAATTCGAGGCGGTGGTCCGGCCGCTCCGCGGCGCGGGTCAGGACGATCATGGCGGCGGGGGAAAGGCTCATCTGCGTGCTCCAGGTCGCGGCCCCCGACCATCGGGAGCCTGCTACCACCCCGAGCCCCGCGGGGCTGAACCCTGGCGGGGCGCAGGGGAAAGGCCCCGTCTATTCGGGGGCGAATTCTCCGCGCTGGTGATGAGCGTCGGTCACCCGGGCAAGGATGGCGTTCCAGTGCTGCAGGGTGCCGGCGGCGCCCCAGAGCATGCTGTCGGGATCGGCGCCGATGTGGTTGTCCGCCATCGCCTGAAGCTCGGAGACGTGGCCCCGGAAGACCTCCATCTGCTTCATGAACTCAGCCAGGCTGGCTTGCTGGCTCTTGTGGATACGGGTGCTGTTCATCGTTCGGTCTCCTGCCTGGCGGGGCGTGTTCCCCTGCGCATGATGGACACTTCGCGCTGTGCCGGAGCGGAGCCAAGCTGTTAGTTCATTAGAATCGCATCATTTTTGATGCTCGCTTCTGCGGCGGGAGCTCGCCGCCATGGCTGAATTGACCCCCTCCACCCGCGAGGTCGCCCGGCGCATCGGTGTCACCGAGACCGCCCTGCGCAAGGCAGCGGCCAAGGGTCGGATCGAGCGGGAGCCGGATGGGCAGTGGGATGTGGCGAAGACACGGCGCCGGATGGTCGAGACGGCTGACCCCGCGCGTTCGCCGCTGGCACCGGGCGGTGCTGGCGGTGGCGGCGGCCCCAGCAGCTCGTCGGTGCAGCCGGCGAGAGTGCCCTTCGCCTTCTGGAGGGCCGAGAATGATCGGCAATCGAGCCACCCGAAGAAGAACGACTTGCCTGCCTCTAGGACCTCCGAGCATCCTCGCGCCTTCGAAAAGGAGCTACACCATGGACTGGCAACGCGCGGCAGCGGAGGCAGATCGGATTGCCCAGGCCTGGACCGAGGAGGGTGGCCCAGGCGGTGTCATACTTCTGTTCGACGCCGACACCATTCGCGCCGAGGCCGCGGGCGGTCTTGCCAGTCTCGATCTCAACATGCCCTTCCAGCCGGACAGCGCGGTCCGCTACGCCTCGATTTCCAAGCATTTCTTCGCTGCTCTTCTGCTTCGTACAGGGGCGGTTGGGCTCTCCGACGCGCTGGGCGCTCATCTGCCGCTGGCGCACGCCAACGCCGCCGTCACCATTGGGCGCGCGCTGGACATGACGGGTGGGCTCGCCGACACGATGGAGGTCGCCGCCCAGCTCGGAATTTCCGGCACCACGACGATGGACCGCGAGGCGCTGCTGGCGTTCATCTCGGCGGTCGAAGGCCTGAATTTCGTTCCTGGCACCGAGATCTCCTACTCCAACACCGGCTATCGTCTGACGCAGGCCGCCCTTGAGGCGAAGGGGATGGACGTCGCGGCCGAGCTGCAGGCGCGGTTCTTCCATCCGCTCGGCCTGGGCATCAGCTTCCCCTTGGACGAGACCGATCCCGTGGCGAATCTCGCCGCCGGCTACTGGCGGGCCCGGCGCGGTTGGGTGAAGGGTCGCTACGGCGCACATATCTCGGCCTCCGGCGGTCTGGCCGGCAGCGGGCGCGATCTCACTATCTGGGCCCAGGCGCTGCTGACGGGGCGGGACCCCGCGGCGGGTCTGCTCGCCCAACTCGGCGCGCTGCGCCATCTGAACGACGGCACGCCAACCGGCTACGGTCTGGGTCTTGCACGGACCGCCATGGGCGAACGCCAGCTGATCGGCCACGGGGGCTCCCTGCCAGGTTACAAGAACCACTTCCTGCTCGATCCTGCGGCATCCGCCGGCGTCGTCGTCGTCAGCAACCGCGAGGACACTGACGCACATGGCCTGGCCCTGCGCGTGATGGCCGCCCTGCACGGCGCTGAACTTCCCGACCCGGCGGTCGGCATGCTGCCCGACGGCTTGTTTGTGGCCGCCGATGCGCCGTACTGGATCGAGACCAGGGGCGGCGGCGTCACCTTCCTGGGGGCGCAAACGGCGCTGCATCGCGGCGCAGATGGCTGGGCCGCGAGCGGCTCCGCCCACATGCCGGTCCGCCTGCGCCCTGCATCAGGAGGTATCGAGGGCGAAATCGGTCACCGCGCCTATCGCTTTTCGCCAGCCCCTGGCGGAACGACAGACTCGTTCAGCGGCATTTGGGCCGCCCCCGCGCACCACGCGACGCTCGAGATCGCCGACGGGCGTTTCGCGATCGGCACCGGCCCGACCCGCTCGGTCGATACACTCATGCCGCTCTCCGACACGCTGGCCCTGGTGACCCGCGGCGGCGCTGAATCGCCATCGAGCACTCGCATGCTCCTGGCCCGCGAGGGCAACGCTTTGCGCCTCATCACCAACCGCGCCCGCGTGCTGAGGCTGACCCGGCTCGGCTGACCAAAGGCGCGCAGCCCGGCCGTTCAGCCGGTTTCGGTGTAGTTCCAGTGGCGTTGCCAGAACGGCTGGCCGTCGATGGTGATGGCGATATCAGCCGAGGAGGCCTGCCCGGTCGTCAAGGTGCATATCCGCAGTTCGGTGCGGCCGACCGGCCGCTCGATGCGGACCGTGGTTGCCGAGTGCATACGCGCCAGATCGGGACGGGCGGCGCTGACGGCCGCGCCGTACTCGTGGTCGGTTGCCACCGCGGTCGCCGGGTCGATGCGCACGCGTTCGGTCTTGGTGGCCGACAGGCGGACGGTGTCGGTCATCAGGTCACGCGACAGGTCCCAGGTTTGGCTGCCGCCGCCGTCGTTGGGCGAGCCGAGGATTTCGGGTTGCAGCCGCCCCCAGTTCGGGCGCGGTGCCGCGCCTTCGGGGGGTGGGCAGACCGGCAGACGGACATGGCTGGCGCCGTGATGCAGCGTCAGCGTCGCGGGCAGGGGTGTCGGCCAGATGCGCGGAAAATCGGCGCAGGCCACCGCGACGCGCAGACGCTCGCCGGGCAGCAGGCGGTAGGCCGTTGCCCGCAGCGGGACCGTCACCCGGCATCGCCGCCCCGCCGTCGCCTGCGCCGCGAGGTCGATCCAGCCGGTGGTGATGAGGGTGGAGCGGCCATTGGGGGCCACGGCCGACAGCTTCACCACCAGGTTGAGCGGGAGGGCGCTTGCGGTGACCTCGAGCAGCGCCTCGGCATTGCCGATCAGTTCGAGCGGTTCGGACTGCGGCGGGCCGGTGAAGCACAGCGAGCGGGCATCGTCGGCCGAATGGTCGCGCGGCAGTGCCGGGTCCAGCGCGGTGGTCCAGGGGTCCCACGCCAGGGACTGCATGCCGACGGTGGGGTCATAGGCATAGGCGCTGTCCCCGCCATCCCCGGCGGCCGCGAGCCCGCCGTGTTGGGTGAGGAAGACATCCCGGCGCTGCTGGCGGGCCGGCGGCCAGCATTGTTCGGCGCGCCAGAAGCCCTGCTGCCCCTGCACATACAGCGAGACCGGGGCCTCGTCCTCGATCCCGGTGGGCCGGCCCATCAGCCAGCGGTCGAACCAGCGCTCCATCTCGGCCAGCCCCGCGGCCGGCGCCTCCTTGCCGGTATCGGGGAATTCGTGCTTCCAGGCGCCCATGATGAGGCGCTTGGGGGCGTTGATGGCGGAGAAGTCGAGAGGCGTGCAGTCGGTGTAGAGATCGCGCCAGCCGCAGATGCTCAGCGTCGGGCAGGTGATCCGCGCCATGTCGGCGACGCGGGATTGCCAGAATCCGTCAAACCCGGGATGGGCGGCGAAGGCATCGAGCCAGGGCGGGTTGCCCTCCAGATGCTCGGCCCAGATCCTGGCCCAGCGGCCGCCGAGGTCGAGGAACTGCGGCGGCATCAGGTTGTAGGCCGCCATCCGCGGGCCCCAGTCGGCCCGCATCCAGAATCCGGGCCGGGTGCCGCCGAGGGACACCACGCCGCGATGCAGGTCGGAGGTGGCATGGATCGGCACGATGGCCTTCAGATGTGGCGGATTGGTCGCCGCCGTCGATAGTGCGGTGATGCCAGGGTAGGAGACGCCCCACATGCCGACATTGCCGTCGCACCAGGGCTGGGCGGCGATCCATTCGACGAGGTCGTGCCCATCCAGCGCCTCCTGCGGCGCGAAGCAGGCGGGGCTGGTGCCGCCGGAATTGCCGAGGCCACGCAGATCGGCCGTTACCCCGGCATAGCCGCGGGCGGCGAAATGGCGATGCACCGTCTCGACGGCGAGGCGCCCGCCCCGGCCGTCCTTGTGGTAGGGGTTGAAGTTGAGGATCGCTGGGCGGCGGTGGCTGTCATTGGGGCGGATGATATCGGCGGCGAGTTCCACGCCGTCGCGCATCGGCACCAGGGCGTTGCGCTCGAACAGGATCTCGTTGTTCACGGCTCAGCCCGCCACATCGCGGGCGAGGTGGGCAACGCAGTCGCCGCGCTCGACCCGTCCGAAATGACGCTTGCAGACGACGAAGCCGTCGGCCTTGTAGTGGCAGGCGAGCGGGGGCCTGGCCGGATTGTCGACGAAATGCACATGACCGCAGAGATCGCCGGCCCGGACGACATCGCCGAGATCGGTCGCGGGCTCGAACAGGCCGGGCTCGGGCGCGTAGACGAAGAAGTCGCGGTTGGGGAATTCCACCAGCCGCACCGGCTCGTCCGGTGGCGCGCTCGCCCTGTCGGTGATGCCCATATGGGCGAGCAGCCGGGCGAGGCCGCGCTCCACCAGATCGACACCCTGCCGGTTCACCCGCCCGCAGCCGCCGTATTCGCCGCCGATGTACGGCACGCCGTGGCGCATGCAGGCGTGCGAGGCGTAGGCGTAGTCGGGCGTGGTCTGCCACATCAGCGACAGCGGCGCGCCGAACGCCTTGAGCGCTGCCAGCCCCTTGCGGTTGACCTCGGCATCCGGACTTTCGTGCACCGAGGCGAATGGCAGGTAATCGAGCGAGGAGCCGCCGGAATGCAGGTCGACCACCACGTCGGCGCGGGGGAACAGTTCGGTGTCGGCGTAGTAGGCGATCTGCCGCGTCGCGGTGCCGGCGGGCTCCCCGGGGAAGGCGCGATTGAGGTTGACCTCGTCGACCGGCGACACCCTCGTGCCCGCGAGGGCGGCGGGAAGGTTGAGCGCCGGCACGATGATCACCCGGCCTTGCACCTGCTCGGGTGTCAGGGTGCGGATCAGCTTGAGCAGCCCGATCTGGCCCTCATACTCGTCGCCGTGGTTGCCCGCGATGAACAAAGCGGTGGGGCCGGGCCCGTTGCGGATCACGGCAATCGGGATGGCGATCATGCCGTAGGCTGAGCGGGTGACGGAATGCGGCAGGTTCAGCCAGTCGATCTGCTTGCCGTCGCGCTCGAAATCGACATCCGTCCAGATCTTCGTCCGGGGCGCCATGACCTGTTCCTCCGAGATATGTCATCCTGGGACGGCACCCGGCACGCAGGCCGTGCGCCACCCGGCGGGGAGCATAGGCACCGGCGTGCGCGCCCAGCAACGGCGCAGATGTTGCAACGGCATCTGCCACCCTTGAGCGGATTCGGATGGTGAGCCCGAGGAAGGAACGCGCTACACGGTCCTAAACCATCTACCAGGCTCGAGCCTGACGCACGCAACGATCAATGGATGAGCGGAGTGGCGCTGCACCGGCGCCAGTGCCCCCAGCAAGCGAAGTGCGGCGCTATGCTATCGCGTTCCAGAACGTGGCTTTACTTCCGTGGATCCGATGCAGCCGTGCGACGTATGCGTCATGGGCTTCGAAGGGGCCGAAATCGGAAATGGAGGCCGCGAGGCCCGCGCAATCGGCAAGGTGCCGGGCAGCATGGCGGTAGCGGCTGGTCCTGGCCCGCACGAGCGCAAAGTCGATCATCGCCCGCAGTGCAAGCGTGGCGGCCAGCGGATGGCGGCCCGCGAGCGCCTCAGCAGCCAGCGACAGGACCTCGTAGTGATTTCCGTCCAGCTCCGCGGCCCGGTCGATCACCAGCCGCGCAGCCTGGTCGGGTGCTGGCCAGGAGGCCAGAAAGGCGAGGGCTCCCAGGAAATCCTTGTATTGCCGCGCGAGGCCAAACGCGCGCTGTTCGGCCTCGACATCCTCGAAACCCGGGAGCCTTTTCAAATGGTCGCGCAGGTGCCCCACGGACAGTCCACGCTCGAAGCAGGACCAGCGGGTCGCCTGGGCGTCCTCCATCCGTCCGCACGCCTCATGCACCGTGATCCGTGCATCTTCCCAGGTGAAAGCCGGCGATCCGCGCGGCGTCGCCTCTGCTGCCTCCAGCGCCTGCCAGGCCTCCTCCGGCCGACCGGACCGCAGGGGTCGCATCGCGATCTCAGCCGCAATGTTCGGCATTCGTCTGGCGTGATCATCATATTGCGCGATGAAACCGTCGGCGTCCTGCTCGGCGTCGGCGATCTCCATCAAAGCCAGACGCGTGGCGCTTCGGCGGCCGATATTCTCCACTTCGTCGGCGTAGACAGGGCCGCTCATACTCCAGCCGATCTGGCGCCGCCGCGTATCAGGCTGCCGTTGAACCGGCTGAAGTTGCGCATCGAGCATTCTGCCCTTGAGAAGCGCCAACCCCGCCGGACCCAGCGCCGACGCCAGTGTCGCGATAAGCTGGTCATACTGGCCATAGCCGTTGTCGAGCAGCGCGTGAAACGCTCGGTCAGCCAGTTCCAATGAGTCGGTCGCGGCCGCGCTGACGATGGGCCGATGCTGCATCTCGAGATCATGCACAAGACCACGCCGGGTTTGCCAGTCCACACGCGACTTGGAACGCGCGATCGTTGCGATACGTTTTCGGATCTGGTTGGCGACTTCGCGCGGGCTTGCCAGCCCGGCCAGTTCCAGCCGGAGACGGCGCTTGATCGTGGCGTCGTCCTGGCCGAGTTCAAACAGCAATTCGGCAAGCCGTTCGGCGCCAAGGGGCTCCAGAGCCTTCGCTGTCAGAGTCAGCTTCGCTGGTACTCTATGCTTCCATCGTCTGTTTTCCGCGCCGGCCGGCACGTTGTTGCCGGATCATCGACAGAGACACCCGTCGCGATCAATAGCCGAGCGCACAGCCGTCCAATCGCGGATCCGACGCGCCAGTCAGCGTTCCGGCTGCGTGGTCGATCTCGATCAGCTGGGCGCCGCCGAGTGGCCAGGGGTTGGGCAGGTCGGCATGAGCGACAACACGATGCCCAAGCCGGCGCAGGGCAGCGACGGTGGCAGGAGCAATACCGCGCTCCACCTCCACCTGCGCCCCATCATGCCATAGGCGCGGCAGGTCGAGGGCGGTCTGCGGTTCACAGTCGTGGTCGAGCAGGTTGCCAATAATGTGGGCTTGGCCCCAGGCTTGGTAGTGACCGCCGACGACGCCGAGCACGTGCGTCACCTGGCCGTCGCGTGAGAGCAAGGCGGGGATGATTGTGTGCAGCGGGCGCTTGTGGGGCCCGTATTCGTTAGGATGCCCAGGGGTCAGCACGAAGCCGCGCCCGCGGTTCTGCAGCAGGATGCCGGTGCCGGGCACGGCGATGCCGCTGCCGAAATCCTCGAAGATCGAGGCGATCATGCTGACCGCCGTGCCGTCCCGATCCACCACCGCGACGTGGCAGGTGTCGGTGCCCATCGGCAGGCTGGCATCCAGTTCCGGCGGGGCGCAGCGATGCGGATCGATGCGCGCGGCCAGGGTCGCGAGCGAGTCGGCCCGCAGCATGGCCGGCCAGGATTGTGCCGCCGCGGGGTCGCCCACCAGTCGGTTGCGCGCGGCGATCGCCATGCGCCCGGCCTCGATCGCGCGATGTAGCCGGGCAACGGACAGCGGCCCCCCTGGTTCGACCGGCCGGCTGCCGAGGATGCCCAGCATCATCAACGCCGCCACGCCCTGGCCGTTCGGCGGGCACTCATGCACCAGGTGGCCGCGATAGGCCTGGGCGACGGGGTCGACAAATTCGCCCGCATGAGTGGCGAAGTCCGCCTCGGTCTGCTCGCCGCCGAGGCTGCGCAGATGGGCGACGATCCGCGCGCCGAGCTCGCCGCGATAGAACGCATCGGCGCCTGCGCCGGCGATCAGGCCCAGGCTGCGTGCCAGGTCTGGCTGGTGGTGCACCTGGCCCGGCCTCGGTGGCGCGCCGCCCGGCAGGAACAGCCGGCTTGCCTCCGCGTCGGGGCGCAGGCGGTCGGCGGCGCGGGCCCAGTGGGCGGCGATGACATCGCCGACGGGGTAGCCGTGTTCGGCGTAGGCGATGGCGGGTTGCAGCAGTTCGTCCAGCCCGCGTGTGCCGTGCGCGGCGGTCAGCCGCGCCCAGGTTTCGACCACGCCCGGCACGGTGACCGCGTGCGGCCCGGTCGCCGGCAGAGCCTGCCAGCCCAGCGCTCGCGCCCGCTCGGCATCCGCCGCCGCCGGGGCGCGGCCCGAGCCATTATAGGCAAGGATCGGCGTGCGCCCGCCCGGCGCCAGCAGGGCGAAGCAGTCGCCGCCGAGGGTGACGTTCAGCGTCTCGACCACACACAGCACGGCCATTGCCGCGATCGCCGCATCCACCGCATTGCCGCCGCGGCCGAGCATGGCGATGGCCGCCTGCGTCGCCAGGGGATTGGGGGTGGCGACCATCGCATTGCGTGCGCGAACGGGCGAGCGGCCGGGGGCTTCGAGGTCACGCATCATCGCATCTCATTGATAAATGTTGTTCTTCAATTGGCCATGACGGGGGGCCGTGACGTCGACCCACCCGGCAACAAAACTGCTCATGACGAGCATTTTCGTCAACAGCGCGCGGATTCGCGCTTGCTTTTAATACAAAGGGTCATTTACGGTTTGATGATTGGCAAGGGAAGCTCCGTGATCATCGACCTGCCCACCGCCTCCGCCACATCGCCTTCACTCGTCCGCCGGATCAATGCCGGGCTGGTGCTGCGCACGCTGCGCACGCGCAGTTCGATGTCGCGTTCGGAGATTTCGGCGGCCACCGGCCTGTCGCAGCCCACCGTCAACGACATCGCGGCGATGCTGCTGCGCGACCGCCTGGCGATCGAGACGGCAACGCCCGATCAGGCGCCGTCCGGCCGGCGCGGGCCGAAGGCGGCGCGGCTGGCCTTCAACGCCGCAGCCGGGCACGTGCTGGGCATCGATATCGGCGCAGCACAGATCGTGGTGCTGGTGGCCGATCTCACCGGGCGCATCGTCGGCCGCACCAGGCTGGAGGCCGGGCCGCGCTGCTCCCTGCGCCCAGATCCGCTGCTGGCCAGGCTGGACGAGGCCGTGTCGACAACCCTGGCGCAGGCGCGGCTGGCGCGGCGCGACCTGGTCTCGATCGGAGTCGGCGTGCCGGCCATCGTCGATCCCGTCTCCGGTCGGGCAAGCCTGGTCCCGGCCCTGCCGGACTGGGAGGGGCTTGCCCTCGTCCCCCGCCTGCAACCGGGTTTCGACTGCCCGATCCTGGTCAACACCGACGTTCATCTCGCCTGCCTCGCCGAAAGCCGGCTGGGGGCGGCGCGGGAGGACGCGAACGCCGTCTATATCCATCTCGGGGTCGGCATCGGCATGGGCGTGCTGATCGGCGGACGGCTGCTGCCGGGGTTCGACGGCGCGGCCGGCCAGATCGGCAACCTGCCGATCCCCGGCGACGACGACCCGCCCGAAGCAGGGTTCGGCCAGTTCGAATGGACCGCCGGCAGTTCCGCCTTCGCCCGCCTGGGCCGGCGGGCCACGCCATCGAGCCTGATCGCGCAGTTCGCCGGTGGCGATCCGGAGGCGATCGGCCCCGCCACCATCGCCGCCGCCGCCGCCGCGGGAGACGCAGAGGCGCGCCGGATCATGGCACGGCAGATCGAGCACCTCGCACAGGGGCTGGCAGCGGTGACCTGCGTGCTGAACCCGGCGACGATCATCCTCGGCGGTGAGATCGCGGCCATCGGCGCGGCCCTGGTCGGCCCGCTGCGCACCCGCCTGGCAGCCCTGGTGCCGCGCCCGCCACGGCATGTCATCGCCTCCTTCCTCGGCACCGAGTCGGTCGCCCTCGGCGCGGTGCAGGTGGCCCTGCAGGAAGCCGAGGGCCGCCTGCTGGCGCCCACGCCGGCGAAGGTGGCATGAGCATGGCCGCGCCTCTCGCCAGGCGCGTCGCCATCGTCACCGGCGCTGGAGCGGGCATCGGTGCCGCCTGCGCCCGCGCCTATGCCGCGCAGGGCGCGCGCGTGGTCGTCGCTGACATCGACGCCGAGACCGCCACCGCAACCGTTGCCGCCATCGTGGCCGCCGGCGGCGAAGCACATTTCCGCCCCCTCGACGTCGCCGACAGCGCCGGCTGCGCGGCGCTGGTCGCCTGGACGGTCGCCACGTTCGGCGGGATCGACATCATGCACGCCAACGCCGGTATCGAACTGTGCCGCTCGGTGTGGGACACCACGGATGCCGAGTGGGACCGGGTGATCGCGGTGAACCTCAGCGGCAGCTTCTACTGCGCCCGCGCCGCGATGCAGGCGATGCGCGCGGCCGGGCGGCCGGGGGCTGTGCTGCTCACCGCCTCCCCGCACGCCTTCATGACCTCGCGCGAGATCGCCGCCTATGCCGCCTCCAAAGGCGGGCAGGTGGCGCTGATGCGCGCCCTGGCGCTGGAAGGTGCGCCCTTCGGCATCCGCGTCAACGCCATCCTGCCCGGTGCCATCGAGACGCCGATGCTGCATCGCGAGGCGGCCTCCACCAACGACCCCGCCGCCCTGCTGGCGACCTTCGCTGCCGCCCAGCCGATGGGGCGGCTCGGCCAGCCGGAGGACGTGGCGAAGGCTGCCTGCTTCCTCGTCTCTGATGCCGCGAGCTTCGTCACCGGCACCTGCCTGGCGGCGGACGGCGGACTGATGGCGGCGATCAATTCGGGCCCGGCGATCTCCTACACAGGCGAGTCGTCGTGAGCGTGCCGGGCTTTCCCACCGTGCTCGGCCGCAACCTGGTGGCGGAGTTGCGGCATTTCGTGCACCGCCCCTTCCTGGTGGTGACGATGGCCGATCTTTGGCCGCTGTTCGCCGCCGAGTTCGCCGGTGCCGACTGCCATGTGCATCTGGTGGCCTCGGTCGATGCCGCCGAATTGGAACGGCTGCTCGACAGCCTGCCGGCGGTGCAGGCGGTGGTTGGCCTGGGCGGCGGCATGTCGATCGATGTTGCCAAATACATCACCTGGCGCCGGCGCCTTCCGCTGTTCCAGGTGCCGACGGCGCTGAGCGTGGATGCGATGTTTGGCCATCGCGCCGGCGTGCGCGTGGATGGCGTGGTGCAGTATGTCGGCTGGGCGGTGCCGGAGGCGGTGTATATCGACCTCGACATCATCCGCGCCGCCCCGCGCCAGCTCAACTACTCCGGCATCGGCGACATCCTGTGCAACCACACCGGCGTGCTAGACTGGCAATATTCCGACCGCCTCGGGCGCTGCGAGCCGCGCTGGCCGTACGACGCGGCGCTGGCGCAGGGCTCGCTCGACCGGGTGGAGGCCGTGCTGGCGCATACCGATGACATCCGCGACCTCACCCCGCGCGGCATCGGCGTGCTGATCGACGGGCTGCGCTGGGGCGGCGGCTCCTTCCACGCCGCCGGCTGGATGCCGCGGCATATCGAGGGGGTGGAGCATTTCTTCTTCTACACCCTGGAATATCAGACCCGCCGCAAGTTCATCCACGGCCAGCCGGTGGGCCTGGGCGTTTATATCGGCTGCCTGCTGCACGAAAGCCGCGCCGAGGAGATGCTGGGCGCCATGCACGCCATCGGGCTGGACATCCGCCCGCAGGCGATGGGCCTGGGCTGGGACGATGTGGCCGCCGCACTGGCCGGCATGCGCGAATTCGTCACTACCAACCGGCTTTGGCATTCGATCGCGCATGACGTGAAGATCGGGCCAGACTTCGTCGCCCGCGTGCGCGACGGGGTGGAGCGCGTGTACGGCAAAAAAGCAACATAGGAGGACGGGCCGATGCGACGACTTGCAGGCTTATTCGTCATGGCGGGGCTGCTTGCCGCCGCACCCCACGCACAGCCACAGGCACAGCCGAAGCCGGGCGGCACCATCACGGTGGCCACCGTCGGCGAGCCGACCACGCTCGACCCGATGGTGACCACCGCCGACCTCGTCGGCGGCATCATGCAGCACGTGTTCGAGACACTGTACACCTTCGGCGACGGCCTGACGATCGTGCCGCTGCTGGCCGCGCGCGACGCCGAGATCGGCGACGGCGGCCGCAAACTGACCATCCCGCTGCGCCAGGGCGTGAAGTTCCACGACGGCTCGGTGATGACCTCGGCCGATGTGATCGCCTCGATGAACCGCTGGCGCGACGTTTCGGACCGGGGCAAGACCGGCTGGTCCTACATCACCTCCGCCACCGCGCCGGACGCGCATACGGTGGTGCTGACGCTAAAGGACCCCTACGCCCCACTGCTGGCGCTGCTGTCGCTCAACAACAACGCCATGGCGGTGACGCCGGCCAGCAACCAGGCAGCCCCGATGACGCGCTTCATCGGCACCGGACCATACATGCTGAAGGAGCGCCGCGCCGACCAGTGGGTGATCCTGCAACGCTTCGCCGACTACACCGCCCGCACCGACCCCAAGAACGGCTACGGCGGCAAGCGCACCGCCTATATCGAGGAAATCCGCTACGTCCCCGTGCCCGATCCGAACACCCGCGTCGAAGGCATGCTGAGCGGCCAGTTCGACTATTCGGAATCGCTGCCCAACGCCTCCCTCTCCCGCCTGCGCGGGCAGAGCAAGGTGGAGCCGTATCTGATGAAGGATTTCGGCTACCCGGTGTTCTCGCTGAACAACAAGGCGGGCCTGCTCTCCAACATGAAGATGCGCCAGGCGATGCTGGCGGCCCTCGACATGGAGGAGATCCTCAAGGCCGCCTTCGGCACCGCCGAACTCTACGCTGCCCGCGGCTCGCTCTACCCGCCCGGCCTGCGCTTTCATTCGATGGAGGGGGCGGAGGCCTACAACCAGAAGAACCCCGCAAAGGCGCGCCAGTTGGCCGCCGAGGCCGGCTACAAGGGCGAGCCGATCCGCCTGCTGACCACCACGCAGTTCGATTTTTACTACAACATGGCCCTCGTCGCGACGGAGCAGTGGAAGAAGGCCGGCTTCAACATCGACATGCAGGTGCTGGACTGGGCAACCCTACTCGCCCGGCGCAACAACCCCGCCTTGTACGAGATGAGCACCGTGGGCGCACCGTTCCTCGCTGAACCGTCGCTGACCTTCACCGCCGGCTCCGAACGGCCGGGCTTCTGGTCCTCCGAAGCGAAGGACCGCATCGTCGGTGCCTTCAACGCGGAAATGGACATGGCCAAGCGCACGGCCATGTGGCCGGAGGTGCAGAAGCTGATCTACACCGAAGTGCCCTACATCAAAGTGGGCGACCAAGGCACCCTGCGCGCCACCTCGTCTCGCCTGAAAGGTATCCAGCCGGGGGCTTGGAGCTACTTCTGGGACGCTTGGGTGGAGCGTTAGCAGATGGGCAGGAAGCGTCTTCTTTTTGTGAACAAAAAGAAGCAAAAAAACTTTATCCGTTTGGAGCCGGCTCTCCCGACAACGGGGCATCCATGGAAAAAAGTTTTTTGCTTCTTTTGTTCAAAAATGAAGACTTCTTCCTGCCACTTGCCTGCTTCCGACTGTCTCCCATGCTGAGTTTCGTCGCCCGGCGCCTGTTGGGCATGGCGGCTGTGCTCGCCTTCGTGGCCGTGGGGGTGTTTGTCATCGCCCGGGTGATGCCCGGCGATCCCGCGACCATTCTGGTAGGCGACAATGCCAGCCCCGAGGCGGCCGCGTTGATGCGGGCGAGTTTGGGGCTGGATGAGCCGGTGCCGGTGCAGTTTGCGATCTGGCTTTGGCACATGGTGCGGGGCGATCTCGGGCAGTCGATTTTTCTCGGCGAGCCGGTGCTGACCCTGCTGGCGCAGCGAGCGGAGCCGACGACGGCGTTGACGCTGATGGCGCTGGCGGTGGCAATATGCATTGCGTTGCCGGCCGGGATTGTGGCGGCGATTTTGCGGGATACGGCGGCGGACCGGGCGATCCTGACGTTTTCCATGCTGGGGGCGAGCATCCCGAGTTTTTGGCTCGGGCTGCTGTTCATCTCCTGGTTTTCGGTGGGTCAGGGCTGGTTTCCGGTGTCCGGCTACGGCCCGCCGGGGGCGGATTTTCTGGAGCGGCTGCGCTATCTGATGCTGCCGGCGATTGTGCTGGGCATCGTGAATGCGGCGCTGATCACGCGATTTACCCGCAATGCGATGCTGGATGTGCTGCATGAGGATTTCATCCTCACCTGCCGAGCGAAGGGGCTGCCTGGCTGGTCGGTGGTGCTGAAGCATGCGTTTCGCAACGCCTTCATCCCGATTTTGACGGTGCTCGGCCTGTCGCTGGCGCTGCTGCTGGGGGGCGCGATCGTGACGGAGACGGTGTTTGCGCTGCCGGGCATCGGCAACCTTGTGGTCTCGGCGGTGCTGCGGCGGGATTATCCGGTGATCCAGGGGGCGCTGCTCGTGATCGCGTTCATCTATGTCTCGGTCAATCTGGCGATCGACCTGTTGTATGCGGTGATCGACCCGCGGGTGCGGCTGCGATGAGGCGGCCGAAGCTGGTGTTCGGCCTCACGGTGTTTGCCGCCGTCGCCCTGGCGGCGGTGGCGGCGCCGCTGCTGCTGTCGAAGTCGCCGGATGTGCTGAATGTGAGTGCGCGCTTGCAGGCGCCCTCGGCGGAGTCCTGGTTCGGCACCGACGAGTTCGGGCGGGATGTGTTCGCGCGGGTGATCTATGGCGGCCGGCTGTCGCTGGGCATCGGGGCGGCGACGGCCATCCTGTCGAGCCTGTTCGGCGTGGCGCTGGGGCTGCTGGCCGGGTTTTCCGCGCCGCTCGACCGGGTGCTGTCGCGCATCAATGATGCGATGATGTCGTTTCCAGACATTCTATTGGCGATCGCCCTGGTGGCAGCGTTGCGGCCGTCGATGGCGAATGTCGTGTTCGCGCTGGCGGTGGTTTATACGCCGCGGATGGCGCGGATGGTGCGTGCCTCCACCCTGGTGATCCGGGAGCTGCCGTATGTGGAGGCGGCGCGCGCGCTGGGGGTTTCCACTTTCCGCATCTTGCTCGTGCATGTGCTGCGCAACCTGCTCTCGCCGATCATCGTGCAGGCGACGTTCGTGTTTGCCTTCGCGATGTTGGCCGAGGCCGGGCTGTCCTTCCTCGGCGTCGGCATTTCGCCGGCGACGCCGAGCTGGGGGACGATGATCAGCGCTGCCCGGCCGTATTATCGGGAGGCCGATTGGCTGGCGCTGGCGCCGGGGCTGGCCATCATGATCACCGTGTTTTCCCTGCAACTGGTGGGCGACGCGCTGCGCGACCTGCTGGACCCGCGCCTGCGGGGCAGCCAATGACGCCGATCCTGGATGTGGCGGGCCTGCGCACGCATTTCACCACCCAGGGCGGCATCGTGCGCGCCATCGACGGGATCGATCTCACGATCGGGTCCGGCGAGACGGTGGCGGTGGTAGGCGAATCCGGCTCCGGCAAGTCGGTGCTCGGCCTGTCGATCATGGGGCTGGTGGCCCGCCCGGCCGGGCGCATTGTCGCAGGCTCCATCCGGTTTGCCGGCGCGGGGGGTGCGGTGCGCGACCTCGTCACCCTCAGCCCGGCGGCGATGCGGCGCATCCGCGGGCGGGAGATCGCGATGATCTTCCAGGACCCGATGACCAGCCTCGACCCGCTGTTCACCGTGGGCGAGCAGATCGCCGAGACGCTGCGCCACCATGAGAGCATGGACCGCGGCACGGCGGCGCGCGAGGCGGTGCGGCTGCTGGAACTCGTCGAAATCCCCGCCGCCGCCCGGCGGGCGGGGGAGTATCCGCATCAGATGTCCGGCGGCATGCGCCAGCGGGTGATGATCGCGCTGGCCCTGGCCTGCCGCCCTGCCCTGCTGATCGCCGACGAGCCGACCACCGCGCTGGACGTGACGATCCAGGCGCAAATCCTCGACCTGCTGCGCCGGCTGCAAGGCGAACTCGGCATGGCGATCATGTTTGTCACCCACAACCTCGGCATCGTGGCGGACATCGCGCACCGGGTGGTGGTGATGTATGCCGGGCGGGTGCTGGAGGCCGCCCCCATGCGCGAGCTGTTCCGCGCCCCCGGCCATCCCTACACGCGCGGCCTGATGTCCTGCGTGCCTCAGCTCGGCCGCGGCCGGCTGGGCGAGCGGCTGACGGCCATCCCCGGCACCGTCGCCTCCCCGCTGGCCCCGCCGCCGGGCTGCGCCTTCGCGCCGCGCTGCGAACTGGCGGGGGCGGATTGCGAGGCCGGCATGCCCGACCTGCGGCCCGCCGCCGCCGCGCGGCAGGTGCGTTGCCTGCGCTGGAACCCCGCATGAGCGAACCCCTCCTCTCCGTGCAGGACCTGCGCACGCATTTCCCGGTGCGCGGGCGCCGCGGCGCGGTGGTGCGCGCCGTCGATGGCGTCAGCTTCGATGTGAAGCCGGGCAGCATCACCGGCCTCGTCGGCGAATCCGGCTCCGGCAAGACCACCATCGGCCGCACCATCCTGCGTCTCGTCGAGCCCACCGGCGGGCGCGTGATGTTCGAGGGGACGGACCTGCTCGGCCTGTCGGACTCCGCCATGCGGCCGTTCCGCCGGCGCCTGCAGATCGTGTTTCAGGACCCCTACGCCAGCCTCAACCCGCGCATGACGGTGGCCGAGATCATCGGCGAGGCGCTCTCGACCCACGGCTTGGCCCCCGGCCGGGCGCGCCGGCCGCGCATCGCCGAGCTGCTCGCCCGCGTCGGCCTCGATGCCGCGCATATGGACCGCTACCCCAACGCCTTTTCCGGCGGCCAGCGCCAGCGCATCGGCATCGCGCGCGCCATCGCCGTGGAGCCGCGCTTCATCGTGGCGGACGAGGCGGTCTCGGCGCTTGACGTATCCGTGCAGGCCCAAATACTGAACCTGCTGCTCGACCTCCGACGCGATCTCGGCCTGACCATGCTGTTCATCGCCCACGACCTCGCGGTGGTGGAATATCTCTGTGACGAGGTGGTGGTGCTGTATCTCGGCCGGGTGATGGAGCGCGCCTCGCGGGACCGGCTCTATACCGCGCCGCAGCACCCCTATACCCGCGCGCTGCTCTCCGCCGTGCCGGTGCCGGACCCGGACGCCCCGCGCCAACGCACGGTGCTGCAAGGCGACATCCCCAGCCCGATCGACCCGCCCTCCGGCTGCGTCTTCCGCACCCGCTGCCCGCACGCTATCGCCGCCTGTGCTGCCATTGTGCCGCCGCTGGCCGAAGTGGCACCCGGGCATTTCAAAGCCTGCATCCGGGACGACCTGCCATGAGCGCACCCGCCATCCACACCGCCATGCCCGCCGGCGAGGGCCGCACCATCCTGCTGGTGATCGCCCACGCCGACGACCCCGCTTTGTCCCTCGGCGGCACGCTGCTGCGCTGGGCGGATGCGGGCTGGCGCATCGTCTGCGTGCGCGCCACCGACGACCGGTGGGATTCCGTCGGCATGACCGAAGCCGCCACCATCGCCGCCAACAAGGCCGAATTCGAAGCCGCCGCCCGCCTGCTCGGCATCACTGAGACCGTCGAGCTGGGCTACCCCACCGACGTCATGGGCGACGTCAGCGAAGTCACGCTGCGCGAACACATCATCCGCCTCGTCCGCACCCACCGGCCCTACGCGCTGGTCACCTTCGACCCCTATGCGATGTATGGCGAGGACAACCAGGACCACATCAAGCTCGCCGCCGCCGTCGATGAAAGCTTCTGGACCAGCCAGTTCGACCTGCACCACCCCGAACACCTCGCCGCCGGCCTGGCCCCGCACGGCGTGTTCGAACGCTGGTATTTCGGCCGCAGCGTGCAACGCGTGACGGACGTGATCGACATCGCCAGCGTGCTCGACCGCAAGATCGAAGCTGTGCTGTGCCACACCACCCCGCTGCGCAACATCGCCAACCAACTCAGCCTGCAGGCCCGCACCGGCGGCTGGGCCGTGCCGATGCTCGACGACGCGGCAGCAGGCGGGGATCTGCGCCCGCTGGTCGATCACCTGCTGCGCCACCGTGCCGGCGCCTCCGCCGCCCCCTTCGGCCTGGCCGCCGCCGAACAGTTCCGCGTCGTCCGCTTTGGCGGACTGCAATCTCTGCTCGACCGTTTCGGCCACCGCATCTGATCCGCAAGAAGGACCGCCGCCATGCCCACCTTCGCTGATGCACGGGCCGGCACCGCCAGGGCCGACCTAACCCCCGATTGGCCAGTGATGCTCGCAGGCTTCGGCCAGCGCACGCAGCCGGCCACCACCGTGCACGACCCGGTGTTCGGCAAGGCGCTGTACCTTGAGGACGCTGGCGAGCGGATGCTGATCCTCACCACCGACCTGCTGAGCATTCCGCTCCAGATCGGCCGGCCCGTGGCGGCGGGCATCGCCGCCGGAACCGGGCTCGCGGTGCGGCAGATCTGCATCTGCGCCTCCCACACCCATTCCGCCCCGAACCCCGGCTATGCCGGCGACGGGGCGATCGGCATCGAACGCTATGAGGCGCATCTGATCCAGGCGCTGACCGCGCTGGGGATCGCAGCCGTGCGCGCGGCCCGGCCCGCACGCCTGCGCCGTGGCGTGGGCGAGGCCGACATCTTCTACAACCGCCGCACCCACGGCCGGCCGAACCGGGTGGACCGGCGGGTGCCGGTGCTGGTGGCCGACGACGCGGCGACCGGGATGCCCCATGCCGTGCTGTTCGGCGCCGGCTGCCACCCCACCGTGCTCGGCTGGGACAACATGGCGATCTCCGCCGACTTCACAGGCTGCGCCCAGGCGGCGATCGAGCGCGAGCTGCCCGGCGCCACCGCTTTGTTCTTCAACACCGCGCAGGGCAACATTATTCCCATCACCAGCCCCCGCTACGACGCGCTGGACCCGCGCGGCTATTGCGGCGGCAACTGGGCGACCGCGCTGGGCCTGGGCGAGATGCTGGCAGCCGCCGTGCTGCGCACCGCCGCGGCCGCCGCCGCGACCCCGCCGGCTTTGGCCAGCCGGCGCCGCGATCTCGCCCTGCTGCCCTTTTTCGGCCGGATGGACCACGCCACGGCCGAGGCGGAGCTCGCCGGGCACCGCGCGGTGATCGCGGCGGAACTCGGCACGGATTTCGAGACCGCCCACCCCGCCGGCCAGCTCTGGTCCCACGCCTCCGCGCGGGTGATCGAGGAAGCGATGGCCGAGCCGCGGATGCGCCGTCTGATGATCGCCTGCTGCTACTCCCGCGCGCTAATAGCCCGGCTGCGCATGCCCACGGCCCCCCCGCCGTTTGAGGTGCCGGTACAGGTGCTGCGCCTCGCCGGGTTCACCTTCCTGGCCCTTCCCGGCGAGGTGTTGACCGAAAGCGGAACCGCGTGGTCTGCCCTGGCCGACGGCGATGACGCCTTCGTCATCGCCATGGCCAACAGCCATCACCGCTATCTGCCCGGCCGCGTCCATTTCGACGAGCCCGATGCCACGAACCGCTACGAGACCGCCAGCGCCGGCCTGGAGCCGGCGGCGATGGACCGGCTCTACGCCGCAGCCGCCGACATGCTCGCAGGAATGCCGGCGGACTGAGGCGCCTCGGCCGGGACCCCGACCCACCCCAGGGGCCCCGCATAGCGCCACGCCATCCGCCCGGTGTCAGCCAGGGCGAATAGCCGCAGCCAGCGATTGTCGAACAGCGCGCACCCCGTTATGCCGGGGCAGCATCTCCGTCATCGCCTCGCGCGGCGCCTCGATGCAGACGGCCAACCGCCTCACCCCGCGGGGTCGGGCGCAGGCGGCCGACCTAGTTGGCAGACGTGGCGGGCTGCTGCGGCTGTTCGACCCGCTCGCCATTGATGCCGCGCAATTCGTACTGGCGGCGCCATTCCTGATTTCCCTGGAGCCTGGGCTGCTACCGGCAGGACTGCGGCCACTGCCGCGCGCCGTGGCGGTGGAATGGCGCCGGAACTGGTCACCATCGACTGACCTTGCCGGTAGCGTGGCCGACACCGAACGGGCGCAGTTGCAGGGTGCATTTTCCGGTCCGGCACGGGCCGCCAGCGTCGCCATCACCGCCCGTGTTGCCCAGCAGCGTGAGATGCGGCTGCCCGGCCTGTACTGGGCCGAGGCGGATGCGCTCGCTCGGGCGGCGAAGTGGCGAGCCTGGCTCGAGGCCGGCCCGCGTGTCTTCCAGGCGACGACCGATCGCTATCTCGGCCAGATCGAATGCGGCGACATCGGCACCCTGATCTACCCGTGCTATGGCCTGGACGCCGGCGCCCACGTTGTCGTCGTCGGTTGGCGCGAGGCCCTGGCCGCGCGACGCCTCACCCTGACCCTCATGGCTCTGCCGGAGGTCTGAATGCCAGGCGCTTTCCTCTGGGACGACAAGGCGGCCACCGCCCTGTCGATCACGTCGCTTGGCGCGGCACCACCCGCCGGCATGCCGCTCTCCAACCTCATTGATCCCCAGCCACGGATGCGCACAAGGTTCGTGACGAACACTGCGGCGATCCTAGTGGATTTTGCGCCACCGCGTCGATCGAGGCGGTGGCGGTGATCTCGACCACCCTGAGCACCGCCACCACCATCCGGTGGCAGCAGGGCGATATCATCGGCGCCTACAGCTTCGACACCACCGCTCTCTCAGCCGATACCGGTGATGCGGCCGGTGGCAACGCCATCCTGCTCAATTCAGCCGGCGCTCCTGGGCGCTACATGCGTATCGATATCACCGACGCCTCGGTCAGCCAGATCGCTATCGGCCGTCTGGTCGCCGGGCCTGTCTGGCGGCTCAACCGCGCCTTCGCGTATGGCGTGCAGGAGGGCCGGCTCGTCCTTGATCACCGTGACCGCAACCCGTTCAGCGGCGCCGCCTTCCCGGTTGCAGCACTGGCCAATCCCCGCGTCACCCGCTTCTCACTGCCGCTACTCACCGCCACCGAGGTTAAGGGCCAGCACCGCGCCATGCTCCGAGCCATGGGTACCGCATGGGACGCCCTGTGGATGCCCGACACCGGCCTGTCCCGCGCTGAGATGAACATCCGCTCGATCTGGGGTGCGGTCGCGGAACCGGGGGCGGAGGCCATGACGTCACGCGACAGCTTCGTCGGTTCATCGCGCAGCTTCACCATCACCGAACGGGCCTAGGAGGCCACAATGCCGGACGTCGAGGAACTGGCGGCAGATCGCCGTGCATGAGGCCGTTTGCGCTGAACGCTGGAAGCACCTGAGCTCGCGGCTGGGGCGTATTGAGGCCGTGCGGGCGGTCATCGTTCTGCTGCTGCTCATCGGCGAAGGGTCGGTCGTCGAGGTGCTGAAGCGGGTGTTGGGGGGATGATGCTTCCAATCCGACCTCCTGGAGATCGACCCGTCCGTCTGCACAATCGTCAGTCAGGCGCGTCTGCCGTAACGTGAAGCACTGGCTCGATGCCGCGATGGCCCGGCCTTGGAAGGGAGCCGCCATGCTGGAGGTCGCCAAAGGCCTTCGTCGTCTCAAGGCGCATCCCCAACTTCCGATCCTCAAGGCCGCAGTGGCCGCTCATGGCGCCCGGCGGACCATCAAACCAGTTCTTG
>CAMCJI010000041.1 GCA_945874805.1 Asaia bogorensis | reverse complement strand
GATGGACGGCAGCTACTCGCTGAAACTCGCCACCCGCCCGAAGAAGGGCGGCCAGAACGTCGCCATCAAGCGCCTGACGTTCCGCAAGCGCGGCCCGATCCGCATCGAGTTCTATTTCACCTTCAAGCCCGAAGCCAACGAACTGCGCCTCGGCGAGACCGACGTGCGCTCGATCGGCTTTCTCTACGACCTGCAAAGCGGCGACACCGATACGGACGCGCTGCGGGTGATGCCGCATCTTCGCTTCCTCAACGCGCTCGATGGCGAGCACGTGCAGAAATGGCAGTTCAAGCGGCACACCATGGCGCTGAAGCCGCTCGGCAACGAGGGCAAGACCTTCACCCACTACCACCTCGCCCCCACGGACTGGGAAGACGTGCCCGGCGGCCACCAGCGGCTCTGCTACAACGAGATTCCCACCAAGCTGAACTGGCACTACGCCCGCCTCGACTTCGACCTCGCCACCTGGCAGGCCACGCGCTTTCAGTGCAACGACCGGGTGTTCGACATGACGGAGTGCCCGCCGATCAAAATCCCCGGCATGCGCAACCTCTGGTGCATGCTCAACCTCGCCTTCTTCGTCGAGACGGATACCGACAAGCGGGCGATGATGTATGTCGATAGTGTCTGCCTGTCGGGAGATTTCTGATGCTGCCGGAAAGCCACAGCGCCGTCGTCGCCCGCAACGAAGTCTGGGCCGGCCCGTCCGCCACCGAGCCCTACGAGGTCGGCTGGGCGCGCGAGGCGATCGTGTTCATCCGCGCCCTCGCCGTCACCGGCAGCGGCAGCGCCACCGCCCGGGTGCAGATCTCGCCGGACGGGATGCACTGGGTCGATGAGGGCGCGACGTTCGCGCTGCCCACCACCCCCGGCGCGCTCGGCTTCGCCCGCCTGGAGAAGTTCGGCCTGTGGCTGCGGGTGGCCTGCGACCTGCCGGCGGGGCTGGAGGTCACGGTGCTGGTGAACTGGTCGTTGAAGGCCTGAACCCCCCTACCCCGCCACCTCTACCCACGCCCCGTCCCGCGCGCGCGAGGCGATGGCGGCTTCGGTGAAGGCCATGCCGGCGACGCCGTCGGCAGCGGTGGGGAAGTCGAGTGCCAGCGGATCAGCCGGGGTGCCGGTCAGCCGGGCGGCGATGGCTTCGGCGGCGTCGCGGTAGAGGTTGGCGAAGGCTTCGGTCAGGCCCTCCGGGTGGCCACGGGCAATGCGGATCAGGCGCTTGGCGGGCGGCAACAGATCGGCGTCGCCGCGGGCGAGGGTCTGCACGGCGCGGCCCTGCATGGCCAGGGTCAGGTGGTTGTTGCGGATATGCGTCCACTCGATGTGCCCGGCGCTGCCGAACACGCGCAGGGTGATGGCGTTCTCGGTGCCGGCGAGGGCCTGGCTGGCGATCAGCGTGCCGCGCACCCCGCCCTCGAAGCGGAGGAGGCAAGCGGCGTAGTCGTCCACCGTGCGGCCCGGCAGCAGCGCGCCGAGGTCGGCGGAGAGGCGGGCGAGCTTCCGGCCCGCGACGTAGCAGGCGAGATGCTGGGCATGGGTGCCGATGTCGCCGAGCACCAGCGAGGGGCCGCTGCGGGCGGTGTCGAGCTTCCAGCGCAGCTTGGCGGTCAGCTCCCCCTGTTCGACCGGGGCGCTCATGCCGGCCTGGAGGTACTCGACCTGGACGGCGCGCAGCTCGCCGATCACGCCGGCGGCGACCATGGCGCGGGCCTGGCGGATCATCGGATAGCCGGCATAAGCGTGGGTGAGGCAAAACACATGGCCCTCGGCCGCCGCGGCGATGGCGCGCGCATCGGCCAGGCTGTTGGCGAGCGGCTTGTCGCAGATCACATCGACACCGGCGGCCAGGGCAGCGAGGCACTCGTCGAAATGGCGGTCGTTCGGGGTCATCACCGCGACGGCATCGAGGCGTGCTTCTGCGAGCATCGAGGGCAGGTCCGCATAGCCGGGAAAGCCGAGCTCGGCGGCGGCCCTGCGGCTGCCGGCGGGTTCGGAGGAGAGCACGCCGCCGACGATCTCGAACCGGCGGTCGAGCAGGGCGGCAGCCCGGTGGATGGGGCCGATGAAGCTGCCGGGGCCGCCGCCGAGCACCCCGAGGCGCAGCCTCCGCCCGAGCGTTTCGAATGCTGTGGCCATCTACAACGCCCTTTGCTGATCGTGCCGGCCGTGCTTAACCGGAGCGCCGCAGGAGAACCGCCGATGGCCGAGCGTTCCCACCGCTACCCAGTCAACGTCACCTGGACCGGCAACCGCGGCAGCGGCACGTCCTCCTACCGCGCCTACGGGCGCGAACACGAGATCACCGCCGGGAGCAAGCCGCCGATCCCCGGCTCCTCCGACCCCGCATTTCGCGGCGATCCCGGGCGGTGGAACCCGGAGGAGATGCTGGTATCCACCCTCTCCACCTGCCACATGCTCTGGTATCTGCATCTCGCCGCCGAGGCGGGGGTGGTGGTGGTGGGTTATGCGGACGCGGCCGAGGGGTTGATGGCCGAGCATCCCGTCAGCGGTGGTGCGTTCACCGGGGTGACGCTGCGGCCACGGGTGACGATCTCCGCGGGTGATCCCGCCGTCGCGGTGCATCTGCATCACGAGGCGCATGCGAAGTGCTTCATCGCCAATTCGGTGAACTTCCCGGTGGGGTGCGAGGCGGAGATCATCGGGCCATGAAGCGGCGCAGGGCCGGGGCCCATTTCGCGGCGTCCGTGCCGGAGGCGAGGTGGCCGTGTTCGCTGTCGATCTCCTCGTATTCGGCCTGCACGCCGGCGGCTTTCAGGGCGGCCATCACGCCGGGGGCGAGTCTCGGGGGGAAGAGGGCGTCGGTGCGGCTCAGCACATAGAGGACGCGGGCGTGGAGTTTGGGAAAGTCGGGGGTGACATCCCAGCCCTCCAGCGCGCGGCCGAGCACGAGCAGCGAATGCCCGTCGAAGGCCTGCGCCCAGGCGGTGGCGATGCGGGTGATTTCCGCCGCCCGCGCCGCTACGTCGGGAAAGCGCGGCGCCAGTTCAGCTTCCAGCCCGTAGCCGCGCAGGGTTTCCTCGCGGATCGCCGTCATCGTTGCCAATATGCCGCCGGACTCGTAATAATGCCCGCCGTTCCAGTTCGGATCGGCCGCCAGCCGCGCCGCCAGCGCGTCCATCCCCCCGCCGCGCGGCGGCCGGCTCGGCCCGGTGACGGCCGGCACCAGCGCATCGACGAAATCCGGAAAATCCACCCCCCACTGGAACGCCTGAAACCCGCCATAGGACGGCCCGACCACGGCGGCCAGATGTTTGACATCCAGGCTGTCGAGCAGTCGCCGCTGGGCAGCGACGATGTCGCGCACGGAGATCGCCGGGAAATCCGGGCCCCACGCGCGGCCATGCGGCCCCATCGTCCGGGGCGCGGTCGAGCCGAAGGCCGAGCCGAGCATGTTGGAGCTGACGACGAAGAACCGGTCCGTGTCGATCGGGGCGCCCGGCCCGACAAGCGATCCCCAGGACCCCTCGGAGGCCGCCGGGCCGCCATCAGCGAACAGATGGCTGCTGGTATAGCCATGCGTCAGCAGCACCGCATTGCGCCCGTCCTGCGCCAGCTTGCCGTAGGTGACGTAGGCCAGCTTGGCATCGGGCAGCACCACGCCGCTGCTCAGGGTGAGGTCGCCGATGGCGCCGAGAATGGTCATGCGGATGCTCCGGTTGAAACTCAGTCGCCGAACGCCAGCACCTGGCGGTGCTGCACGAGTTCGCCGTGCGGCTCGGCGGTGCCGGGCGGCAGGGTGACAAGCCAGAGCAGATCGGCGGCCGCCTGTTCCGGCGTCTGCGCCTCCCGCCCCTTGAACACCGTCTCCATCAGGTCGCGGGTCGCATCCGTCAGGGTCAGGCCGGGACACACGGCGTTGATCAGGATGTCCTGCGTGCGATCGAACCGCCGCGCATAGGCGCGGGTGACGGCGACCTGGCCGATCTTCGAGGGGATGTTCGCCCAGTCCGGCCAACCCTCGGCCGCCGCCGTGCCGGCGCGCATCGCCGCGACATAGCCGTCCATCGCGACATCGATCGCGGCGGCATCGTTGGCATGCGTGTCGAACCTCGCCCGCAGCGACTCCGGCAGGTTCGCCAGCCGCCCATAGCCGCTGGCCAGCACCGCCATGCGCCCGCCGTGCTTCAGCAGCGGCCCGATGGCGCGCAGGAAACGCAGAGTGCCGTGATTGTTGGTTTCGACCATCTCGGCCGCTTCCGCCACGCTCGAGGGGCCGGCTGCGGGCGCATAGGCACCGTTCAGCACCGCGATATCGATCTTCTGATGGCGCTGGCGCAGCGTGCGAGCAAGGCTCGCGGCTCCCTCAGGGTCGGCCATGTCGTATGGCAGCCAGCCAGCGCGCAAGCCCATGCGTGCAAGTCGCCGTACCGCCTCCTCACCATCCGCCTCCCGGCGCGCGGTGAGATAGACGAAGCCGTTGTCGCCCCACTTGCGGGCGAGCTGTTCAACAAGGGCGGCACCAATTCCGCGGGTAGCCCCGGCAATGACGGCAATGCGCATCTTGCTCTCCTGTTAAGACTATTCCGTCGTCTCCCGGCTCGCCCGCACGCGTTCCACCCGGCGGCCGTTCATTTCGGCGACTTCGAAGAGCCAGCCAGCGAAGACGATGCGGTCGCCGGTGGCGGGGACGCGGCGGAGGAGGGCGAGGAGGAGGCCGGCGAGGGTGTGGTAGCTGCC
Organism: Asaia bogorensis; assembly: GCA_945874805.1. GTDB lineage: Bacteria > Pseudomonadota > Alphaproteobacteria > Acetobacterales > Acetobacteraceae > CAIRTN01. Next base: position 17,837 of record CAMCJI010000041.1, on the reverse strand, counting down.
TTCGGCGGGGAGGTCGGGGAGGCCGAGACGGATTTTGACTTCGTCCACCGGCATCATGCCTTCCAGCATGAGGGCGCCTTCTTCCTGCGGGGCGTCGCCGATGGCTGGGGCGGGGGTGGTGTTTTCGGGGTCGCCGACGATGGCGGAGAGGACGTCCGCCGCGGTGACGACGCCTTCGAAGCTGCCGTATTCGTCAAGCACCAGGGCCATGCCGAGGACGTCCGATTTCAGGCGTTCCAGGGCGTCGAGCGCGGAGACGGTGTCGGGCATGACCATCGGCTGGCGCAGGGCGGCGGCGATGTCGACGGGGGCGCCGGCGAGCACACGGTCCAGGATGTCCTTGGCCTGGACGAGGCCGATGACGTTGTCGATTGAGCCGTCGCAGACGACGAAGCGGGAGTGCTGCGAGGAGGTGATGGTGGAGATGATTTCGGCCGGCGTGTCTGCCCGGTCGATCCAGGCGATTTCGGTGCGCGGGGTCATGATGGCACGGACGGGCTTGTCCGCGAGACGGAGCAGGCGCTCGATCATGTCGCGCTCGCCGCCCTCCAGCACACCGGATTGTTCACCCTCCATGAGCAGGTGCTTCAGCTCCTCCTCGGTGACGGTGTTGGGCGTGCTGTCATGCGCGCCGAACATACGCATGATGAGTTTGGAGGAGATGCCGAGCAGCCAGACGGCCGGGCGAGTGATGGCCGAGAGGGTGGCGAGCGGCAGGGCGACGAAGGCGGCCACACGCTCGGGCCAGCGCAAAGCGAGCTGCTTGGGCACGAGCTCGCCAAGGACCAGGGTGACGTAGGTGATACCGACGACGACGATGCCGAGCGAGAGGGTGTTGGCGAAGGGGCGCAGCAGGTCTGAGGCTTCGAGCAGCGGCAGCAGCGAGGCGGACAGCGCGGCGCCGCCGAACACGCCGGAGACGATGCCGACGAGGGTGATGCCGACCTGGACGGCCGGCAGAAAGGTTTGCGGGTCCTCGCCAAGGCGGCGGGCTTCGGCGGCGCCGACCACGCCGTTGCGCTCCATCACCGCGAGGCGGGCGCGGTTGGCGGATATCAGCGCCAGTTCGCTCATCGAGAAGACGCCGTTGAGCAGGATGAGCAGCAGGATGATCAGCAGATCGAACAGGACGGGCATGCCGCGTTCTACAATATCGGCGGCGTTTGCGCACGTGGGGGCGTGCGGGGGCTTCGGCGAAGACGTGGTGAAACGGATGGCGGGGTAGCGAGTCCCCCAGGTGCGGGATCAGGAGCGCGCCGGATGCCATGTTTCGAACATACCGCGGCCGGGTTGGGGCCGCATGGCGGGGGCATGAAGGCCTCGGCGAAAGAACGGCCATTCCCGCGCCGATGCCAGGAAACATGAACCCCCTTTTGTCCAGCCGCCTGAGGATCGCTGCCGCCGTGCTGCTGTGGGCGGGGCTGCTGCTGGCTGTCTGGGCGGTGGCGATGCGCGCGGTGCTGCCGCCGGATGCGCCGGGGCTCTCCGGCGTTGCGTTCTCGCCGTTTCAGCGGGGGCAGAGCCCGGAGGCGGGCGACCAGCCGACGCGGGCGGAGATGGTGGCCGATCTTCGGGTGGCCCGCGGACTGGCGCCGCGCATCCGCACCTACACCGTGCAGGGCGCGATGGCGGAGGTGCCGGGGCTGGCGGGTGCTGCCGGGCTGCGGACGACGCTGGGGGCGTGGCTCTCGGGGGACCGGGTGGCGAATGCGCGGGAGTTGGAGCGGCTGTTGATCGCGGCGGGGGAGCCGGGGGTCGACGGGGTGCTGGTCGGCAACGAGGTGATCCTGCGCGCCGATCTGCCGGTGGACGAACTGGTGGCGGCGATCCGGCGGGTGCGCGGGCGGGTGGCGGTGCCGGTTTCCACAGCCGAGCCCTGGCATGTCTGGCTGAAGCATCCGGAGCTGGCGCAGGCGGTGGATGTGATCACCCTGCATCTGCTGCCGTACTGGGAGGGCCTGCCGCTCGACGATGCGCTGCGGTTCTCGTTCGAGAAGCTGGATGCCGTGCGGGCGGCCTATCCGGGCAAGAAGATCGTCGTCGGCGAGGTGGGCTGGCCGAGCAAGGGCGTGGCGATCGGGGCGGCCCGGGCCGGCGTGGTGGAACAGGCGCAGTTCCTGCGCGGCTGGGCGGTGCAGGCGGCGGCCCGGGGAGTGGACTACTTCGTCATGGAAGCCTTCGACCAGCCGTGGAAGACCAGCTTCGAGGGGCGGGCCGCCGGCTACTGGGGCCTGCTAAACCTCGACAGGCAGGCGAAATGGGCAATGACCGGGCCGGTGGCGCCGCATGCGGGCTGGGGCGGGTTCGCGCTCGGCGCAGTGCTGGCGGCGGGGCTGGCCACCGTGCTGCTGCTGCGCCAGCGGCCGGATATGGCGTGGGGTGGGATGCTGCTGGTCTCGGCCATCGCACAGGTGTTTTTCGCACAGCTTGCCTGGCTGATGCTGGTGATGGGGGAGACGTATCTCTCGACGGCGGCCGCGATCGTGTGGGTGGTGCTGCTGGCCGCACAGGGGCTGCTGGTGGCGCTGCTGCTGTCCATCGCGTTCGAATGGGGTGAGGCGCGCTGGGGCCGGGCGTGGCGGCGCATCCCCGAGTTGAGCCTGGCTTCGCCTGGCGCGAGGCTGCCGAAGGTGTCGATCCACGTGCCCTGCTGCAACGAGCCGCCGGCGATGCTGCGCCGCACGCTGGAGGCGCTGGCAGTGCTGGATTATCCGGATTTCGAAGTGCTGGTGATCGACAACAACACCACCGATCCGGCGCTGTGGGAGCCGGTGGCGGAGATGTGCGCGCGGTTCGGGCCGCGGTTCCGGTTTTTCACGCTGGGGAAGTGGCCCGGCTTCAAGGCGGGGGCGCTGAATTTCGCGGCGGCGCATACCGCCGCGGATGCCGAGATCATCGCCGTGATCGACAGCGACTACATGGTCGCGCGGGACTGGCTGCGGCGGACGGTGCCGCAGTTCGCCGACCCGAAGGTGGGCTTCGTGCAGTCCCCGCAGGATTACCGCGACGCGTTCGAGTCGCCGTTCAAGCGGTTGATGTTTTGGGAATATGCCGGGTTCTTCAAGCTCGGCATGGTCACCCGCAACGAGCGCAACGCGATCATCCAGCATGGCACGATGACCCTGGTCCGCCGCACCGCGCTCGATTCCGCGCGTGAGGCCGGCGGCCATGCCTGGGCGGAGTGGTGCATCTGCGAGGATGCCGAACTCGGGCTGCGGCTGTTCCGGGCGGGGTGGCTCGGGGTGTACGCACAGCAGAGCCTCGGGCGCGGGCTGATGCCGGATGACTTCGCGGCGTTTCGCAAGCAGCGGTTCCGCTGGGCGTATGGGGCCATGCAGATCCTGCGGCGGCATGCGCGCGCTCTATTGCTGCCGGGCGGGGGCCTGACGCTCGGCCAGCGGTGGCATTTCGTGACGGGATGGCTGCCGTGGCTGGGCGATGCGTTGGGACTGGCGTTCCTGGCGGCCGGGCTGGTCTGGTCGGTCGGGCTGGTGGTGGCGCCCGTGCGGTTCGAGTTCCCCATCGTCGCCTTCATGCTGCCGCCGCTGGCGCTGTTCGGGCTGCGGATCGCCCAGGGGATCAGCCTCTATGCCGCGCGGGTGCCCTGCGGCGCCGCCGCGCGCTGGGGCGCGATGGCGGCGGGGCTCGCGCTGTCCCACGCGATCGGGCTGGCGGTGTGGAAGGGGCTGGTGGTGCGCAGCGCGCCGTTCCTGCGCACTCCGAAACTGCGGGATGCGCCGGCACTCATCCAGGGGCTGGCGATGGTGCGCAGCGAGGCCGCACTGCTGGCAGTGATCTGGCTCGCCGCCGCCGCCGTCGGCTGGACGCACAAGCTCGCGACGTGGGAGGCGAAGCTGTGGTGCGTTATGCTGCTCGTGCAGTCCCTGCCCTATCTCGCCGCCGTCGCCGTCTCGCTGGCCGCGGCCGTGCCGGCGCGCCGGGTAGAAACCGCAGTTGCATGGCAGGCCCCGGCTGCGGGAGATTGAGGCGATGTTCAGCACCCTCCCCCCCGTCGCGCTCGCCCTTGGCCTTGCCGGCCTGCTGCCCTTCCTCGGCTGCGGCCTGGGGGCGCTGGGGATGTGGCAGCCCGAGGCGATGCTGCTGGCGCTGGTGGCCTACGGCGCGGTGATCCTGGCCTTTCTCGGCGGGGTGCATTGGGGGTTCGCCCTGCCGAGCACGCTTGCCGACCGGAGCCACCGGCTGGCGCTGAGCGTGGTGCCGTCGTTGATCGGCTGGGTGGCGATCCTGCTGGCGCTGCTGGTCTCCGGCGAGGTGGCACTGCTGCTGCTCGCCGGCGGGTTCGCGGTCACGCTGGTGGTGGAGACGCGCATCGCCGCGGCGGGGCAGATGCCGGAGGGCTATATGGGCCTGCGCTGGATGCTGTCGCTGGTGGTGCTGACCGTGCTGGTGGGGGTCGCGTTCGTGCGGTTTTTTGGCGGCAAGATCATTTTTTAATCTTTGTCTTGAATTTGAGCGTTTCCTGTGCTTCGTTGCCGCATCAGGTTAACGAAGAGTAAGCATCGGAGTCCGCGATGACCACGCCGCATTCGGCTGAGATTCTGCCTTTCCCCGCCCGCAAGCCTGCTGCCGACGAGTCGCAGCAGCGGTTGCAGCGCGCGCTCGCCGCCCTCGACGAGGCGCTGGCCCAGCAGCGGGCTGCCGTCGGGCAATGGCGCGGCAGCATTGCCGAGTTGCAAGGCAGCCTCGCCGGGCTCGGCACCTCCCTGCACAGCTACCGCGCGGCGATCGGCACGCTCAGCGAAACCGTGGAGACCCTGCACGGGCAGGCGACGGCGCTGGAAGCCCGCGCCGACGCGGCCCTGCGCGGCGGCTGACTACTCCGCCGCCTTCGCCTGCGCCAGGACGGCCAGGGCCGCGGCGATGCGGGCCCCCTCCCCGGCACTCGCCGCCACCCAGGCGGGGCGGACGGCACGCCAGCCGGCATGGCCGGTCTGGGCGGCGAGCGTGGCCTTCAACAGCGGCAGGAACGGGCCGCTGATCAGCGCGCAGGCAGCGGCCATCGCGGTCACGTCCGGGCTGTCGCTGAACATGCGGCGGACCAGGGCGGGGGCGATGTTGGCCATGCCGCAGATGGTGCCGACGCCGCCTTCGGCGCGGGCGCGGGCGATCTTGGTCTCATCGCCGATCAGCGCGCCGACGTCGGGGGCTTCGCGGCGGAAGGCGAGGAAACTGTCGAAATCGCCGGTGCTGTCCTTCACGCCGGCGACGATCTTCCCGTAGCGGGCGCGCAGGCGGCCGAGCGCGCGGGCCGGCACCGGCACGCCGGAGACCTGCGGGATGTGGTAGGCGCACAGCCGCAGCCGGTCGGAGCCGACGGCATCGATGATCTGCGCAAAGGCGTCCTCGATGCCCTGCTCCGTCACGTCGCGGAAATAGAAGGGCGGCAGAACCATCGCGTGGGTGAGGCCCAGGCCGAGGGCTTGCCGGGTCAGCTCCACCGTGTCCGGGATGGCCGCACTGCCGGTGCCCAGCGCGATCTGGCCGGGGGCGATGCCGGCGGCGAGCAGCGCCTCGGTGGCGGCCAGGCGCTCGCCGTTGGTGAAGGACGGCCCCTCGCCAGTGGTGCCGAAGGGCACGACGCCGTCGCAGCCGGCGGCGAGCAGGCTGGTGGCGTGGCGGGCGAACTCGGCGTGGTCGACGTGACCTGCACTGTCGAGCGGGGTGGCAAGCGCGACCCAGAGGCCGGTGATCTGGTCGGACATGGCGGGGATCCCGAATTTTCCGCAGCCTCGCATTCCCGGCGGCGCACGGAAAGGGTACGCTCACCGAAAATCGGAGGGGATGGGATGCTGATCGGGATCGATCCGGTGCTGACACCGGACTTGCTGCACGCTCTGGCCGCTATGGGGCATGGCGACCGGCTGGTGATCGTGGACAACAATTATCCGGCCACGCGCGGGCAGCGCCTGGTGCGGCTGGCCGGGGTGGATACGCCGCGGGCGTTGCAGGCGATCCTCAGCCTGCTGCCCTGCGACACGTTCGTCGAGGCGCCGGCGGCGGTGATGCAGGTGGTCGGCGCCCCTGACGAAGTGCCGCCGGTGGTGGCGGAAATGAACGCGGTGCTGGCGGCGCACGGCTGGCCCGCCGCCGTCGGGATCGAGCGGCACGCCTTCTACGCCGCGGCCGAGAGCGCCTGGACCATCGTGCAGACCGGCGAGCGCCGGTTCTACGGCAATGTGATGCTCACCAAGGGCGTGATCCCGCCGGAGGGCGCGTGATGGCCTATCCGCACGGCCCGATCGGCATGGGCGGCGCGCCGCTCGGCAACCTGTTCACCGTGGTGGAGGAGGCCGACGCACAGGCGACCCTCGCCGCGGCCTGGGATGGCGGCATCCGCCATTTCGACACGGCGCCGCATTACGGGGCGGGCCTGTCCGAACACCGGATGGGCACGTTCCTGCGCGGCAAACCGCGGGACTCGTTCACGATTTCCACCAAGGTGGGGCGGATGCTGACGGCGCGGCAGGACACGCCGGAGCTGGACGAAGGCTTCGTCCGCGCGCTGCCGTTCCGCCGCACGGTCGATTACTCCTATGCCGGGGCGATGCGCTCGATCGAGGACAGCCTGCAACGGATGAGCCTCTCGCGCTTCGACATCGTCTATATCCACGACGTCAGCGAGGACTGGCACGGCCCGGCCTGGACGCAGCGCATGGAGGAGGCGATGACGGGCGCGGCCGTGGCCCTCACCGAGTTGCGGCGGCAAGGGGTGATCCGCGCCTGGGGGCTCGGGGTCAATCTGGTCGCACCCTGCCTCGTCGCACTGGAGCGGGCGGAGCCGGACCTGTTCCTGATCGCCGGGCGCTACACGCTGCTGGACCACACGGCGCTGACCGCATTATTCCCGGCCTGTGCGGCGCGCGGCGTGCAATGCGTGCTCGGCGGTCCCTACAATTCAGGGCTGCTGGCCGGCGGGACGACGTTCAACTACGAAACCGCCCCGCCCGAACTGGCGGCGCGGGCGCAGGCGATCGGGGCGGTGTGCGCGCGGCATGGCGTCGATCTGAAAGCGGCGGCGTTGCAGTTCTGTGCGGCGCATCCGCAGGTCGCCGTGGTCATTCCCGGCGCGCGCAACGGCTCGGAAGCCACTGAGAATGCAAAATTGATGGCGGTTTCCATCCCCCCTGCCCTGTGGTCCGACCTGCGTGCCGCCGGGTTGCTCCCGCCGGAGGCGCCGGCGCCGTGATCGATGCCCACGTCCATCTCTGGCAGGTCGCGCGGGGCGACTACGGGTGGATGACGCCAGACATGCCGATCCACCGGGACTACACGCCGCAGGACCTCCGCCCGCTGCTGGGTGGGGCCGGGGCGATCCTGGTGCAGGCCGCCGCGACCGATGCCGAGACGGCGTATATGCTCGGCCTCGCGCGGGCGTCAGGCGGCATGATCCGCGGCGTCGTCGGCTGGACCGACCTGGACCACGATGCCGCCCCCGGCCGTATCGACGCCCTCGCCCGCGAACCGCTGCTGCGCGGCCTGCGCCCGATGCTGCAGGACATCGCAGAGACGGAATGGGTGCTGCGCCCGCGCGTGCTGACCAGCCTCTCGGCGATGCGCGACGCCGGGCTGCGCTTGGATGCGCTGGGCAAGATCCGGCACCTGCCGGTGCTGGCCGAGGTCGCGCGGCTGGTGCCTGGGCTGCAGGTTGTGATCGACCACGCCGCCAAGCCCGACATCGCCGGGGGCGGGTTCGACGCCTGGGCCGGCGGCATCGCCCATCTCGCCGCCCATACCGACTGGTGCTGCAAGCTCTCCGGCCTGGCGACCGAGGCAGGAGCGGCCTGGACCGCTGAGAACCTGCGGCCCTACATCGATCACCTGCTCGCCTGTTTCGGCCCGGATCGCCTGCTCTGGGGCAGCGACTGGCCGGTGGTCACGCTGGCCAGCAGCTACGACCGCTGGCACGCCACCGCGCGGGCACTGACCCCGCTGGGCGCCCACGCGGCGGTCTTCGGCGGGACAGCGCGGCGGTTCTACGGGGTTTAGGCGAACTCAGACAGACCGGGTCAGGTCAAGGGATTCGTAAGGTCGTCGTTCCCTTTGTTGTCGGCTGGGTTGTTTGCCGATTTTCCGTCCTGTGCGGGCTTGGGTGGCGAAGGCGGCGGGGCGGACGTAGCGGGCATCAGAGGCTCTCCCCGTGCAGCAGTTAGTTGCCGGCCTTGACGATCGGCAGCTTGGCGGTGGTGGTCGCACTCGCATCGTTGGCGGCGATCGAGAACTGGACGGGTCCGGTCGGGCCGCTAGTTGGGAATTTGACGGTGAGGTTGACTTCTCCTGCGAAGTCCGGCGGCAGCAGCACCGCTCCTTTCCAGACTGGCAGCGCCTTTCCCGATGCGGTCTGCGCGGCGCTGATCTCCCCCCCACCAGCCGAGGCGGTCAGCAGGGCGCTGTTCGAGCCGGCCGCAACGGTCACTGTTGCCGTACCGGTATCGCCGTTCAGGACGATCTTGGCCTGGTGGATTCCATCTGGGCATCCATCAATGCGCAGAGCACCTCGGGCGGGCACGGACCCGTTCTGCGGATCGTGATGCTGTAGGCGGCGGCATCGCCCGGCGAATCCGCCAGGGCAAGCAAGCTCGGGAAGGTGAGGTTTAGCTTGCGATTCACGGCATCGATGTTCAACTGTCCGGCCACCGCACCGCGTGCGCCATCGGCGCCGCCGATCCAGTTCAGGCTGGCGATCAGCCCGGTGACGGTGCGGCCATTGATTTCGTGCAAGGTGGCGGTCGTGGATGTCTTCCGGTCGTCGTAAAGCACTGTGGTTTGAGGTGGGATGAACAGGCTGCGGGGATTGGCGAGTTGGACCGAAGCTTGGCGGACCGGTAGCGCGCCGACGACACCGGCCAGCCGGGTCCATAGCACATGTCGATCGACGGATTTATCGTCTTTGAGCCAAGTATTCGGGTCATCCTTCACGTTCGCGTTCGCCTCGCCTAGAGCCGCGACGAACTGTGGCAGGCTCGTTTTGTGCACCGCGTCGGTCAGGCGGCGCGCGATCATGCGACGCTTGTCGCCAGGGATGCGAAGCCAGGCAGCAGTGTTGGCAGCGCGACTATCGCTTTCGACCAGGGACCCGATCAGCGCGCTGTCGATCCGCGCGAGGATCGCTTCATCGGACGGTGGGGGCAGCACCGCACCCGTCTGCGCGTCCGTATAAGTGGTGTCGGCGATGATCTTGACGTCGACGGTCTGGTTTTCGTCGTTCCGCTTGAAATAGCCGGCGGGGACCAGCAGCAGCGAGGCGATCTCATAGGGCTGGTCGACCAGGGCGCGGCGGCCCTGGCCCTGGAGACTCGCTCCGATCCGCACGGAGAGCACGTTGTCGACCTCGCGCGCGACCGACAGGCGGGTGTTGTAATCCTGGCCGAGGATGTTCTCGATGCTCTGCTCCAGGTTGTCGGTGCCGGCACCCAGGCCAATGCCATTCACCAAGCCGGTCAGGGACAGCTTGATCTGCCGGGCGACCTGAACCGTCTGGGCGGAGATCGCTCGCTCGATATCATCGCTCGCAACGATCGGCACGATGACGGGCGCGCGCCCGCCGCCGGCGTCGCCGCAGGGCGACAAAGCCGATTGTCCGCTGCTCGGGACGGGCAGTGGGTCGGTGACCTCGCTTGGCGGGAAGAAGCCGACGCGCGAGCGGATATTGTAGCCCAGATGAAACCGGTCGGACTGCACGGTCAGCCGGAAGCGCACGAGAAAGGGCACGTAGCACCGACGCACAGCGGCGTTGACGACCTCGCGGTTCATCATCTGCACTGACTCGAACAGCGAGCGGGCGGCCTGATACTGAAGGAGCGAGTTTGCTTTCGGCTCATCCACCGAAACGCCCTCCAACTTGGCCGGAGGTGACGAGGGCGATGTGGGTAGCGCAGCCCCGATCTCGGCCACGGTTGGCCGGGCGCCCGGTGCGGTTTTGTTATCGAACTCGCTTGTCACTGTCGGCGGCTTGCCGTCGCCGGCGTCCTTGCGTTTCACCCCGCCGGTGGTTTCGCTGCCTGCCAGATTCGCGATAAGCGCGGCGCGGGCGGCCGACAGGAGTTGCTGGGTCTCCCGTTGAGAGACCAAAAGGCTCTTATTCAGCGCCTGGTCGCCGGACAGGTCAAACCGCGGCTGCAGGGCGTCAGCGATCTGGCTCCACGGGGTGACGCTGGTGACGGTCAGCAGCACCTCCCCCACCTCGGCCTGGCTGCCGACGGTGACGGTCTTCCAGGCCTTGTCGGTAGCGCAAGATAGCAAGGGCAGGCAGAGGCCGAGGATGAACGCCGCGCGCATTGCTCAATATCTCCCGAGGATCCCGATACGCCATCGCATCTGTACAAATTATATCGATGCCGATAGCGACACAATAGTAATCTGCACAGAAATGATCGGCGTGACGCCTCCTACGTCACGAAGGCGCCGCCGTTGACATGGATCGTCTGCCCGGTGACGTAGCCGCCCTCCGGCCCTGCGAGCATGCGGACGACTGTGGCGATTTCGTCGGCGCTGCCCAGGCGGCCCATCGGGATCTTGCTGGTGTCGTTGCCGGAGGGCCGCACGCCGGCGGAGGTGCCGCGGACGGTGTCGATCGAGCCGGGGGAGACCGAGTTGCAGCGGATGCCCATCGGCGCCAGTTCGACCGCGAGCGCCCGCATCAAGCCCTCCAGCCCCGCCTTGGCCGCCGAGACGTGGCAGCGGTTGGGGGTGCCGAGATGGGTGGAGATGCCGGAAAGTGCGATGACGCTGCCGCCGCCGCGGGCGATCATGTGGGGGACGGCGGCTTTTGCGAGCAGGAAGGCGCCGTCCAGCGCGACGCCGCGGATTTCCGCCCACTCGGCGTAGCTCATCTCCAGGAACGGGGTTTGCCGGCGCAGGCCGGCGTTGGAGACGAGGATGTCCAGCCCGCCGAGGCCGGCGACGGTTTCGGCGACAATGCGCGCGGCGTCGGCGGGGATGGCCACGTCGCCCATGGTGGCGATCGCGCGCCCGCCGGCTGCGGTGATTTCGGCGACCACGTCATCCACGGCGGCACGGTCGGACCGGCCGTTCACTGCGATGGCCGCGCCGTCGCGCGCAAGGTGCAGGGCGATGGCCCGGCCGATGTTGCGCCCGGCCCCGGTGATGAGGGCGATCTTGCCCGCGAGCGCGCTCACAGGCCGAGCCTGCGCTTGACGAAGTCCAGCCGGTCCTGGCCCCAGAACAGGTCGTCGCCGATGACGTAGAACGGCGCACCGAACACGCCGCGGGCCAGTGCCGCCTCGCCGTCCGCACGGCGCATCTCCGTCCATTTCGGGTCGGCAGCCAGCATCATCAGAGCCGGGGCGTCGAGGCCGCACTCGGTAATCAGCCGGGCGAGCGTCTCGGGTTCGGACGGCCTCTGCTCCTCCTCCCACACCGCCTTAAGCACGCGATGGGCGAGCTTGACCGCCGGGGCGTCGCCGATGGTCTCGCGAACAGCGATGACGCAGGCGGCCGAGAGCGTCTCGTCGGAGGGGAATCCGGCCGGCTTAAGGTTGATCGGTATCCCCGTGGCCTCGCGCCAGCGGGCCAGTTCCTGCATCCGGTAGGCTTGCCGCTGCGGCGAGCGCTTGGGCAGCGGCAACCCGCCGGAGCCAGCAAAGACCGCTCCGAAATCAACGGGATAAACGCGCAGGGTAGCGCCAGCCGCCGCCGCGTACTGCTCGATCCGGGCCGCACCCAGATGCGTCCAGGGCGAATTCAGCGAGACGTAGTAATCGATATGCTCGGCCATCACACACGCTCCAGAATGGCGGCGATACCCTGCCCGCCGCCGATGCACATGGTCACCAGGGCATGCTTGCCGCCGGTGCGGGCGAGTTCATACATCGCCTTCACGGTGACGATGGTGCCGGTGGCGCCGACGGGGTGGCCCAGCGAGATGCCGGAGCCGTTCGGGTTCACCCGCGCGGGGTCGAAACCGAGGTCTTTCGCCACCGCGCAGGCCTGCGCGGCGAAGGCCTCGTTGGCCTCGATCACGTCCATATCCGCAACCGTAAGGCCCGCCTTTGCCAGCGCCTGGCGGCTGGCCGGCACCGGCCCGATGCCCATGATACGCGGATCGACGCCGGCATGCCCCGCGGCGACGATGCGCACCAGCGGCGCGAGGCCAAGGCGCTTCACCGCCTCCCCGCTCGCCACCACCACGGCAGCAGCACCGTCATTGATACCCGACGCATTGCCGGCCGTCACCGTGCCGTCCTTCTTGAACACCGTGCGCAGCCCCGCGAAATCCTCCGGCCTGGCGTCGTGGCGAATATGCTCATCGCTGGCGAAGCTCACCGGGCCTTTGCGGGTTTTGATCTCGATCGGCAGGATCTGATCGGTGAACCGCCCCTCGCGGGTGGCCGCACTGGCGCGGCGGTGCGATTCCAGCGCCAGCGCATCCTGCTGATCGCGCGAGATGCCGTGGCTTTCAGCGAGGTTCTCGGCGGTCACCCCCATGAGAATGCGGTGGAACGGGTCGTTGAGCGCGCCGTTCAGCGTGTCGAGGAACGCGGTGTCGCCCATCTTCTGGCCCCAGCGGGCGGCGGGGACCTGGTAGGGCGCGCGGCTCATCACCTCCACCCCACCGGCCACCGCCACCTCGGCCTCGCCGGCACGGATGGCGTTGGCGGCCGTCAGGATCGCCTGCAACCCGCTGCCGCACAGCCGGTTGACGGTCAGCGCCGGCGTCTCTTGCGAGAGCCCGCCCTCGATGGCGGCGATGCGGGCGATATACATGTCCCGCGGCTCGGTCTGCACCACCTGGCCGATGACGCAGAGCCCCACCTCGCCGGCCTCGATCCCCGCCCGGCGCACCGCCTCACGGGTGACGGCGGCGATGAGGGCACTCGGCGTCGTGTCCTTCAGCGCCCCGCCGAAGGTGCCGACGGCGGTGCGCACGCCGGCGCAGATGTAGATGTCCATGTTGCGATCCCCCGATGCCTGCTTGACTAGATAATCGACGCGCCGCCGTCGATGGCGACGGTCTGGCCGGTGATGTGCCCGCCGGCGGCCGAGGCGAACAGCACCGCGGCGCCCTTCAGGTCGCTGTCGTTGCCGATCTTGCCCAGCGGCGCGCGGGCGGCGAACTCGTCCACCCGGTTGCCCAGCGTGCCGGCGGTCATGCGCGAGGGGAACCAGCCAGGGGCGATGGCGTTGACGGTGATGCCGTATTTGCCCCACTCGGCGGCCAGCGCGCGGGTATGGTGAACCACGGCGCCCTTGGAGGTGTTGTAGGCGATCGTCCCCGTCGGCCCCGCATTGCCCTTCAGCCCGGCGACCGAGGCGATGTTGATGATGCGGCCCTGGCGGTTCGGGATCATCCAGCGCCGCCCGGCCTCCTGGCTGAGATAGAACAGCCCATCGACATTCAGGCTCATCACCCGCCGCCAGGCCTCCGGCGTATGGTCCTCCGCGGCAGCCCCCCAGGTGGCGCCGGCGTTGTTCACCAGGATGTCGATGCGGCCAAGCCGGGCCATCACCGCCCCGGCCAGGTCGGCGGCCGCCTCGGCGGTGCGCAGGTCGGCGGGGAAGGCATGCGCGCTGACACCGAGCCCGGCCAGATGCGCCACCGCCGACTCCAGCTCGTCGGCCTTGCGGGCGGCTAGGGCCAGGGTGGCGCCCTGCTCGCCCAGCGCCTCGGCGATCTGCAAGCCGAGGCCGCGGGAGCCGCCGCTGATCAGTGCGACCTTGCCGGATAGATCGAAAAGCTGCTTCACCGTCGCCATCGGCGTTCCCCGTTTCGTTTTTTGCACACCGGACCCGCCGCACGCGCCGGGCTGAGTTGTCCAGTTGCCGTGACACTGCCTTAGGTGGCCGCTAAGGTTCTTATGGAACAACGCTTCCACCGGCAAGCTGCGCCGGCCCGCCGACCACGGCCACGTGGCGGACACACGCCGTCAGCCGCCCCCGTCACCCGCAAGGACAAGCATGCTCTACCACGTCTACGAAATGCACCGCGTCACCCTGGCGCCGATGCGGATGATGGCCAACAGCGTGCTTTCGATGCTCAACATGCCATTCAACCCGATCAGCCCCACCCCGCTCGGCCGCGTGGCGATGGCGGCACTAGACAGTTTCGAGCATTCGACCCGGCATTTCGGCAAGCCCGCCTTCGGCCATACCAGCACGGTGATCGACGGCGCCGAGGTGCCGGTGCATGAGGAGATCGTGGCCAGCCTGCCCTGGTGCGACCTGCTGCATTTCCGCCGCGAGACGGACCGGACGGACAATCCCGCGGTTCTGATGGTCGCCCCCATGTCGGGCCACTACGCCACCCTGCTGCGCGGCACCGTCAAGGCGTTCCTTCCCGATCACGACGTGTACATCACCGACTGGCGCGACGCGCGGTCGATGCCGCTGATGGGCGCGGGTTTCGATCTCGACGACTATATCGACTACGTGCAGCACTTCATCCGCCTGCTCGGGCCGGAGGTGCATGTGATCGCCGTCTGCCAGCCCGCCGTGCCGGTGCTGGCGGCCGTGGCCCTGATGAACGAGGGCGAACCCGCCGCCGCACCCGCCACCATGACGCTCATCGGCGGCCCGATCGACACGCGCGAGGGTGCCACGGCCGTCAACGCCTTCGCCAAATCCCGCGATCTGGACTGGTTCCGCCGCAACGTCATCCACCGCGTGCCGCTGGGCAATCCCGGCGTGATGCGGCAAGTCTATCCCGGCTTCCTGCAACTCGCCGGGTTCATGGCGATGAACCGCGACCGCCACGTGGAAGCGCACTGGCAGATGTTCCAGCACCTCGTCCAGGGCGACGGCGAACAGCTCGGCTCCAAGCGCGCCTTCTATGACGAATACCGCTCAGTGATGGACCTCTCCGCCGAGTTCTACTTGCAGACCATCGCCAAGGTCTTCCAGGAACACGAACTCCCCCGCGGCCTGCTGCGCCACCGCGACCACCGCGTCGACCCCGCCGCCATCGAACGCACCGCCCTGCTGACCATCGAAGGCGAACGCGACGACATCTCCGGCATCGGCCAGACCCAGGCGGCGCACACGCTGACGCCGAACCTGTCCCCCGCCAAGCACCAGCATTTCGAACAGAAGGGCGTCGGCCACTACGGCCTCTTCAACGGCCGCCGCTTCCGCGAGGAGATCGCCCCGCTGATCAAGGGATTCATGCGGGGGCATGGGTAGTCGATACGGTGGTTGATATATGATCGTATACGGAACAACCTGATTGCGTTAATTTCGATAGGTTGTGGCAATGGACTCCGCGTTATGGGCGAAGAACGCTCTTCCCCAGTACATCGCCGAGACGCTAAGGCCGCCTCTGGATTTCACCCGCTACCAACGGGTCGAATGGGTCGGCTTGAAGGGCTTCGTCGGCCAGAAGCAGGTCGGCGACTACGGCTGCTGGGCCGCGGTCGCCGCCGCGCTGCACGAGCATGCTGTCAAAAAGGGTAAAGCCTCGGCACCAGCTAAACGCCAATGCCAGATTGCCGACCTCTGCTTCGACCTAGCACCCAAGCATATGTGCAAGGATTACAACAAGCCCGGACCTTGCACCGTTCTCTGCTACAACGACTGGCTGGACAAGCCCGAATACATGGAAAAGGGGCTGGACAAAGCGGGCATCGGGCAAGCCCCCTCCATCGCGATCAACAGCGGCACGCAGGCTGTCATCGGCGGCGTCGCCGTCAGAGACAAGTACGACCTTGCCGAAATTCGTGCCCTCCTGGCGGCTGGCCACGCAGTGATCTTGCGCGTCCTGACCGGCAGCGCCGGGGTCGCGACAACCGGGCACGTCATCGTTGTCTACGAATGTGAGAAGAATGGCGACGGACTTCGGATATTCGACCCGGACAAACGTCCCGACCCATCCGAGAGGCCCGTCCAGTTCAGTGCGGTGGCCAGCCAATACGGCCCGGTGAACTGGAAGTTCTTTACGACCAAACTCGGGTAGGGCACCGCCATGCCGATCATCTGCAAGAGCGTGCCGGATGAATACAGCGCGCTCGCCCAAAGCGTGGTTCTGCGGCTCGCCGGCACTGGCGGACCGAAGCAAACCTTCCTCGCCGGCCGGCAGATCGAGGAATTGTCGCTGGGCTTTCCGCAGCACATCCACTGGCTGGGCCGCAAGCGGCTGCTGGCGGGCGGTGCCTGGAACGATTGCATCGCGGAAGGCGGCTGGCGTTTCCTGCTGATCGGCGACGGCACGGTCATCGGCGCCATCAGCGTTTGGGATAGCGAGCGGGAGCTGAGATGGTCCATCTACTGGGGCGGCTGGGCCACGGCCACCGCGGACGCGGTGCTGATCGCCTCGCAACGTCAGGCCGTGGTGGAAACTCCGCTGGAACCCCGCTTCCTTCGAGTCAGGACCTTGAATCAGGGCGCTCTGTGGCTGTGCCCTGCGGACGGCCAGCCCGGCATCGTCATCCCGCTGCCGGACACGGCACCGCCGCTGCAATCCCTCACCTTGGTGACCCAAGACTACTACCTGGAGGCCGTCAGGGACCAGTTGAGGGTCAGAGCGAAAAGCGATCGGGGGGACGCCGACGACACCCGCCCCCCCGGCTAGACTGTTGCCTGGCTGCTGCCAGTCATGCCTGCTTCGTCTGACCGGCTTCGCCTGACACGCGTCGCGCCGCCGCGTCCAACGCCTTGATCAGGCTCTCCGTCGCCTTTTCGATGGCGGTGACCACCGGGTCGACAGGCGGGACAGGCTCCACGTAGCTGCTCAGCGGTTCCGGCTTGCTCGGCGCATTCTTGCCGACATCCGGCAGCTTGCCATTGATCTGCCACTCCTCTTGCGCGGCCGCAACGATGCCGAAGAACAGTTCCAGATTGGTAACCGGCTTCTTGCTCTTCTTGGCGCGTTCGAGCGCCGGCTTGATGACCAAGTCTGCCAAACTGATACTGGCATCCCCGTCGGACGGCCAATGCACGCCGGCGACTTCCCGATTCTTCTTGATCCGTAGGGCGAGGTGCTCGCAGGCCTCGTACATCGCCGGCACCGCCATACCCACGAACTGGGCGATCAGCAGCGCCTGCAAGGCATGGCCGCTTGGATAGGCCGGGTGCGGCGGCGTATCGATCATCGGCAGGATCGCCGGCCAGACCTGCGCCGGGCGGGGTCGCTTGTAGTGAAGCTTGAACCGCGAGACGATCAAACCGGCGAGTTGCAGGCCGATCAGCACCAGCATCCAGGTATTCGGCCGCGACGCCGGCGAGGCGCCGAGCAGATCGGCGAAATAGGTCGTCACGTTGCCCGCCTGGGTTCTCACTTCGGCATCGCGAACCTCACGCTCGGTCAGCGCCAGGTGCCACAGCCGGGCCAATTCCGATTTAATGTCGTCTTCCGTCTTCGGCAGCTTCTCGTCCAACTTCGCCTGCATCGCCTTCCACGGCAGCGCTTCGGCGACCAGTGCTGCGATGGTGGCGGCCTTCAGCAGCGGGTCCCAGGCGCCATCGGGGAATTGCACGCCGATGACGATCGGCAGATTCTCAGGCTTGGCACCAGCCGCCCCCGGCAGGGCGGCACCCTGGAGCATCGGGCCGGAGCGGCCGCCGATGCCGTTCGGCACCCAGTACCAGCCGCCGCTGCCGCCGAAACCATTGTTGTGGCCGTTGTTATGCCCGTTATTGTGCCCGTTATTATGACCCACCAGTCCGGTGCGGGGCGCTTTCGGGGCTTCTTCGCTCATCTGAGAATTTCCTTTCGGGGACTGATACCAAGACTCTTTGATCAGAACCTGTGTGCCCACTCGCGCATGCCGATGGACATGACGCGCCACGGTTGGGCTTCGAGCTTGTTCCACGTGTCGCAGCAATGATCGACGAGATCGTCCTCGTTGAGAAAGATGCGGTTGGACAGC
>CAMCJI010000040.1 GCA_945874805.1 Asaia bogorensis | reverse complement strand
GCGGTGGCTCCTTCTCAGTGAAGGAGCCATATGAATCCTATCGACCCGTGATCTGGGAATCCCCTGATTTCAAGCCGTCTCCGCGACGAAGTGGCCCGACTTACGCAACAGGTCTAATGTACCGCGATATCCGATCGGGTACAAGCATGTTCTCAATATTCTCCTGCTTCACGCTGTAGGCCATGCTTGTTGCGTTATCGTAAGCCGGCGCCAGATCGATCAGCGCCGATCCACCCGACTGATATCGCCACACGAACCCCCAATTGCTGGGATGTCGGTCTTGGTTTCCAATCAGGGCATCGAAAACCAACATTTTTCCCCATTTCTCGGCGGCCTCTGGGACGCGATATGCCCTGGAGAGCGCTAAGTTTGTTCTTACCGTATGAGGACGACCACGTTTCTTATCGATAAGAAAACGTTGCAGCAAATCCGCTCCGCTTACAAATCGTTCCCTATAGGGCGACCTTGGGTGGCCGTAAAAAAACTCGACCAACACCCCAAAGCGCCCGTCTCCGTCTTGGGCAATGAACGCCTGCGGGACAGGAACGCCGCATAATATGCTCAGATGATACGCGATAAACTCTGACCAAATCTGGTGCGCTTGCCATCCCTCGGGATGCTTGAACAGATACTTATGGCCGGCAATTAACGGATAACCCATTTCGTCAGGCGGGCACACAAGGAGCTGCTTAGGCTGCGACCCCTCCGGAAAGATCGGATTGTCTTCATCGTATTGCCAGTCGCCGATGCGCTGGATGTTGAACGATATCTGGCTTAGCGGACCCGAGCCGAGACCATAATTGTTTAGCGAACCAGACAGAGGAACCCTCTCATACCGCGGGAGTTGCTACCTATGTGTTACCTAGCTGGGTGCTGCTCAGCGCTAATTATACCTAAGTGCTTGAAAAAATTGGCGGACCCGATACGACTCGAACGTACGACCTCTGCCTTCGGAGGGCAGCGCTCTATCCAACTGAGCTACGAGTCCGTTGGCTCCCTATTAGCCATGTTTTACGCGCGGCGCTATCCCCGTAGTGCGCGGTCGAGGTCTGCGTAGAGGTCTTCGATATCCTCGATGCCGACCGACAGGCGTAGCAGGTCGAGCGGGCAGGGGGAGCCGGGGCCCTCGATGCTGCCGCGGTGTTCGATCAGGCTTTCCACGCCGCCGAGCGAGGTGGCGCGCTTCCACAGGCCGACGCGCCCGGCGGTGGCGATCGCGGCTTCCTCGCCGGCGCGGATGCGGATGGAGAGCATGCCACCGAAGCCGCCCCGCATCTGCCGCTTCGCCAGCTCATGGCCGGGATGGGTGGGCAGGCCGGGATAGAGCACCTCCGCCACCGCGGCGTGGTTGGACAGGCGCAAGGCGAGTTCCATCGCGCCCGCGCAGGCGGCGGGCACGCGCAGGGCCAGGGTGCGCATGCCGCGGATCAGCAGATAGGCTTCCAGCGGGCCGAGGATCTGCCCGAGGGTGGCGCGGGTGCGGCGGATCTTCGTCCAGAACGCGTCTTCCTTCGCGGTCGCCAGGGCGCCGGCGATCACGTCGGAATGGCCGTTGAGGTATTTGGTGGCCGAGTGCATGACGATATCGGCCCCCAGCGCCAGCGGCTGGCTGAGGATCGGGGTCGCGGCCGTGCTGTCCACCGCGACCATGGCGCCGGCGGCGTGGGCGAGCTTGCTGATGGCCGCGATATCGGCCAGCGACCACATCGGGTTCGACGGCGTCTCCAGCCAGACCAGCTTGGTCTGCGCCGGCACGATGGCAGCGCGCACGGCTTCCAGGTCGGCAGTGTCGACGAGGGTGACGCGCAGGCCCCAGGCGGCGCCCTCCTCCACCAGCCATTTCCGCAGGCCCCAGTACATGACCGTGGGGGCCACGATGTGGTCGCCTGGCGCGAGGGAGAGGAACACCGCGGTGGCCGCCGACATGCCGGAGCCGAGGACCATGGCGCTGGCAGCGCCTTCGAGGCTGGCGATGATCTCCTCGGCCTCGCGCACGGTGGCGTTGTCCGGCCTGCCGTAGATGTTGCCGGTGCGGTACTGGTTATCGGGGTCGCGGATGTAGGTGGTGCTGAGATGGATCGGCGGCACGACGCCCTTGGTCGCCGGGTCGATATGGCCCATCGCCTGCGCGAGGCGGGTGCGGGGAGACCAGGACGAAGGATCGGACATTCAGAGCTTCCCGGGAAAATGGCAGGCGACGAACTGGCCGCTTGCAGCTTCCACTAGCGGCGGCGCCTGCTCGGCGCAACGCGCCTCCGCCACAGGGCAGCGGGTGCGGAAACGGCAGCCGCTGGGCGGATTGAGCGCGCTGGGCGGCTCGCCGATCATCGGGATGCGCACGCGGGCGCGCTCGGCCGCCGGGTCCGGCACCGGGGCGGCGGAGATCAGGGTTCGGGTGTAGGGATGCAGCGGGCGCGCGAACAGCTCCGCCGCGCGGCCGGATTCCATCACCTTGCCCATGTAGAGCACCACGATCCGGTCGCAGACATGGCGCACCACAGCGAGGTCGTGGGCGATGAACAGGTAGGTCAGGCCGAGGCGGTCCTGCAGATCGACCATCAGGTTGATGATCTGCGCCTGGATGTTGACGTCGAGTGCGGAGATCGGTTCGTCGGCCACCACCATGTCCGGCCCCACCGCCAGGGCGCGCGCGATGGAGATGCGCTGGCGCTGGCCGCCGGAGAATTCGTGCGGGAAGCGGGCGGCGGCGGTGCCGGGCAGGCCGACGAGGTCGAGCAGTTCGCCCACGCGGGCACGGGCGGCGGCCGCATCCGGCACGATGCCGTGCAGCAGCAGGGGGCCGGCGAGGATGGTGCCGACGGTCATGCGCGGGTTCAGCGAGGCGTAGGGGTCCTGGAAGATCATCTGCAGCCGCCGGCGCAGCGGGCGGATCTCCTCCTGGGTGGCGTGGGTGATGTCCACGCCTTCGAAGGTGACGCGGCCCGAGGTGGGCTCGTGCAGGCGTGTGACCAGCCGTGCGAGGGTGGATTTGCCGCAGCCGGATTCGCCGACGAGACCCACGGTCTCGCCACGGAACACCGTGAGATCGACACCATCGACGGCGCGCAGCAGGCGGTGCGGGGTGAAGGTGCCCTCACGCGGCATCACGAAGTGTTTGGTGACATTCTCGACGACCAGCAGCGCTTCGGGCTCGGCCGCGCGTGCCGGGGCGGTGCTGACGGCGGGGCGGACGGGGGTGTGCAGCGCGCCGCCGGCCTGCGTGACCCAGCAGCGGGTGAGGCGGCCGGGGGCGACTTCCAGCAGCTCGGGGTGTTCGGCGCAGGCGTCCACCGCGAAGGGGCAGCGGGCGCGGAAACGGCAGCCGGTGGGCCAGGCGCGCGGGTCGGGCGGCTGGCCCTCGATGGTGATGAGCCGGCGGTCCTCCGCCTCCGCATCGATGCGCGGGGCGGCGTGCAGCAGGGCCCAGGTGTAGGGGTGGCGGGGGTCGGAGAGCAGTTCCTCCGGCGTGCCGGCCTCCACCACCTCGCCGGCATACATCACCAGCACGCGCGAGCAGAGATTGGCGATCACGCCGAGGTCGTGGCTGATCAGGATGACGGCGGTGCCCATCTCCCGGTTGAGGTCGCGCAGCAGGTCGAGGATCTGCGCCTGGATCGTTACGTCCAGCGCCGTGGTCGGTTCGTCGCAGATCAGCAGGGAGGGCTCGTTGGAGAAGCCCATCGCCAGCATCACCCGCTGGCGCATGCCGCCGCTGAACTGGTGGGGGTAGGACTTCACGGCGCGTTCGGCCGCGCCGACGCCCATGCGGCGCAGCAGGTCGATGGCGCGGCGGCCGGCGGCGTCCTTCGTGAAGCGGCCATGCGCCTGCATCGCCTCGACCAGCTGGCGGGCGATGCGCAGCACGGGGTTCAGCGAGGTCATCGGGTCCTGGAAGACCATGGCGATCTCGCGCCCGCGCACCCGGCGCATGCCCTCCTCGTCCAGCGCCGCGAGGTTCTTGCCGCGGAAGCGGATTTCGCCGCCGACGATGCGGGCGGGCGCATCCAGCAGGCGCATGATCGACTTGGCGGCGACCGACTTGCCGGAGCCGGATTCGCCGACGATGCCCAGCGTCTCGCCGGCATGCAGGTCGAAGCTCACCCCATCGACGGCGCGCACCGGGCCGGCATCGGTGAGAAACCACGTCCGCAGGTCGCGGACCTGGAGAATTGGGTCACCCGCGCCGGCGGGCGCGCTTGCCTCAGCGTGTTCTGGCATGCGGGTCCAGCCAGTCGCGCAGGCCGTCGCCCATGAAGTTGAACCCCATCACCACGGTCAGGATAGCCAGGCCCGGGAAGGCCGCCACCCACCATTGCTGCACCAGCTCCCGCCCCTCGGCCACCATCGCCCCCCATTCCGGCGTCGGCGGGGTGACGCCGAGGCCGAGGAAGGAGAGGCCGGCAAACACGAGGATGGCGTTGCCGAGGTCGAGCGTGACCAGCACGATCAGCGGGCCGACGGCGTTCGGCATGATCTGCCGCAGCAGGATATGCGCCCGGCCAAACCCGACGGACTGCGCCGCCTCGACATATTCGAGGTTGCGCTGGGTGATCACCAGCGAGCGCGAGAGCCGGGCGAATTTCGGCCACCAGACGATCAGCATGGCCAGGATCGTGTTCGCCGTGCCGATCCCGAGGGCGGCGGCGATCGCCATGGCCAGGATGATCGGCGGGAAGCAGAAGACGAGGTCGGTGAGGCGCATCAGCGCCTCCTCGGAGACGCCGCGCACATAGGCGGCCGTCGCCCCCAGCAGGGTGCCGAAGGCGCCGCCGACCAGCACGACGACGAAGCCGACCGTCAGCGACACGCGCGCCCCGAAGATGATCCGCGAGGCGACATCCCGGCCCAGCGCATCGGTGCCGAGCCAGTGCGCGCCCGAGGGCGGTTTCAGCCGGTTGGCGACATCGACGAAATTCGGATCGTAGGGGGCGACCCAGGGGGCCAGCAGCGCCAGCAGCACCCAGATCGCCACGACGATGCCGCCGGCCGCGGCCAGCCCGTAGCGGCGCAGCCAGCGCCGGCGCGGCGAGGCGGCGGCAGGCAGGGTGATCGCCGTCACTTCTTCAGCACCCGCGGGTCGAGCACGGCGTAGGACAGGTCGACCAGCAGGTTCACCACCACGAACACCGCGGCGACGATGGTGGTGATGGCCATGATCGCCGGGAAATCCACGGTGGTGGCGCTGCGGAAGGTGTAGCGGCCCAGGCCCGGCCAGCTGAACACCGTCTCGGTCAGCACCGCGCCGGTCAGCAGGTTGGCGTAGGCGAGGCCGCCCAGCGTCACCACCGGCAGCATCGCGTTCGGCAGGGCATGGCCGCCGATCACCAGCCAGCGCCGCAGCCCCTTGGCGCGGGCGACGCGCACGTAATCCTGCGCCAGGGCCTCCAGCATCGCCGCCCGCGTGGTGCGGGTGATCAGGCCGAGCGTGGCGCTGGCCAGCACGATGGAGGGCAGCACGAGATGCGCCGCCGCGTCCCAGAACAATTCCTTATCGCCGGCCAGCAGGGAGTCGATAAGCAGCAGCCCGGTCACCCGCGTCGGCGGGAAGGAGATCGGGTCGAGCCGCCCTGGGCCGGGCGCCCAGTCCAGCGCGCCATAGAAGATCGCCAGCATGATGAAGGCCAGCCAGAAGGTCGGCGCGGAGACGCCGACCAGGGAGATCGCCCGGGCGAGATGGTCGATCCAGCTGTCGCGCTTGACGGCCGCCAGCACGCCCAGCGGCAGGCCGATACCGAGTGCGAGGATGAAGGCGCAGCTCGCCAGTTCGATCGTCGCCGGCGCGTAGTCGATGATGTCGGCCACGACCGGCCGGCGGGAGGCGATGGACTGGCCGAAATCGCCCTGCACGAGGCCGGAGAGGAAAATCCAGTAGCGCTGCCACAGCGGCAGATCGAGCCCCCATTTGGCCCGGAACTCCGCCACGATGGCCGGATTCGAAGCCGCCAGATCGCCCAGCTGGGTCAGCACGGGGTCGCCCGGCACGGTGTTGGCGATCAGGAAGATGGTCAGCGAGGCCAGCACGACCATGACCACCGCCGTGATCAGGCGGGATGCGACATAACGGATCATGGGTGCGACGTTTCCACGCCGGGAGTGAAGCACCCGGCGCAGCACAAGGAAAGGGTGCGTTACCATTCCGGCCGCCGGGAACGAATCCACCGCCTTTTGCGATCAGCGGAGAGGATTTTTCTCCACCAAACGCGAAGCACAGGGGGATCTTGGCAAAAGATGGCCGCCGGATGGACAGCCCGCCCGCTGCGTCACCATATCCCGTAGAGCTCGATGCAAGAGGAGAGACCCATGAAGGCCAATTCGGTTCTGGAGACCATCGGCAACACGCCGCATATCCGCCTCGCGCGGATGTTCCCGGCCGCCGAGGTCTGGGTGAAGTCCGAGCGCGCCAACCCCGGCGGCTCGATCAAGGACCGCATCGGCCTGGCGATGATCCGGGCTGCCGAGGCGGCCGGCCAGCTTGCTCCCGGCGGCACCATCATCGAGCCGACCTCGGGAAACACCGGCATCGGCCTGGCCATGGCCGCCGCGGTGCTGGGCTATAAGCTGGTGCTCGTCATGCCGGAATCGATGTCCATCGAGCGGCGCCGGCTGATGCAGGCCTATGGTGCGACGTTCGACCTCACGCCCCGCGAGCTGGGGATGAAGGGTGCGATCGCGCGGGCTGTGGAGTTGGCAGCCAACACCCCCGGCGCCTGGGTGCCGCAGCAGTTCGAGAACCCGGCGAATATCGACATCCACGCCCGCACGACCGCGCTGGAAATCCTCGCGGACTTTCCCGAGGGGATCGATGCGCTGATCACCGGCGTCGGCACCGGCGGGCATATCACCGGCTGCGCGCAGGTGCTGAAGGCGAAGTGGCCGGGGCTGAAGGTATTCGCCGTGGAGCCGGCCGCCTCGCCCGTGATCTCCGGCGGGGCGC
Source organism: Asaia bogorensis (assembly GCA_945874805.1). Classification (GTDB taxonomy): domain Bacteria; phylum Pseudomonadota; class Alphaproteobacteria; order Acetobacterales; family Acetobacteraceae; genus CAIRTN01. The sequence goes on along the minus strand of CAMCJI010000040.1, from coordinate 15,789 downwards.
CCAGCCCACACCCCATCCAGGGAATCGGCGCTGGCTTCATCCCCGCCAACCTGCACACCGCTCTGCTGGACGGCGTGATCCAGGTCGAAGCGGAGGAAGCGCGCGAACACGCCCGCCGGTCCGCCCGCGAGGAGGGGCTGCTCGTTGGTATCTCATCCGGGGCCACGCTGGCCGCCATCAGCAAGAAACTGCCGGATCTCGCCGCTGGTGCCACCATCCTCGGCTTCAACTACGACACCGGTGAGCGGTACTTCTCCGTGCCCGACTTCCTGCCGGGGTAAAGAGCGGCGGGCCAGGGGTGAACCCCTGGCCCGCGGTTTTCGTCAGGTCGGCCGGGCGGCCGCGAATTCCGCCATCCAACCCGCCGCGGTGAGGTGGAGGTTGGTGACGGACTTGCGGATGGCGATCTGGTAGATCGGCTGGATCATCACGAAGTGGTTGGCCTGATCGACCATCACTTCCTGGTACTTCCGCCACAGCGCCGCCGACTTGGCGAGGTCGCGCTCGGCCGAAGCGTCGGCTACCAGCTTGTGGACATCGGCCGGCACATCCCAGTGGATGCGCTTGGCCACGCGGTTGACGGTGGCGGACGCCCAAAGCTGGTTTTCCGGCGCGGGCGGGTTCCAGAACGTCAGCGTCGCCTGCGCCTTGCCCTGCAGGAACATGGTGCGGGCATTGAGCTGGTCCTGCGGCGACAGTTCGCACTTGATGCCGACGCGGGCGAGGTCCGCCTGGATCTTCTGGGCGAGGTTTTGGTACGACACGCCGGCGATCGAGGCGTTGCCGTAGTTCAGCGTGAAGGTGAAGCCATTCGGCAGCCCGGCCTCGGCGAGCAGCTTCTTCGCCCGGTCGAGGTCCTGGCGGAAGCCGATCTCCTTGGTCAGCGCGTCGGTCGAGCCGTTCATGCCGACCGGCAGGAAGCTGACCGGGCGGGTGGCATGGCCGCCGATGAGGCTGGCGATGATGCCGTCATAATCGATGGCGTAGCCGATCGCCTGGCGTGCGGCCTTCTTCTGCAGGGCCGGATTGTCGGGGTGGGCGGCGACGGCCATGTAGATGAAGTCCAGGCTGGTGGCGCCGGCGATGGTGATGTCCTTGTCGTCCTTCAGGGTGGCGACCTGTTCGGGGATCAGGTTGAAGGCGACGTCGATGTCGCCGCGCTTGATGGCGAGCAGCTGGGCGGCGGATTCGCTCATGTGGCGGATCAGCACGCGGTCATAGCCGGGCTTGCCGCCCCAGTAGTTGGGGTTGGCCACCATCTGGATCTGCTGGTTGCGCTGCCAGCCGGTGAGGCGGTAGGGGCCGGCGCCGCAGGAATTGTCGTTCAGCCAGTCGGTCGCCTTGTCGGCGGTTTTGGCGTCCGCCGCGTCCGTGGCGCCGTTGGCGACGGCGACGGCCTTTTCCATGACGATGAATTCAGGGGCGGCGAGGATCGACAGGATCGGCTGGGTCGGGTCCGTCAGCACCATGTCCACGGTGCTGTCATCCACGATGACGACCTTTTCCACGTGGGCGATGTACTGCTGCGGCTGGTCCTTGAGGTTGATGACGCGCATCAGGGAGAACCGCACGTCCTCCGCCGTCATCGTCTTGCCGGTGGAGAACTTCACCCCCTGGCGGAGCTTGAAGCGGATGGTCTTGCCGTCCGGCTGGTAGGCCCATTCGGTGGCGGCCGAAGGCTTGAGGTTGATGTAGTCACCCGGGCTGAACGTCACCAGCGAGTCATAGGCGTTATGGGTGGGCAGCGGGTTGGAGTACTGCGCCACGCGGGCTGGGTCGAGCGAGATGGCATCGGAGATGTCGAGCCCGATCACCAACGTGCCGCGCCGGGCGGCGGATTGGGCATGGGCCGGGCGGGCATCGGCCAGCACGGTGGCGAGCAGGGCGGCAGCACCGCCCATGAACCCGCGGCGATCGATCGGGAATTCCCCCTGGTCGGACATGGCTTCCTCCGTTGCTTGTTTTGGTTAGCGCAACCATGTCAGGATTTCGGGGCTGGCGCCAGCCTGATGGGGGTTTCAAATCGTCCACGCGCACGCCATTTCCATCAGTATGATGAATCGCCGCACCCTTCTGCTGGCCTCCGCCGCTCTGCTGCCCCTGCCGGCCCTGGCCGCACCCCCGCTGACCGCGCAGGACCGGGCGGATATCGCGCGGGTGGAGGCGTATCTGAATGGGCTCAAGACCCTGAAGTCGCGCTTTCTGCAGGTCGCCCCGGATGGCAGCCTGTCGGAGGGCGACGCCTGGATCGACCGGCCAGGCAAGCTGCGCTTCGAGTATGACCCGCCGAGCCCCTATCTGCTGATCGCCGGCTATGGCGTGGGGTTCTTCCACGACAAGCAACTCGGCCAGACCAGTAATTTCCAGGTCTCGCTCTCCCCCCTCGGCATTCTGCTGGCCGACAATGTGAAGCTGTCCGGCGATGTGACGGTGACGGACATCCTGCGCCTGCCCGGCCAGATCCAGTTGACGCTGGCCCGAACGTCCAGCCCGAATGAGGGCAGCATCACCCTCGTCCTGTCGGACAATCCCCTGTCGCTGCGCCAGTGGTCGGTGGTGGACGCCCAGCGCAAGGAGACGCGGGTTTCGCTGTTCAACGTCACCCTCGGCGGCAGTTTCGACCGCAAGCTGTTCGAATTCGCCGATCCCCGCCTGCTGAAGCCGCAGAGCCCGCAGGGGAGCGGCGGATAAATCCGTACATGTGACGAAAATGTCACATCAACGGGCGGACTGAACGGAATTTTCCGCACCGCACCACAGTGTGCTTCATATTTCCGCCATTCGGGCGGAATATCCTTCCATCATGAAGCCCCTGATCGGCATTTCCTGCTGCACCAAGTTGTTCGGCGCCTTCGGCATGGCAAACCACGCCGCGTCCAACACCTATATCCGCGCCACCGACCACGTGATCGGCGGCGTGCCGGTGCTGGTGCCCGCGAATGGCGGGAATGCCTGCATCCAAACCCTGCTGAGCCGGCTGGATGGCATCATCCTCACCGGCAGCCGCAGCAATGTGCAGCCCAATTTCTATAACGGCCCCCCTCATGCCGAGGGCACCCCGGAAGATGAAGCGCGGGACAGCGTCACCCTGCCGCTGATCAAGGCGGCGGTGGATGCCGGCGTGCCGGTACTGGCGATCTGCCGCGGCTTGCAGGAAATGAACGTCGCCCTCGGCGGCAGCCTGCACCAGCGCTTGCAGGACCTGCCCGGCCGGATGGATCATTCCACCCCGATGTCGCCCATCCCCAAGGTCCGCACCGGCAAGGCGCACCGCATCCGCATCACCGCGGGAAGCTGGCTGCACCAGGTGGCCGGGGCGACCGAGATCCCGGTCAACTCCCTGCACAACCAGGGGATCGACCAGCTTGCCCCCACCTGCGTGGCCGACGCCGTGGCGCCGGACGGCACGATCGAGGCGATTCATGCCCATTCGCCCGGCTTCGCCGTGGGGGTGCAGTGGCATCCGGAATACGACTGGGACCACGACGCCGTCTCCCGCCGGATCTTCGAGGCGTTTGCCACGGCCGTGCGAATCCGCCTTGCGGGCGGCGTTTCCGTGGCGGCCGACTAGGTTCTGCCAGCCGCCACAGGCCGGCTCTGCGCCATAAATGCTTGATTCCTGCCGTACACCGGCGCAAAGCCCAGGACTTCTGCGCAGGAGAGATGGGCGATGAGCTATCGGGTTGCGGTTGTCGGCGCCACCGGCGCGGTGGGGCGGGAGATGCTCAAGACCCTCCATGAGCGTGGATTCCCGGTCAAGGAAGTCGCAGCCCTCGCCTCCGCCCGCTCCGTCGGGCAGGAAATCTCCTTCGGCGACAAGCAGGTGCTCACCTGCCAGAACCTCGAAACCTTCGATTTCAAGGGCTGGGATATCGGCCTGTTCAGTCCGAGCGCGGCGATCTCCGCCGTGCACGCCCCGCGCGCCGCGGCCGCCGGCTGCATCGTGATCGACAACACCAGCCAGTTCCGCATGGAGCACGATGTGCCGCTGGTGGTGCCGGAAGTGAACCCGCAGGCGCTGAAGCGCATCCGCCGCGGCATCATCGCCAACCCCAACTGCTCCACCATCCAGATGGTCGTCGCCCTCAAGCCGCTGCATGACCTCTACCGCGTCAAGCGCGTGGTGGTCGCCACCTACCAGTCCGTCTCCGGCGCCGGGAAGGAAGGCATGGACGAGCTGTTCGTCCAGACCAAGGGCAGCTTCGTCAACGACCAGCCGAAGCAGGAAATCTTCACCAAGCAGATCGCCTTCAACGTCATCCCCCACATCGACAAATTCATGGACGACGGCGCGACCAAGGAGGAGTGGAAGATGGCGGTGGAGACCCGCAAGATCCTCGACCCCGACATCAAGGTGATTGCCACCTGCGTGCGCGTGCCCGTGTTCATCGGCCACGCCGAAGCGGTGCATGTGGAATTCGAGAAGCCGGTGAACCTCGCCCAGGCCCGCCAGGCCCTGCGCGATGCACCCGGCGTCATCGTCTATGACGAGCGCGAGGACGGCGGCTACATCACCCCGCTGGAAAGCCAGGGCGAGGACGCGACCTATATCAGCCGCCTGCGCATCGACCCGACAGTGGAAAACGGCCTGGCCTTCTGGTGCGTCGCCGACAACCTGCGCAAGGGGGCTGCCCTGAACGCCGTGCAGATCGCCGAGGCCCTGGTGGCGCAGGGCGCCTTCAACAAGATAACGGCGTAGGGTTCGGGAGCGCGGCCTGAAAGGACAGCGCGCGCCGTCCATTTGCAGAGCCGAAAGCCAAGCGGAGGGGAGGCAAGGAAGGCTTCTTTTTGTGAACAAAAAGAAGCAAAAAAACTTTATCCGTTGGATATGGCTGCGGCGGCGGGATTGGCTCCCGGCATGGGCGGATTTTATGGCTTCGCCGGTTCTGGCGCGTCTATCCGCCCTTGTGGCGCAGCCATGGACAAAAATTTTTTGCTTCTTTTTTACAGAAAAGAAGACTCTTCCTGCCACTTGCCTTCCCAGCCCGCAATGCCGCACCGCAGCATCCGCGCGTTGACCCGCCGCCCTGCCGGGTCTAAGCAACCCGGCAAGATTTCGAGACGGAGCGAGCCCCGCGATGACAGACGTACGTGAGGCGCTGATGGTGGCCCGCACATCGGACGGGAAGACCGTCCGTCGCCCGCTGTCGCCGCATCTGCAGGTCTATAAACCGCAGATCACCTCGGCATTATCGATCTTCCACCGCATCTCCGGCATCGCACTTTCGGTCGGCACCGTTCTGCTGGTCTGGTGGCTGACTGCTGCTGCCGGCTCCGACGCGTCCTACGCCAGCGTCTCCGGCTTCATCCGCTCGCCGATCGGCCTGCTGGCGCTTTTCGGCTGGACGGCGGCGCTTTGGTATCATCTGCTGTCCGGCCTGCGGCATCTCGCCTGGGACGCCGGCTATGGTTTCGAGCTGCCAACCGTCCACGCCTCCGGTATCGCGGTGCTGATCGGCACCGGCGTGCTGACGGTGCTGACCTGGCTTGTCGGCCTGGCGTCTCTGTGAGGGCACTATGAGCAACGGTCCCAAGGCTGACGTGGCCATCATGCGCTCCATGCTGGGCCGCGCCCGTGGGCTCGGCTCCGCGAAATCCGGCACCGGTCATTGGTTTGCCCAGCGCGTCACCGCGCTCGCCCTGCTGCCGCTGACGCTGTGGTTCATCGCCGCCGTGATCAGCTTGGCCGGGAAGCCGCGGGCCGAGGTGGCGGAGTGGGGCGCCAGCCCGCTGGTCACCACCCTGCTGCTCGCCCTGATCGCCGCGACGTTCCATCATATGCACCTGGGTTTGCAGACGGTGATCGAGGACTACATGCATAGCGAGCGCACCAAGCTCGCCACCCTACTGGCGATGCGGGCCATCGTGGCCCTGCTGACCCTGACAGCCGCTGTTTCGGTGCTGAAGCTCGCCTTCGCCGGCTAAGTCCGGCCCGCCCGGTTCGGGCGGTTTACGTGGACGGTATGACATGAACGCGATTTCGAAGCCCTCACTCGGCGCCTACAACGTGATCGACCACACCTATGACGTGGTGGTGGTCGGCGCCGGTGGTGCCGGGCTGCGCGCCACCCTCGGCATGGGCGCCGCCGGGCTGAAAACCGCCTGCATCACCAAGGTCTTCCCCACCCGCAGCCACACCGTCGCCGCCCAGGGCGGCATCGGCGCGGCGCTGGGCAACATGGGCGAGGACGACTGGCGCTGGCACATGTACGACACCGTCAAGGGCTCGGACTGGCTCGGCGACCAGGACGCGATCGAATACATGTGCCGCGAGGCCGTGCCCGCGATCTACGAGCTTGAGCATTTCGGCGTGCCCTTCAGCCGCACTGAGGACGGGCGGATCTACCAGCGCCCCTTCGGCGGCCACATGACCGAATATGGCAAGGCCCCGGCCATGCGCGCCTGCGCGGCGGCCGACCGCACCGGCCACGCCATCCTGCACACCCTCTACCAGCAGAGCCTCAAGCATGAGGTCGAGTTCTTCGTCGAGTACTTCGCGCTGGACCTGATCATGGACGATGAGGGCACCTGCCGCGGCGTGATGGCCTGGAACCTCGAAGACGGCTCCATGCACCGCTTCCGCGCGCAGAAGGTCGTGCTCGCCACCGGCGGCTACGGCCGCGCCTATCTCTCCTGCACCTCCGCCCACACCTGCACCGGCGACGGCGGCGGCATGGTGCTGCGCGCCGGCCTGCCGACGCAGGACATGGAATTCGTGCAGTTCCACCCCACGGGCATCTTCCCCGCCGGCTGCCTGATCACCGAGGGCGCGCGCGGCGAGGGCGGCTACCTCACCAATTCCGAGGGTGAGCGCTTCATGGAGCGCTACGCCCCCACCGCGAAAGACCTCGCCAGCCGCGACGTCGTCTCCCGCTCGATGACGCTGGAGATCAACGCCGGCCGCGGCGTCGGCCCCAACAAGGACCACATCATGCTCCATCTGGAGCATCTGGGCGCCGACATCCTGCACGAGCGCCTGCCCGGCATCTCCGAGACCGCCCGCGTCTTCGCCGGGGTGGACGTCACCAAGGCGCCGATCCCCGTGCTGCCGACCGTGCACTACAACATGGGCGGCATCCCCACGAACTACCACGGCGAGGTCCTGCGCCCCACCGCCGCCCATCCGGACGCCACCGTCCCCGGCCTGATGGCCGTCGGCGAGGCGGCCTGCGTCTCCGTCCACGGCGCCAACCGCCTCGGCACCAACTCCCTGCTCGACCTCGTGGTGTTCGGCCGCGCCGCCGCCCACCGCGCCGCCGAGACCCTCAAGCCCGGCGCCACCCAGGCGCCGCTGCCGCCCAAGGCCGGCGAGAACTCGCTCGATCGTCTCGACCGCGCCCGCCACGCCAAGGGCGGCACCAAGGTCGCCGCCCTGCGCGACGAGCTGCAGCGCACCATGCAGGCCCACGCCGCCGTCTTCCGCAACTCCGCCAGCCTCACCGAGGGCGTGGGTAAGATGCAGAAGGTCTGGCGCGGCCTGGACGACATGCAGGTCACCGACCGCAGCCTCATCTGGAACAGCGACCTGATGGAGGCGCTCGAGCTCGGCAACCTCATGGGCAACGCGATGACCACGATGGTCAGCGCCGAAGCCCGCAAGGAAAGCCGAGGCGCCCAGGCGCATGACGACTTCCCCGACCGCGACGATGCCGAGTGGATGAAGCACAGCCTGTCCTGGTGCAACGACAAGGGCGAGGTCAAACTCGGCTACCGCCCGGTGAAGATGCAGACGCTGACCAACGAAGTCTCGGTGTTCCCGCCGAAGAAGCGCGTGTACTGAGGCAAAGGACGCATCGACATGGCCGAATTCCAGCTCCCCCCCAACAGCCGCGTGCAGACCGGCACCACCCACAAGGCGCCGGCCGGGGCCACCCGGGTGCGCGAGTTCAAGATCTACCGCTGGAACCCGGATGACGGGAAAAACCCGCAGACGGACACCTACGAGATCGATCTCGACGCCTGCGGCCCGATGGTTCTCGACGCGCTGATCAAGATCAAGAACGAGGTCGATCCCGGCCTGACCTTCCGCCGCTCTTGCCGCGAAGGCATCTGCGGCTCCTGCGCGATGAACATCGACGGCACCAACACGCTGGCCTGCCTCAAGCCGATCGACGAGGTGAAGGGCGCGGTGAAGATCAGCCCGCTCCCCCACATGCCGGTGGTGAAGGATCTCGTCCCCGATCTCAGCCAGGCCTACGCCCAGCTGCGCAGCATCGAGCCCTGGCTGAAGTCCGACACCCCCGCCCCGCCGGACGGCGAACGCCGCCAGAGTAAGGAAGAGCGGGCGAAGATGGACGGGATGTGGGAATGCATCCTCTGCTTCTGCTGCTCCACCGCCTGCCCGTCCTACTGGTGGAATGGCGACCGTTACCTCGGCCCGGCCGTGCTGCTCGCCGCCTATCGCTGGATCGCCGACAGCCGCGACGAGAGCACCGGCGAACGGCTCGATGCGCTGGAAGACCCCTACAAGCTCTACCGCTGCCACACGATCATGAACTGTACGCAGACCTGCCCGAAGGGCCTGAACCCGGCCAAGGCGATCGCCGAGATCAAGACCCTGATGCTGGAGCGGCAGGTCTGACACAAGGAAGCAAGTATCAGGGGGGGCTTGCTCCCTCCGGCACTTGCCTGCCTTTCTGATGTGGCACGGCAACCTCGCCAATGGTGACAGCCGCCTCGCCGCCTGGTGGGACTCGGTGGTGTTCGACCACGCCTTCTTTCGCGTCCTCTGGTCCAACTGGGCCGAGGTGATCCCGGGCAAGCTCTACCGCTCCAACCACCCCACCCCCGCCCGCCTCGCGGCCGTCGTCCGGCGTTACGGCATCCGCACGGTAGTGAACCTGCGCGGCCGGCGCCCCTGCGGCTCTGACCAGCTCTCCCGTATCGCCGCCCGGGACCTCGGGCTCACCCAGATCGACATGCCCTTCGAAAGCCGCGGCGCGCCCCACCGGGACCGCATCCTGCGCTTCGCCGAACACTACCGCACGATGGCCTTCCCCGCCGTCATGCACTGCAAATCCGGCGCCGACCGTGCCGGCCTCGCCGCGGGTCTCGCCATCCTGATCGAGGGCGGCACCGCCGAACAGGCGCTGCGCCAGCTCACCCTGCGCCACGGCCATTTCAGCCGCTCCAGCACCGGCATCCTCGACGCCTTCTTCCACCTCTACGCCGCCAAAGCCGAGGGGCGCATCCCCTTCCTCGACTGGGTGGAACATGAATACGATGAGGCAGCACTGCGCGCCTCCTTCCGCGCCCACGGCCTGTCCAGCTTCATCAACGACCGCGTTCTGCGCCGGGAGTGACCCGATGATCGACACCGACCGCATCACCCGCCTCGTCGAGGCGAAAAAGGACCGCTTCGTCACGCTCGCCGACTGCATCTGGGACCTTGCCGAAACCCGCTGGCAGGAACACGAGTCGATGTCCGCCCAGATCGAATCCATCGGCAATGAGGGTTTCCGAGTCGAAACCGGCCTCGCCGGCATCCCCACCGCCTTCATGGCCGAAGCTGGCACGGATGGCCCGGTGATCGCCATTCTCGGCGAGTACGACGCGTTGGCGGGCCTCAGCCAAGCCGCCGGCAGCGCCACCCAAACCCCCGCTCCCGGCAACACCACCGGCAACGGCCATGGCTGCGGCCACAACCTGCTCGGCACCGCCGGTCTGATGGCAGCCGTCGCGGTGAAGGACTACCTGGCCGCCAACAACCTCCCCGGCCGTGTCCGCTACTACGGCTGCCCGGCGGAGGAAGGCGGCTCGGCCAAGACCTTCATGGCACGCGCCGGCGCTTTCGCCGATGTCGATGCTGCCCTGTCCTGGCATCCCGGCAACTTCAACACCATCATCGCCGCGGATACGTTGGCCAATATCCAGGTCTATTTCCGCTTCACTGGCCGCGCCTCCCACGCCGCTGCTGCCCCGCATCTCGGCCGCTCCGCGCTCGACGCCGTCGAGCTGATGAGCGTCGGCGTCAACTACATGCGCGAACACATGCCGTCGGATGCGCGCATCCACTACGCCTACACCGATGCTGGCGGCGTTGCCCCCAATGTCGTCCAGGCCCGCGGCGAGGTGCTCTACCTCATCCGCGCCCGCGACCTGCCGACGATGAACGCGCTGTTCGCCCGGGTGAAAAAAATTGCCGAGGGGGCGGCCTTGATGACCGAATGCGCTGTCGAGGTCGAAGTGGACAAGGCCTGCTCCAATATCCTCGGCAACGAGCCGCTCGAACGCGCGATGTATGAAAACCTGCGCGCCATCGGCGGTCCCGTTTTCGACGACGGCGACCGCGCCGCCGCCGCCCCCTTCCACGCCACGCTCACCGAGGAAGACATCCGCTACGACGAGGAAGACTTCGGGATCAAGCTCTCCCGCAGCGCCGTCCTTTATGACGACGTGCTGCCCTGGGACGGCAGCCGCATCTTCCTCCCCGGCTCCACCGATGTCGGCGACGTCAGCTGGATCGTCCCCACCGCCCAGATATGGACCGCCTGCTACACAATCGGCACCCCCGGCCATTCCTGGCAGCTCGTCGGCCAGGGCAAGCTCCCCGCCGCCCACAAGGGCATGACCCAGGCCGCCAAGGTCATGGCCGCCACCGCCATCGACGCGATCCTCGATCCCGCGATGCTCGCTCGTGCCAGGGCCGACCACGCCGCCCGCATCGCCGCCAGCCCCTATGTCTGCCCGATCCCGGAGGGTGTCGTGCCCCCCTGCAGCCGGGGATGATCAGCGGCGAGGAGTGGTGGCGCCTCCTGCCGCCGGACACCTCGGCCGACGCGAAACGCCTGCTGCTCGCCCGCGCGGTGCGTGCCTTCGCGGATGGCTTCGTCGCCCTGCTGCTGCCCGCCTACCTGCTGGCGCTCGGCTTCTCCGCGCTGGAGATCGGCGCCATCGTCACCGCCACCCTGCTGGGGTCAGCGGGCTGCACCCTGATCCTCGGCGCCGTCGCCCACCGCTTCCCCCGCCGCACCCTGCTGCTCGCGGCCTGCGCGATCATGCTCGCCACCGGTCTCGGCTTCGCCCTCACCCGGGAGCTGTGGCCGCTGCTGATCATCGGCTTCCTCGGCACCATGAACCCCTCGGCCGGCGACGTCAGCGTCTTCCTCCCGCTGGAGCACACGGCCCTCTCCCAGGTGGCGGCACCGGCCCGCCGCACCGCGCTGTTCGCCCGCTACAGCCTCGCAGGCTCGCTCGCCGGCGCGCTCGGCGTGCTGGCCGCCCCGATCCCGGACGCGCTGGCGCCCTACGGCATCGACCCGACCGCGGCGATGCAGGCGATGTTCGCCCTCTACGGCCTGCTCGCCTTCGGTGCCCTCGCCTGCTACCGCACGCTCACCCCCGCCGTCGAAGCCCCCGCCGCCAGCCGCCAGGCCCCCGCCGCGCTCGGCCCCTCCAAGCGCATCGTCTGGGGTCTGACCGTGCTCTTCGCCATCGACTCCTTCGGCACCGGCTTCTTCGTCCAGTCCATCCTGGCGCTCTGGCTGTTCCAGACCTTCGACCTGTCCATCGCCGCCACCGCCAGCATCCTGTTCTGGGCCGGGCTGTGTTCCTCGGTCTCGTTCCTGCTCGCGGTGCCGCTGGCGCAGCGCTTCGGGCTGATCAATACGATGGTCTTCACCCATCTGCCCTCGAGCCTCTGCGTCATGGCTCTCCCCTTTGCCCCCAACCTCGCCACCGCCATCGCCCTGCTGCTGGTCCGCGCCATGCTCTCGCAGATGGATGTGCCGACCCGCACCTCCTACATCATGGCTGTCGTCCGCCCTGAGGAACGCCCCGCCGCCGCCGCCCTCACGGCGACGTCCCGCAGCCTCGCCTCGGCCTTCGGCCCGCTCCTCGCCGGATGGATGATGACGCTCTCTGCCTTCGCCTGGCCGCTTCTGATCGGCGGCGCCCTCAAGGTCGCCTACGACATCCTGCTGCTGCGCCAGTTCCGCCACGTCCGCCCGCCGGAGGAATAGGGCGGCCTCATGATCCCCCCACCTAGCCGCCCGTCACCGCAACACCGGCGATGCGCTGCTTGAGGATGTCCGCCAGCGTCAGGGACACCACCAGGATCAGCGGGCCGAGCACCGCCCCCGTCGCCCCCAGCAGCAGCAGCCCGCCGGCCACGGCGACGAATGAAAGCACCGTGTGCAGCATGAGCTTGCTACCCACCAGCACCGGATACAACACATTGTCCACCAGCCCGACCACGATGGTGCCCCAAAGGGCGAGGATCACGGCGGAGCTGTACTCGCCCGCAATCGCCAGGATCAGCGCCGCCGGCGCCCAGATGACGAAGGCGCCGAGGAACGGTACCACCGCCAGCAGCCCCATCAGGATACCCCACAGCAACGGCACCGGCAGCCCGAGCCACCAGAACATCAGCCCGCCCAGCACGCCCTGCAACGCCGCCACCGTCGCCATGCCCAGCACCGTCGCGGAGATGGTGTCGACCACCCGGCGGCTGAGCAGGGCGAACTCAGCCCGGGACAGCGGCAACATCTTCTCCACCGACGCCTCGATCTCCCCGCGGTCGCGCAGGAGATAGAAGAAGAAGTAGAACATCAGCATGAGGCTCACGGCACTCGCCAGCGAGCCCTGCACGAAGGCCCCGCTCCATCCCGCCAGCCACGACGTTCCCGACTTCACCAGCTCCGGGATGTCCAGCCGCTCGGTCAGCACACGCACCAGCGGCTGTAGCCGTGGTCGGGCTTCGATCGCACGGGTCCAGGTGTCGGAATCGCTCAGCGAGCGGATGATGGCGCCGCTGCGGCTGGCCTCATCGACGAGCAGCCCCACCAGCCCCAGCAACGGCACCACCACGATCAGGGCCACCGCGACCACCGTAACGGCAGCGGACAAGGCGGGCGCGCGCAGCCGGCGGCGCAGCAGGGTGTCCAGCGGTGCGAACAGCACCGCCAGCGTGAACGCGCCGACGATCGCGGCAATGAACGGTGCCGCGAGCAGGTAGCAAAGCACGGCCCCGGCGACCACACCGCTCGCGAGGATGGCATTGGATACGGATTTGCGTGTCATTTCAGTGGCCTGCTCATCCCACCAGCCGCCCACGCCAGTGCGGCTTGAGCAGCTCCAGAATCACCAGCGTCAGTATCCCGGCGCCGAGGACCACAGCGATGTCGTTCAGGTGCAGCGGCCCGAACCGGAACAGATGCCGCACGAACGGCACCAGCAGCGTGCCGGCAAGCATGAGGGCGACGGCCGGCAGCACCCAGCGCAGCGCCGCATTGCGCCGCCGGAATGCGACGATGAGCGAGGCGCTGAACGAGCGGTTGACGAAAATCAGCGCGATCAGGCTCAGCACCAGGGCAAAGAACGTCAGCGCTCGCACCTCGTCCGGCGGCATGCCCTGCTGCAGGGCGAACAGATAGATGCCGGCCACCAGAACGAAGGCCACACCGCCCTGCAACAGGCTCCAGCCGATCAGCGAGGCGGAGAACAGCGGCGTGTCCGGATGCCGTGGCGGCCGGTTCATGATCCCTTCCTCTTCCGCCTCCGCCTCGAAGACGAGGCTGCAGACGGGGTCGATCACCATCTCCAGGAAGGCGATGTGCACCGGCCCGAACAGGATCGGCAGCCCGAAGCACAGCGGCAGCAACGCCAGGCCCGCAATCGGCACGTGCACAGCCAGGATGAAGCCCATCGCCTTGCGCAGATTGTCGTAGATCCGCCGCCCCAGGCTCGCAGCCTGCACGATCGAGCCGAAATCATCGTCGAGCAGCACCAGCGCCGAGGCCTCGCGCGCCACATCCGTACCCCGCCCGCCCATGGCGATGCCGATATGCGCCGCCTTCAACGATGGCGCGTCGTTGACGCCGTCGCCGGTCATGGCAACCACCTCGCCGCGCGCCTTCAGGGCGGTGACGATCCGCAGCTTCTGCTCGGGCATGATGCGCGCGAACACCCGCACCGTCTCGATGCGCCGGGCCAGCGTGGCGTCGTCCATCGCCGCGACATCGTCACCGGTCAGCACCTCCCGGGCGTCGATGCCCGCCTGGCCGGCGATCACCTTCGCTGTTACCGGGTAGTCCCCGGTGATCATCGCCACCTTGATCCCGGCGGACCGGCATTGCGCCACCGCCGCCGCCACGCCGGCCCGCAGCGGGTCTTCAAATCCCACCAGCCCGAGGAATTCGAACCGCATGTCCGTCTGGCTCTCAGGCCAGGCCTCGCCCTGCATGCCCGCGCGTGCGACGCCCAGCACGCGCATGCCCTGCTCGGCCATCGTCTCGACCATGCCGGCGAGACTTGCCTGCGCCGCTGCATCGAGATGGCAGAGTGCGGCGATCGCCTCGGGCGCGCCCTTGGCCGCGACAACGGCCTCCCCACCGGCCGCCTCCGCTGCCCAGGCGTTTGACATCGCGAGCAGGCCCGGCCGCAGCCCCCAGCTGTGCAGCAGACCGGCCGCGCCGCGCGCAGCCCCGCCGCCCCGCGCCACATGCAGGGCCACGTCCATCGGGTCGAACGGCACCGGCGCGCTCGCCAGCACGGCCGTCTCCAGCAGCGACCGCATCGCCTCGGGTACCGCGCCGCCCTCCAGCCGCACCATTTTGCCCTCCGTATCGGTGAGCGCGGCGACCGTCATCCGATTCTCGGTGAGCGTGCCGGTCTTGTCGGTGCACAGCACGGTCGCCGACCCCAGCGTCTCGATCGCCGCCGCGCGCCGCGTCAGCACCCGCGCCTGCGAGATTCGCCACGCCCCCATCGCCATGAAGATGGTGAGCACCATCGGCAGCTCTTCCGGCAGCATCGACATGCCCAGCGCGATCCCGGACAGCAGCGCATCCAGCCAGCCGCCGCGCAGCGTGCCGAACAGCACCACCGCCAGCACGCTCACACTCCCACCGAGAATGGCGCAGAGGCGGACCAGCCGGCGCATCTGCGCCTGCAGCCGCGGTGGCTCGATCTCCATTGCGGCGAGCGTCTGGCCGATCCGGCCGATTTCGCCGTGCACGCCGGTGGCCGTCACCTCCGCCAGCCCGCGGCCGCGCACGACCAGGGAGCCGGAGAACACGAAAGGCAGATCGTCGCCACCCGGCCGCACCGCCGCGCCAGCGGCTGCCGCCGTGGTCGCCACCTTGCGAACCGGGACCGATTCCCCCGTCAGCAACGATTCGTCGGTCTGCACGTCCAGACCCTCGATCAGCCGGGCGTCCGCCGGCACCCGGTCGCCCTCCGTCAGGACCACCAGATCGCCACGGACCACCTCGCGGCCGGGGATGCGCAACTGCCTGCCCGCACGGACAACCAGCGCGCGCGGGCTGGTGAGGTCGCGCAACGCCTCGATCACCCGCTCGCTGCGGCTCTCCTGGACCACGGTGATGCCGATCGAGAGCATCGCGAACACCAGCAGGATGGCCGCTTCCGCCGGGCTGCCCAACAGCAGATAGATCAGCCCGCCGCCCAGCAGCAGGGCCAGCATCGGTTCGCGCAGAACTTCGAGGACGATGCGCAGCGGGGTCCGGCGGTGCGCCTGCGGCAACTCGTTGAAGCCATCCCGGACCAGCCGCGCCTGCGCCTCGGCAGTGTCCAGGCCGCGATGGGGTGGTGGCTTGTCCATCCGGGCAACCTAACCTCGCCGGAGCCGCCGCTCGCAGCCTCGGAACCTACGCAGGCCCACACCGCACAGCAAATCGGCGCCCGTTTCCGGACGCCGATCCCAGCCTTTGATCACCGCAACAGCCCGAGGCCGGGCCGCGTCACTCAGACCCGGATGCCGCCCCGGTCGAACAGGCTCTGCGCGTCCAGCCCATGAACGAACTTGAGCGCGAGAATTTCCACGCCGGC
>CAMCJI010000039.1 GCA_945874805.1 Asaia bogorensis | reverse complement strand
TAGGGCATGTATTCGCGCAGGTGCAGGCCGAACAGCACCGAGTAGACAATCCCCATCGACACCACCATCAGCGCGGTGGACAGCGTCAGCCAGAACGGCCCGAGGATGGAGCCGCGGTAGCGCTGGCGGATGTCGAGCACCGCCAGCGTCCAGCACAGCCGCCAGAGCTGCGCGGTCTCGCGCATGTCGCGCAGGGCCATGGCGCTGCGCGAGGCTGCCGATGCGTTGGCATCAAGCAGCAGCACGGCGCGCGGCTGGGTACCGGTGGGGGAAACGGCGTTCATGGTCCCGCGGCGGATACCCGATCCCACCCCGCCCCGCAACCTGCGGGCGGGGTGGCAGGCACGGGTGTCAGCCGCGCGCCCAGTTGGTGGCGCGGAAGTCCATCACGAAGGAGGCGGCCGCCTTCCAGCCGGTATCGCGGCGTTTGCCGGTGAAGGTGCCGTTCTGGTGCAGCATGATGTAGGCGGGGTCCTCGCGCTCGGTCAGCGTCAACATGCGGCGGTAGAGAACGCGGCGTTTGGCCAGGTCCATCTCGGTTTGCAGCGCCGTCAGCGTGGTGGCCGCTTCGTCGTTCTTCCACTGTCCGGTCTGCCAGACCTGGCCGCCGGGGCCGTAGAGGGCCAAGGCGGAGACCGGGTCAGGGAACCAGGCCGAGACCGAGTTGTCGCAGATGCCGCGGCGCGGGCCGGGGGCGAGAACCTGGCCGAAATTCTCCTTCATTTCGATCACCACATTCAGCCCGGCCAGGCGCCAGCCTTCGGTCAGCACCTGGGCGGTGGCCGTCTGGTTCGTGTAGTAGTTGTTGAGGGACTGGTAGGGGATCTCCTCGCCTTTGTAGCCGGCCTGCTTGAGCAGGTCGGCGGCGAGCTTCAGGTCGAACTCCGGGCCCTTGTAGTCGGCCAGGAGCATCGGGCCGAAGAACGGCCATTGCAGCCCTTCCGGCACGTTGGTGCGGCCGTACCACAGCGCGTCCACGATTGCCTTGCGGTCCACCGAATGGCTCATGGCGCGGCGGACCAGCGGATTGGCGAGCACGGCGTGATGCTTGTCGAAGGCGGTGAGGCGGATGTTGGCGATCGGGCCGCCGACGACGTGGTGGCGGGTGCTCCTGTCGATGGTGCCGATCTGGTCGGGCGGCAGGTCGCAGGCGAAATCATAGTCGCCGGCGAGCAGCCCGTTGGTGCGGGAGGAGGTTTCCGGCACTTCGATCAGGCGGATCGTCTTGAGCGGCGGGCGGCCGCCCCAGTATTCGTCGTGCGCCTCGAACACCAGCTCGACGTCCGGGCGGTAGTCGCGGATGCGATAGGGGCCGGTGGCGATGGTCTTGCGCGCCCAGTCGAGCCAGGACGGCGCCTCGTTCCAGGCGCGCTGGGAATAGATCGTGGCGGTATTGCGCGTCATCCGGCCCTCGAGCGTCGGGTCCGGCGTCTTGTTGACGAAGCGGACCGTGTGCGCGTTGACGATCTCGATCCGCTCGAAGGCGGGGAACGAGCTGCGGGCCATCACCGGCACTTCCTGGGGCGGCAGCTTGGTGTTGGCGCCGGCGGTGTTGGATGTCAGGAACGCCGGCTGCCCGGCCGTGGCGCCGGTCCACATCCGCTCCTGCGAGAAGGTGAAGGCGACGTCTTCGACCGTCATCGTCGCACCGTTGTGGAACTTCACACCCTGGCGCAGCGTCATCTCCAGGGTCCGGTCGTCGATCCGGCGCCAGCTTTCCGCCAGCCTCGGCTGGAGGCCGAGACTGCCCAGCCAGTCGATATCGATCAGCGTCTCGCCGTAGAGAGAAAAGACGCGCTGGCCGGGATTCGACTGCTCGCGCAGCGGCTCCAGCGTGTTGGAGTTGGAAATCTTCTGCACCGCGACGGTGATCGAGGGGCGGGTATCGGACTGGCCGATGGCAAAGCGCGGCAGGGCTGCCGCGCCGGCCAGGCCCAGGGCGGCACGACGGGGGAGAAAGGGCAGGCGGGACATGATAAGCCGCTCCTTATGTGGATCAGCTACTCATAGGGTATATCTTCGCCCGGGAGCGTGAAGTAATCGTGGCAGAACGGCGCTGCCCCGCGGACCCAGACGCCCGCCAGGGCGATCAGCTCAGACGCCCGCGCGGGCGATCCGGGTGCGGGCGCCGCGGGTCAGCACCACGCGCTCGCCGGGGCGGAACTGTTCCTCGTTGGTCTGCACCACGGCGATGGTCTGGCCGCTGTCCTCGCGGATGATGAACTCGACCGCGTTGCCCCGGCTCGCCGAACCCTCGACGGCGGCGCCCGCGAGGCCGCCGATGATGGCGCCGCCGATCGCGCCAATGATATTGCTGCGCGGGTCGCCGCCGATGAAGCTGCCGCCGACGCCGCCCAGGGCCGCGCCGCCGAATGTGCCCACGCCAGGGCCGGACTGGCCCTGTACCGCGACATTGCGCATCGAGACGATGACGCCATAGGAGACGACGGCGGTGCGGCCGAGGTCGGCGCTGGAGTAAGTGGTGTTCGTGTTGGCCGGGGCGCAGGCGGCCAGGCTGGCCAGGGCCATCAACGCCAGCACGGGTGCGCGGGGGACCGCGCGGAACATCTGGATCATCGCTTCACTCCTTGCAGCGGGTCGCGCCCGGCGCGCCCTCGGATGGGGCAAGTGTAGCATATTCGACACGGCGTTTGCATTACGTGCGGCGCGAGCGGCCATGAACACTCCGTCAGCTTGCCCTAGAACGGCCATATACGTTAGGCTGCTAGCGGGCGTTGTTGATTGAGTTCCTCAGCGCCTTGGCGGAACCCTGGCAAACCCGGGTACGGCAGACATTGCCGTGATGGGGGCTTCCTTTGTTCCCGTCTTTTGGGCCCTGTGGCCCTCGCGTCCACGGAGGCCTGCGCCGAATGACCCTTCGCCTTGACCGCTTGCTTCCGACCTGGCTGCGCGCCGTGGCTTGCGTTGCCGTGCTGGGCCTGCTGGGCGCCTGCTCCGGCAGCCAAACAGCCCATCACGCACCGACGACATCGGAGTTCGCAGCGCGCGCGCGGGGCAGCTACACCCCGCCCGGGCCGCCGAGCGATCCCTGGGGTCCCTATATCGTTGAGGCGGCACAGCGCTTCGATGTGCCGGAGCGGTGGATCCGCGAGGTGATGCGCGTCGAATCCGCCAATAAGCCGTTCGCGACCTCCCAGGTCGGTGCGATGGGGCTGATGCAGGTGATGCCCGGCACCTATGACGAGCTGCGCACCCGCTACGGGTTGGGCGAGGACGCCTTCGAGCCGCGCAGCAACATCATGGCCGGCACCGCCTATCTGCGGGAGATGTACGACATCTACGGCTCCCCCGGTTTCCTCGCCGCCTACAATGCCGGCCCGCGCCGGCTGGACGACTACCTGACGCGCAGCCGCGGCCTTCCGGACGAGACGCGGCGCTATGTGGCCAAGATCGGGCCGAACATCGCGGGCGTCGAGCCGCAGCGCACCTCACCTGCGCAGCAGCTGGCGATGTATCAGATCCCCACCAACATCCCGGCCGGTCCCCGCTATCCGCGTGGCCGCAACCAGGCGCCGGTGGCCCTGGCCGAGACGCGCTACGCGCGCCCTGGGCTGGACCGCGGCACGATCGTGACCGCCAGTCTCCCTGCTCCGCCGCCCGCGGCACCGGCCTGGACTTCGATGGCGGCGATCCCGTTGCCGCCCGCCCAGGCCCCTAACCGCTTTGCACTGATCTCGCCGGCGATGGCCGATACGATGCCGCGCGCTCCGGGTGGCCCGGCCACTGGCACCTGGGCGATCCAGGTGGGCGCCTATGCCAACGAGGGCCAAGCCCGCAGCGCGGCCGAAGCCGCCCGCGCGCATGCCTGGGCGCAGCTCTCGGCAGCGAAGCCCGCCGTCGGCAGCGTGAAGCAGGGAAGCAACACGCTCTTCCGCGCCCGGCTCACCGGCCTGTCACGCGACAGCGCGGTTGCCGCCTGCGAGCGGATCGGCCGGGGCAAGAGCCCCTGCATGGTGGTTTCGCCAGACGCGTGAGGCAGCGGGAATCTTCATTTTGTTGATTTAAAGAAGACCGTTCCTGCT
Organism: Asaia bogorensis; assembly: GCA_945874805.1. Lineage (GTDB taxonomy): Bacteria > Pseudomonadota > Alphaproteobacteria > Acetobacterales > Acetobacteraceae > CAIRTN01. Next base: position 18,770 of record CAMCJI010000039.1, on the reverse strand, counting down.
TCTTCCCCGCCTCGGGGGGTTCCCCTGACCGCCAAGCGCGGGCCATGATCGGCGCGGGATACGTCTGAGGACAGAATACGCATGGCCGACCGGTTTGCTTCGCTTGGGGGCATGATCGCGCCCCGCTCGGTGGCCGTGCTCGGCGCGTCGGCTGAGGCAACGCGCATTGGCGGGCGGCCGATCGCCTACATGCTCCGCCAGGGCTTTGCCGGGCCGATCTATCCGGTCAATCCGCGGCGTGAGGAGGTGCAGGGGCTGACCTGCTATCCCTCGGTGACGGCGTTGCCGGCGGTGCCCGATGTGGCAATCGTGGCGGTGGGTGCCGCCATTGCCGTGCAGGCCATGCAGGACCTCGCCGATGCCGGGGTGAAGAATGCCATCGTGCTCACTGCTGGCTTTGCCGAAGTGGACGAGGCAGGCGCCAGCGAGCAGGCGCGCATGGTGGCGATCGCCCGCAAGGCGGGCATGCGGATGCTCGGCCCGAATTGCCTCGGACTGTTCAACGCCCGGATCGGCTTCTACCCGATGTTTTCGGCCTCGTTCGAGGGGGGGTGGCCGGTGCCCGGACGGATCGGCGTCGCCAGCCAGTCCGGCGCCTACGGCACGCACCTGTTCGCCGCGATGCGCGACCGCGGGATCGGCACGCCGATCTGTGTGACGACGGGCAACGAGGGCGACGTGACCATCGGCGACGTCATCGGCTGGCTGGCCGAAGACCCCGACACGGACGTGATCGCTGCCTATGCCGAAGGCATCCGTGAATCCGAGAGCCTGCTCTCGGCGCTGGCTGCCGCGCGGGCGGCACGCAAGCCGGTGGTGATGATGAAGGTGGGGCGCAGCGTGCTCGGCACGGCCGCGGCGCAGAGCCACACCGCCAGCATCGCCGGCGACGACGCGGTGACCGATGCGGTGTTCCGCGAATTCGGGGTGGTGCGGGCGCGCACGACCGAGGAGATGATCGACATCGTCAACACGGCGACCAAGCGCATCTACCCTGTGCGCAACACGCTGGGGGTGATCACCATCAGCGGCGGGGCGGGGGTGCTGATCTCTGATGCAGCGGATGCGCTGGGTGTTTCGATGCCGGAGATGCCGGCAGCAGCGCAGGCGGAGCTGAAGGCGCTGGTGCCGTTCAGCGCGCCACGCAACCCGGTGGACTGCACGGCGCAGGTGTTCAACGACATGAGCCTCGTCGGCCGGTTCGCCGGGACGATGGTGCGCGAGGGCGGGTATCAGTCGGTGCTCGGTTTTTTCAGTCAGATCGGCGGGGCGCCGAGCCTGGCGCCGCATATCCGTGCGCAGATGCGCCAGGTGATGGCGGATCATCCGGACCGGCTGTTCGTGCTGTCGATCATCGCGCCGGTGCCGGTGGTGCGGGAATACGAGGCGGACGGGTTCGTGGTGTTCGAGGACCCTACGCGGGCGGTGGTGGCGATCGACGCGATGGGGCGGTTTGGCGATGCGTTCGCGGCCGGCGCGCCGGCAGCTCCGCCGGTTGTGCCGGCGGTCGCCCTGCCGGTGGCGACGCCGAGTGAGGCGGAAGCGAAGCGGCTGTTGGGGCTGGCCGGCATCGCCTCCGCGCCGGAGCGGGCCTGCGCGACGGCGGAGGCTGCGGTTGCGGCGGCGTCGGAATTCGGCTTCCCGGTGGTGATGAAGATCCTCTCGCCCGATATTGTCCACAAAAGCGAGATCGGCGGCGTGCTGCTAGGGGTGGACAGCGCCGCGGCGGTGCGGGCCGGCTTTGCCGCGCTGATCGCGCGCGGGCAGGCGGTGGCGGGCGCACGGATCGAGGGCGTGCTGGTGGCGCGGCAGCTTTCCGGCGGGGTGGAGTGCATCCTGGGCATCCATCGCGACCCGGTATTCGGGCCGGTGGCGATGTTCGGGCTGGGCGGCATCTTCGTCGAGGTGCTGAAGGATGTTGTTTTCCGCCGCTGCCCCTTCGGGGTGGATGTGGCCGAAGAGATGATCCGCGCCATCAAGGCCGCCCCTATCCTGACCGGCGCGCGCGGGCGCAGACCCGCCGATATCAGAGCCTTGGCCGAGATGCTCGCACGCCTGTCGGTGTTTGCCGTGCAGGCTGGGCCGCGGCTGCAGGGCATCGACCTCAACCCCGTTTTCGCACTGCCGGAGGGCGAGGGCGCCTTCGCGGCGGATGCGGTGATCGAGATCGGAGAGACCGCATGATCAACAAGATTGTCCCCTCCATGGCCGCTGCCCTGGAGGGCGTACGCGACGGCATGACGGTACTGCTCGGCGGCTTCGGCGCCGTCGGCCAGCCGAACGCCCTGGTGGAAGGGCTGCTGGAAACCGGGGTGCGCGACCTCGTCGTGGTCGCCAACAATGCCGGCGGTGGCAAGCACGGGCTGGCCGGGCTGATGGAGGCGGGGCGGGTGCGCAAGATCATCTGCTCCTTCCCGCGCAGCGCCACTTCCACGGTGTTTGAGGAACTGTATCGGGCAGGCAAGATCGAGCTGGAGATCGTGCCGCAAGGCACCATGGCCGAGCGTATCCGCGCGGCCGGCGCCGGCGTCGGTGCTTTCTACACCCCCACTGGCGTCGGCACGAAGATGGCCGAGGGCAAGGAGGAGCGGGTGTTCCAGGGGCGGCGGATGATCCTGGAGCAGGCATTGCGTGGTGATATCGCGCTGATCGAAGCCTGGCAGGCCGACCGCTGGGGCAACCTGACGTTCCGCCGGGCCGGGCGCAACTTCAACCCGGTGATGGTGATGGCGGCCGATATCAGCATCGTGCAGAGCCAGCACATCGTGGAACTGGGCGAGTTCGACCCCGAAACCATCGTCACCGCCGGCATCTTCGTGGACCGGGTGGTCCATGTTCCCTACGGTGACCCCGCTTTCTGAAGGAGGCTGACATGGACGCACTTCCCTGGAACCGCCAGCAGATGGCCGCGCGTTTGGCGCAGGACATTCCTGAGGGCTGGTATGTGAACCTTGGCATCGGCATGCCGACGACGGTGGCAGATTTCGTTCCGCTGGAACGGGAGGTGATCTTCCATTCCGAGAACGGCGTACTGGGCATGGGACCGAAGCCGCCGGAGGCTGAGCGCGATCCCTGGCTGATCAATGCCGGCAAGCAGCATGTGACGCTGCGCAAGGGGGGGGCCTATGTGCATCACGCGGACAGCTTCGCGATGATCCGCGGCGGGCATCTCGACCTGTGCGTGCTGGGTGCCTTCGAGGTGGCGGAGAACGCGGATATCGCCAACTGGGCGACCAGCGAGAACGACACAGCGCCGGCGGTGGGCGGGGCGATGGATCTGGCAGCCGGGGCCAAGCGGCTATGGGTGCTCATGGAGCACACCACCAAGGACGGCCGGCCGAAGCTGGTGACGAAGTGCGGCTATCCGCTCACTGCCGTTGGTGCCGTGCGGCGGGTTTATACGAATCTTGGCGTTTTCGACCTGACCGACCGTGGCTTCATGGTGGTGGATCTGTCGCCCGGGATGAGCCTGGAGGATGTGCAGGCGCGCACGGAAGCGAAGCTGCACCTGCCGGGATGAGCGTGATGGACGCGGCGACGGACAATGTCCGGCTGATCCGCGAGAGCACTGCCGGTATCGCCCCGCGCACGGGCGACCTCAGGCGTGTGCGGGCGGTGCGTTTTACCGCGAGCGGCTTCGATCGCGCCGTCTGGGCGGACATCTGCGCCATGGGCTGGCCTGGCCTGCTGGTGGCGGAGGAGCATGGCGGCGCGGGGCTGGGTCTGCCGGAGTATGTGGCGCTCGCCGAAGCATTGGGGGCAGCGCTGACGCCCGAGCCGCTGGTGGGTGTGGTCACCGCGGCGGCTGTGCTGCGCGGCGCCCCGTTGGCCGATGTGATCGAGGGGCGGAAGATCATCCTGCCGGCGTGGCAGGAGCGGGCGAACAGCCTTGATCCCTGCGGCGCCACGACGGTGAGCGGCGGGCGGGCGAATGGGCGGAAGATGTTCATCCCTGCCGCCGCCGGGGCGGATGCGTTCCTCGTCTCCGGCCGGGATGGGCTGGCGTTGGTGGACGCCGGGGCATCGGGCGTTGCTCTGGTCTGTGAGCGAACCCAGGATGGCGGGCATTTCGGCACGCTGACGCTGGCCGATGCGCCGTGCACGCCTGTGGCCGGGGAGTTGGGCCCGGCGCTGGAGGAGGCGACCCTGGCCACGGCGGCGATGCTGCTGGGGGTGGCGGACCGGGCGTTTGCGATCACGCTGGATTATCTCAAAACGCGCCAGCAGTTCGGCCGCGCGATCGGCAGTTTTCAGGTGTTGCAGCACCGGGCGGCCGACCTGAAGATCCAGGTGGCGCTGATCCGCGCCAGTGTGGAGGCCGCCGCAGCCAACCCCACGCCCTCTGCGATCTCGCAGGCCAAGGCCCGCGCCGCCGAGGGTGCTTCCCTGGTCGCGCGGCAAGCGATCCAGCTGCATGGCGGCATCGGCTACACCGATGAGGCGGATATCGGGCTCTTCCTGCGCCGGGTGATGGTGCTGGCAAACCTGCACGGCTCGGCCAGCGTGCACCGCGCCCGCTATGCCGCGCTGACACCGGATGAGGAGGAAGGCTGATGCTCCGCCAGGACCGCCAGGGTGCGACCGCCATCCTCACGCTCGACTATCCCGAACGCCGCAACGCGCTGGCGGTGCGGATGCGCGAGGAACTGATCGCGGCGCTGGACGTGCTGGAGGGCGATGCCTCGCTGCGGGCGATCGTGCTCACCGGGGCGGGGGCGCATTTTTCCGCCGGCGGCGATATCTCGGGCATGAACGTCACTGACCTGGCCGGCGGGCGGGAGCGGTTCCGGGTTACGCACCGGCTGGTGCGCATGCTGATCGAGAGCAGCAAGCCGGTGATCGCTGCTGTGGAGGGCTGGTGCGTCGGCGCCGGGCTGGGGCTCGCGCTGTGCTGCGATACGGTGGTCGCCGCGTCCGACGCCCGCTTCATGGCCGGCTTCGGCAAGATCGGGCTGATCGCCGATTTCGGCCTGCTGCACACCCTGCCGCGCCGCATCGGCGAGGGCCGGGCCCGGCAACTGCTGATGCGCGGCACCATGCTGGACGCCGCCGCCGCTGAGCGCATCGGCCTGATCGACGACCTTGTCGAACCCGGTGCCGCGCTCGCCGCGGCGATGGCGATCGCCGAGGGCTATGCCGCCGCGGCCCCGCTGCCGGTGGCGATGACCAAGAGCTACCTCGCCGAGGGGCTGGCCGACGCGCTGGAGTGGGAGCGGAATACCCAGTCCACGCTGTTCCTCACTGCCGACCACGCTGAGGGTAAGGCTGCTTTCCTCGGCAAGCGGGCGCCGGTGTTCGGTGGCACCTGAGATGGAGCTCGACCGTCTGACCGACGAGGATTTCCGCCTGCATGTGCGTGCCTGGGTGGCCACGAACTATCCGCCGGAGTTGCGCAATCCTCCGAAGCGGCTGCATTGGGCGGAGAATAAGGTCTGGTACTTTAAGCTGGCCGAACAGGGCTGGCTCTGTCCCGGCTGGCCGGCGGAACATGGTGGCATGGGCCTGTCCGCCGCCCGGCAGATCATCATGATCGAGGAGTTCGAACGCCACGGCGTCGCCCGCACCAACGACCACGGCATCGTCATGGTCGGCCCGCTGCTGATCCAATACGGCACGCCCGAGCAGCAGGCCCGCTTCCTGCCGAAGATCCTCGCGGGTGAGCATGTCTGGTGCCAGGGCTATTCCGAGCCGAACGCCGGCTCCGACCTCGCGGCTCTGCGCACCGAAGCGATCAGCGATGGCGATGACTGGATCGTCAACGGTCAGAAGACCTGGACCACCCTGGCCAACGACGCCAACTGGATTTTTCTGCTCGTCCGCACCGACAAGGGCGCGAAGAAGCAGGAGGGGATCAGCTTTCTGCTCGTGCCGATGGACAGCGCCGGCATCACCGTACGGCCGATCGTCAATCTCGACCTGCATGACGAGTTCTGCGAAGTATTCTTCGACAATGTCCGGGTGCCAAAGGCCAACACCGTCGGCCAGGTGAACCAGGGCTGGACGATGGCCAAGGCGCTTTTGGGCTTTGAGCGCATCTTCCTGGGCTCGCCCAAGCTGTCCGGCTATGCGCTCACCCGGCTGAAGCGCCTGGCCGAGCGGATGGGAGTGGCCGACGAGCCGGCCTTCGCCGACGCCTATACCCGCCTGCGGCTCGAACTGGCCGATCTGAAGGCGCTGCACGCGACCTATGTGGACATCGTCCGCCGGGGCGATCCGCTGCCGGCCGACGTGTCCATGCTGAAGGTCGTGCAGACCGAGCTGTTCCAGAAGATCACCGACACCATGATGGAGATCGCCGGCGAGAACGCCGGGCTACTTGACCCGATGGAGGGCAACCGGGACCTGCACCCCTCCGGCCTGTTCATCCAGGCTCGGCCGAGCACGATCTACGGCGGCAGCAACGAGATCCAGCGCAACATCCTGGCCAAGAACGTGCTGGGGCTGCCGGGATAGGCGGCTGCCTACTTCAGCACCGCGTCGGCCTCCACGCTCGCCTCGATCTGGATGTCCTCGCTGGCGGCCACCGGCTCGGCCATAGCCGCCGGGGCGGCAGCCATGGCGCGCATCTGCATCGGCCGCGGCGAGGGGTTGGTACCGTTCAGGCGGACTTCGCGGAAACTGTCGAACTTCAGGCCGAGCACGCCGGCCGCCTCCTCCGCGCGGCTGCGGATGGCGCCGAGCGCGAGCCTGGTCGCCTCCGCCTGGTGGCGGCGTGCCGTCTCCGGCTTCAGCCGCCAATGGAGTCCCTGCATCGCCAGCCCTTGGCCTTGCAGGCTGCCGACGAGTGTCAGCACGACGGCCCCGTCGCCGCCGCGCAACTCCAACGTCTGGGCGGCGCGCCAACGGGCGGCGGGCTGGGTGATGCGCCAGACCTGATAACTGCCGGTAGAGGCGGCCACGCCGCTGGTGGCTTTCGCCTCCGCCAGCGCCTTGGCCATCGCGGCGTTCACGCGCGATTGCGCGGTGGCCGCATCCGGCGCCTCCACCTCGAAGCGCAGGCTTGCTGTGAGTTCATCCGGCCGGGCGCTGACATAGGCGCTTTCCGACAGGCGTAGCAGGGTTTCGGCCTGACCGGTGGAAATGAACGGCACGGAGAGCAGCAGGGCGGCGAGTAGGCGGTTCATCATGGCGTCTCCTTGTCCCACTGCGATCGTGGGGATCGCGGCAGAACGTAGCAAGTGAACTTGACGAGACCGGGGCAGGCTTCCACCCTCGGTTATTACCCATTCAGGAGAAGTTGCATGCGTCTGGTCCCCGCTCTCGCGCTATGCGCGGCTTTCGCGTTCACGGCTCCCAGTTTCACGTCACAGGCGCGGGCGGCCGATTTCACCTGGGCCTTTTCCGGCGATGTGCTGACGCTCGATCCGCATAGTTCGAACAACAGCTTCACCAATGCGTTTGCCGGGAACTTCTACGAGAGTCTCGTGCGGATGAACGAGAAGATCGAGATCGAGCCGTCGCTAGCGGCGAGTTGGGAGCGGATTTCGCCGACCGTCTGGCGTTTCAAGCTGCGGCCGGGCGTGACCTTCCACAACGGCGCGCCGCTGACCGCTGATGACGTGGTCTTCACCTGGGAGCGGTTCAACACGCCGGGCTCGCTGAACAAGAGCAACCTGTCGGCGATCCGGGCGGTGCGGGCGGTCGATGCACTGACGGTGGATATCGAAACGGCGCGGCCCTTTCCGATCCTGCTCAACGCGATCCAGCAGTTCTACGTGATGAACCGCGCCTGGGGCGTGGCCAATGGTGCGGTCACCGCGAGCGACCTGACCGCGCAGGTCGAAAATTTTGCGGCGCGCAACGTCAACGGCACCGGGCCCTTCCGCCTCGTCAGCCGCGCCAATGATGGGCCGACGGTGATCCAGGCGAATGCGGGCTGGTGGGACAAGCCGGTGCACAACCTGTCGAAGGTGACCTTCATCCCGCTGCGTTCGCCGGCCACCCGCACGGCCAGCCTGATTTCCGGCGCGATCGACGCGACGGTGGAACTGCCGTTGCAGGACGTGGAGCGCGTGCGCGCCGACCCGAAATTGCAGGTGATCCAGGGGCCGGAACTTCGGACGATCTATCTCGGCTTCGACCAGTCGCGCGACGAATTGCCGGCGAGCGACGTGAAGGGCAAGAATCCGTTCAAGGACAAGCGGGTGCGCGAGGCGCTGTATCGCGCGGTGGACGTGGAGGCGATCAAGAAGGTGGTGATGCGGGACACCTCCTGGCCGGCTGGCTTCATGGCCTCGCCGTTCCTCACCGGGGCGCCGACCGATCTGAACGGGCGCATCCCCTACGACCCCGTGCGGGCGAAGGCGCTGCTGGCGGAGGCGGGGTATCCGGACGGGTTCTCGGTTGCCATCGTCTGCCCGAACGACCGCTATGTAAACGATGAGCGCATCTGCCAGGCGGTGGCGGCGATGATGGCGCGCATCGGGGTGAAGCTGACGGTGCAGAGCGAGACGACGGCGGTGTGGTCGCGGCGGATCAATTCGCTGGATGTGCCAATGTTTATGCTGGGCCACGCCGGTCTGCCGTTGGCGGACACCTTCTCGGTGCTGGCCGAGGTGCTGCATACGCGCGGTGACCGGCGCGGCGGCCTGAACGTCGGCCGCTACAGCAATCCGGAGATCGACCGGCTGACCGATCTGGTGGCCGAAGCGACGGATGAGGGCGAGCGGCGGCGGCTGATCCGCCAGGCGTTCCTGCTGGAGAAGGCCGATATCGGCCATATCCCTCTGCACCAGCAGCCGATCACCTGGGCGGCGCGCAAGGGCGTGGACCTGAAGCAGGGGCCGGACAATCAGCTGCGGCTGCGCCTTGTGACGGTGAACTGAGCATGGCCGATATCCTACTCTCCGGCGGGTCCATCATCACGGTGGACCCGCAGCGCCGCATCATCGAGGACGGCGCGATTGCGATCACCGGCGATCGCATCGTCGCCATCGGCCCGCGCGCCGAGATCGAGGCCGCACATTCGGCCGAAACGGTGATCGATACGCGCAATCACGCGATCCTGCCGGGGCTGATCGACGCGCATGCCCATGCCGGGCACGGGCTGGTCAAGACCATGGGCAGCGGAGACAGCACCGCCTGGAGCGAGGCGTGCCGGGTGATCTACACCACCGCCTCCGACCCCGCCTTCTGGCGGGCGGAGGCGCGGCTGGCGGCGCTGGAACGGCTGATGTTCGGGGTCACCACCGGGCTGTCGCTGCTCGGCGGGGGGGATTCGATCGGGCGGGTGGATACGCCGGCGGCGGGCATCGCCCATTGCGCGGGCGTGGCCGAGATTGGCATCCGCGCCATTCTGGTGGCCGGGCCGACCCGGCCGCCGTTTCCGCGCCCCTACGCAAATTGGGAAAGCGGATCACGCCGCGAGTACGACGTCAGCTTCGAACAGCAGGCGGCGAGCATCGAAGCGCTGATCCAGACCTGCCATGGGCGTGAGCGTATCCAGCTGGCGACCTTGATGCCAGTCTATCGCGAAGCCACGCATGATCCGGCCCTGGTGGCCGAGATCGACCGGCAGGGGCGAATCATCCGCGGGCTTTGCAGCAAGTACGGCGTGCTGTTCCACCAGGACGGCCACCGGTCCGGCAGTGTGGAGATGGCGAATGACATGTTCGGCCTGCTCGGGCCGGATGCGTCGCTGTCGCACTCCACCGATCTGACACCGCGGGATATCGATCTGCTGGCCGAGACGGGGACGGTGATCGTGCACAACCCGTCGGCCATCGCCTCCGTCCGCGGCTATTGCCCGGTGCCGGAGTTGCTGGACCGCGGGGTGAATGTGATCCTCGGCTCGGACGGCACGGCGCCGGACCGCAGCACGGACATGTTCCGCCACATGTTCATGGCCATGCGGCTGCACCAGCGCACCCATCGCGACGAGAAGCTGATGCCGCCGGGCAAGATTCTGGAGATGGTGACGATCGACGCCGCCCGCGCCTTCCGCATGGACCACGAGATCGGCAGCCTGGAAGTGGGCAAGAAGGCCGACATCATCACCATCGACCTCCGCAAGCCACACCTCGCACCACGCAACATGCCGCTCTGGCGGGTGGTGTGCTTCGCCAACGGGCAGGACGTGGAGAACGTGCTGGTCGATGGCAAGATCCTGATGCGCGGCCGGCACGTCCCGCATGTCGATATCGACGATGTGCTGGACAGCGCCCAGGCGGAGACGGAGACGATGCTGGACCGCGCCGGGCTGCGGCACATGCTGGATGAGCCGGCGGGCCTGTGGGGCCGTTCGCGCCGGGCATGATCGAGCTCTGGATACCCGTCACGCTTGCGGCGGCGCTGTTCCAAACGTGGCGGACGGCGTTGCAGCAGCGGCTGCGCGGGCAGTTGAGTGTGAATGCGGCGGGGTTCGTGCGCTACCTCTATGCCCTGCCGCTGGGGATCGTGCTGCTGACGGTGGCGCATCTGTGGGAGGGGCAGGCGCTGCCGGCGTTGAACTGGCGGTTCCTGGCCGATTGCGCGGCCGGCGGGCTGTTGCAGATCTTCGGCACCACGCTGCTGATCATGGCCTTCGGCTTCCGCAACTTCGCCGTCGGCACCGCCTATGCCAAGACCGAGGCGGTGCAGGGCGCCATCGTCGCCTGGATCATCCTGGGCGAGGCGTTGTCGCCGCTGGCCCTGGTGGGTATCGGGTTCGGCGTGTTCGGGGTGCTGACGCTGTCGCTGGGCGGGCGGGGGCTGAAGCCGTCCGAGCTGCTGCGCGCCAGCGTGCAGCCGGCGGCCTTGTGCGGCCTGGGGGCGGGGCTGTGCTTCGCCTTTACCTCGATCTTCATCAAGGACGCCAACCGCGCTTTGCCCGGCGATTTCGTGGTGCTGAAGGCGCTCGTCGGGCTGGTGGTCACCAACAGCATGCAGACGCTGATGCAGGGCAGCTACCTCGCCTGGCGCGAGCCGGATCAGTTCCGGGCGGCGTTCACGAGTTGGCGGAATGCGGCCTGGGTCGGCACGCTGTCGGCCTGCGGCTCGGCCTGCTGGTTCACCGCCTTCGCACTGGCGCCGGTGGCGCTGGTGCGGGCGCTGGGGCAGGTGGAGATGGTGTTTACCCTCGCGTTCAGCCGATTCTACCTGAAGGAGAAAATCCGCCGGGTGGACGTGCTGGGGCTCCTGCTGGTGGTGGGCGGGGTGGTGCTGATTCTGTTAGGGCGGTGAAGGCCGCGGTCAGGCGAACATCGCCGCGATCGCTGCCGGGTCCACGTCCTCTACGCGAGCCGGGTTCCATTTCGGGCTGCGGTCCTTGTCCACCAGAGCTGCGCGCACGCCTTCGATGAAGTCGGGATGGACGGCGACGCGGCGGGTGAGCCGCAGCTCCTCGTCCAGCGCTGCGCGCAGGGAGAGGGCGGCGCCGCGGCGGATGATCTCGAACGTCCACAGCAGGGACGAGGGGGAGACGGCGCGCAGTTCCTTCAGTGCGCCGGCCGCCCAGTCCCCGCCGTCCGCTTCCAGCCGGGCGATCACTTCGGCCACGCTGTCCGCGCCGAAGCAGTGGTCGATGGCGGCGCGGTGCGGGGCCAGCGAGAAGGCGGGCAGTGCCTGGGCGAAGCCGGCGACCGCGGCGGCGCCGTCGGCTACGATGGCTGCTCGCAGGGCGTCAAGGTCGGCGCGGGCCACCAGATGCGTGGCCAGGCCGGCGTGCACGGCGTCCGCGCCTTGCAGGCGTGCGCCGGTCAGGCCGAGATACATGCCGAGCGCGCCAGGCATGCGCGGCAGGGCGTAGCTGCCGCCGACATCGGGGAACAGAGCGATGATCGTCTCGGGCATGGCGAACAGCCCGGCCTCGGTGGTGATACACATGCGCCCGTGCACCGACAGCCCGATCCCCCCGCCCATGCAGACGCCGTCGATCAGCGAGACGTAGGGCTTGGGATAGGCGGCGATGGCGGCGTTCAGGTCGTATTCCTCGCTGAAGAACGCCTCGATCGCGGACGTGTCGCCGGCCAGGGCGTAGTCGCGGATGGCGCGGATGTCGCCGCCGGCGCAGAAGGCCCGGCCGCCGGCGCCTTCCACCAGCACCGCCTGCACCGCGTGATCGTCCCGCCAAGTGTCCAGTGCTGCCGCCATGCCGCGGATCATCGCCTGGTCCAGCGCATTCAGCGCCTTCGGCCGGTTGAGCAACAGATGGCCGATCCGGCCCTGACGCGTGGCAACAACGCTGGTTTCGTTCATATCGGGCCCTCCGTTCGGGGTGGCTTACCAGCCTTCGGCGGTTGCGCGAAGCCTCGCCATGCCGCATGTGAGGCGCATGTCCTCCGCCGCTCCCCTGGTGCGTTTCGACCGTGTCCGCAAGAGCTATGACGGGCGGACGGATGCTGTGCGCGACCTCAGCCTCGACGTGGCGGAGGGGGAGCTGCTGACGCTGCTCGGGCCCTCCGGCTCGGGCAAAACGACGACGCTGATGATGCTGGCCGGCTTCGAAACGCCGGATGGCGGCGACATCACCCTGGCGGGAAAGAGCCTGACCCGCATGCCGCCGCACAAGCGCGGCATCGGGGTGGTGTTCCAGAACTTCGCGCTGTTTCCGCATATGACGGTCGAAGAGAACATCGCCTTCCCGCTTGAGGTCCGCGGCGTGGCGAAGCCTGAGCGCGCGACCCGCGTCACCCGCGCGCTTGAGATGGTGCGCCTGGCGGGGCTGGGGGGGCGGATGCCGGGGCAGCTCTCCGGCGGCCAGCAGCAGCGGGTCGCGATTGCCCGCGCGTTGGTTTTCGATCCGCGCCTGGTGTTGCTCGACGAACCGCTGGGCGCGCTCGACCGGGCGCTCCGCGAGGAGATGCAGCTCGAACTGCGGCATCTGCATGAGCAGCTGGGTGTGACCATGCTCTACGTCACCCACGATCAGGCCGAGGCGCTGACCCTGTCTGACCGCATTGCCGTGTTTGCCGGGGGCCAGTTGCGCCAGTGCGGGACGCCCGAGGCGGTCTATGAAACCCCATCCTCGCTGTTCGTTGCCGGCTTCGTGGGGGAGAACAACCTGCTTCTTGGCCAGGCCCTACGGGTGGAGGATGAGATCGTTGAGGTCCGCCTCGACTGTGGCGCCACCGTGGAGGCCCTCGCCGCCGGCGCGGTTCCCGGCCGGGCCTGCGTGGTCGCCATCCGCCCCGAGCGCATCGCCCTCGCCGCGATGGCAGCAGAGGACATGGGTGACGGCGCAATCCCCGCCACCCTGATCGAGGCGATCTACCAGGGTGACCATATCCGCCTGCGCGTGAATGCCGGAACCCCTGCCACCCCCATCACCATCAAGCGCCCTGCCGGCGCGCCGCTGACCCTCGCCCCAGGGCAGCCGGCCGCCCTCGCCTGGCAAGCCCACCATGCGCGGGCCTTTGCGGTGTAAGGAAGGACCGGAGGCCACGCTTCCGGCTTTGCTGCAGTCCTGCACATCTTCGCGCACTTGTCACAGACGGGGGGGTCGGTTACGCGTGGAGGATGGCACCAGGTGACGGGTTGATGGACGAAGCGATTGGCCGGCTGTCCAGGGCGCGCGTGCTGGTCGTGGGCGACGCAATGCTCGATCATTACGTATTCGGCCGCGTTGCCCGGGTGAGTCCCGAGGCCCCGGTGCCCGTTCTGGCGGTGATCCGGGAAATGTCCGAGCCGGGGGGGGCGGGGAATGTGGTGCACAATCTCTGCGCCCTCGGCGCCGCCGTCGCGTTTGTTTCGGTGATTGGCGACGATAATGCCGGCGGCGAACTGACTGGCTTGATCGGTGGCCAGCGTGGGGTCGAGCCCTGGCTGCTGGTGCAGGGTGGGCGTGTGACGACGCTGAAGACCCGATTTGTGGCAGTCGGCAACCGGCGGGGTGGGCAGCATATGCTGCGCACCGACCGCGAGGACTCCCGCCCGATACATCCCAAGCTGGCCGACCGGTTGAAGCGGATCTCGCGAGAGGCGATGGCGGCGACCTCGCTTGTCGTGCTGTCGGACTATCGCAAGGGCGTGCTGGCCGGCGATGTGCCGGCGACGCTGATCGCCGCGGCGCATGAGGCCGGGCGGCGCGTGGTGGTTGATCTGCGCGCGCCGGACTGGGCGCGCTATGCCGGCGCGGATGTCATGATGCCGCATGCCCGCGACGTGCTGGGCGAGGACGAGGCGGAGGCCGGGCTCGCAGGGCTGGACGAGGCGGCGGCTGCGTTGTGCGCCGCGCACGGCTTCGGCGCCATGCTGATCAAGTGCGGGCAGGACGGATTCCGCCTCGTCACCGCGGACGGGGCTGAGCATCTGGGGCTGCTGCCGCCGGACCCTGTGGACCTCTCGGGGGCGGGCGATGCCGCCGTGGCCACGGTCGCGGCCGCCCTGGCGACAGGGGCCGACCTGCGGATGGCCGCGCGGCTGGCCGCTGCGGCGGCGGGTGCCGTGGGTGCCACCCCCGGCAGTGCGATGGCGAGCGCCCAGACGATCCAGGCAGCGCTCGGCGCATGAACGTGCCGGCCGTGGCGTTGCCGATCACGCTGCTTGCTGCTGCTGCCTTCCTCTCCTCCGCCGGCACACGCGTCGTCGATCCGCTGCTGCACGCGATCGCCACGGATTTTTCCACGACCGTGCCGGCCGTGGCCATCATCGTGGCGGCCTTCACCCTGCCTTACGGCCTTTGCCAGATCCTGCTCGGCCCGTTGGGTGACAAGTTCGGCAAGCTGCGGGTGATGCTGGTGGCCCTGACGGCCTATTCCATCGCCATCGGTGCCTGCGCCTTTGCCAGTTCGCTCCCTGTATTGACGGTGCTGCGTGCCTTGGCAGGCGCCGCCTCGGCCGCGATCATTCCGGTTGGCATGGCCTATATCGGCGATGCCGTCGCCTATAAGGACCGACAGGTGACGCTCAGCCGCTACCTGAACGGCATCGTGCTGACCCAGTTGATTGCCGGCCCGCTCGGCGGGGTGTTTGGCGATTACGTTGGGTGGCGCGGCGTTTTCCTGGTGCTGGCGGCCGGTGGGCTGGTGGTGGCCTTCATCATGTGGCGGCAGATCGACCGGCTGCCGGACCGGCGCAGCGGCACGGCGACGTTCTCGCTGGCGAATTATGCCATCCTGCTGCGGCCCGGCCTGCCGCGGGTGGTGCTGCTGGCCGGCTTCATCGATGGCATCGTGCTGATGGGCAGCTTTCCGTTCCTAGCGCCCTACATGCACGAGGCGTTCGGGCTGGACTATCTGCCGGTCGGGCTCATCCTGGGCTGCTTCGGCCTCGGTGCGCTGCTCTATACCCGCACAGCGAAGTATTTGGTGCCTCGGCTGGGTGAACCGGGGCTGGTGCTGCTCGGCGGGGTGGCGATGGCGAGCGCGGTGGTGCTGGCGGTGCTGACGCCGGTGTGGTGGCCGTTGATTCTTGTGCAGGGGCTGTTGGGATTCGGCTTCTTCCTGCTGCACGGCGTATTGCAGGCGCGCGCGACGGAAATGCTGCCGGCCGCACGCGCGACGGCGGTGGCCAGCTTCGCCTTCACCCTGTTTGCCGGGCAGAGCATCGGCGCGCTGGTGATCGCAGGTATGATCGCGCATGTCGGCTATCGCGGCGCCTTTGCCTTGGACGCGGTGGCCGTGTTGATCCTTGGGCTTTGGCTGAGCCTGACGCTGCGGCGGATGTCAGCAGGCTGAGGGCGGCACCGGGTCGATGCCGAAACGGAGCAGGCATCCGCCGAAGCGTTGGGCGAATGCGAGATTGCCGCCGCCGCCATGGCCGGCCAGCCCGGCCGGCTGGTCAATCACCAGCAGCGCCGCAACGCGCGATGGCAGCAGTTCGCGGGCCATCGCCAGCCGCTTCTCCGGGTTCTGCTCGAACGGGTCGTCCTTGAACTGGATGATGGCAACGCGGGTCTTGCCTGTGGCGGCTGAGAAAATACGGTACAGCTCTGCCTGGCCGCGGCTGGCCTGCGCGCCGGCATCGGTGCCGTAGGTCGCCGCCGAAACCGCTATGACCACGTCAGCCAGCCCCGGCGTATCCAGTGCCTGCAGACTGTTCCAGCCGCCGCGTGACTGGCCGCCGGCGACGATCATCTTCCAGCCGCGGCGGCGCAGCTCGCGCAGCCCATCGCGCAGCCAGCACGCGGCGCGTTCCTTGTCGTCGGAGTGCGGCGCACGGTCGAAGCGGACGACGTCGAAGCCCGCGTTATTGTAGGCTCGCACATGCGCCTGCGGCTGCACCCCGCGCAGGTCCGCCCGGTCCGCGTCGCGCCCATGGCCGAACACATAGACGCCGCGTGCGGCTTGCGGCCCCCACCAGATGAAGCGGGGATCGGGGATGAAGTCATAGCCCGGGCCACTGATCAGCGCGCCCGGCGGGTCCGGGGGCGGTGGCGCGGCGCGGCCGGGCCAGACGATCGCAAGGTCCTCGGCATAGACCGTGCAGCCTTGCCCGCCCTTTTTCTCGCAGGACGCGAGGGCGGCGGCGCGGGTCGCCTCCGGCGTGGGCGCCCGGCTTTGCCAGCCGAACTTGCCGTCGGTCGACAGTGCGAAGGAGCGTGGCAGATTGGTTGTCAGGAACGTCCGGTATTGCTGGCGCACAGACTCCCCGCCGAAGGGCAGCCTCGTGTCGTCGAGCACGGCTGGCTGGGCCAGGGCCACCGCTGGCGCCAGCAGCATCACCGCCCAGCTTGGCAAAAACCTCGGCATCGGCTCCCCCAGTCTCGCGACGCAACGGTGCCCGCAAGCCCGGCCCTTGCGCAACCGGGCCGTGCGGCGTTACCTGCGGTCCAGTTTCGACCAGAGACCGGGGAAGAGTGGCGCAGATGCGTGTTAAGGATGTCAAGAAGGTCGTGCTTGCCTATTCCGGCGGGCTCGACACCAGTGTGATTCTGCGCTGGCTGCAGACCACATACAATTGTGAAGTGGTGACCTTCACGGCCGATTTCGGCCAGGGCGAAGAGCTGGAGCCCGCCCGGAAGAAGGCCGAGATGCTAGGCATCAAGCACATCTTTATCGAAGATCTGCGCGAGACCTTCTGCACCGATTTCGTCTTCCCGATGTTCCGCGCCAATGCGCTGTACGAGGGCCAGTACCTGCTCGGCACCTCGATCGCGCGGCCCCTGATCGCCCAGCGGCAGATCGAGATCGCCGAGATGCTGGGCGCCGATGCGGTCGCCCACGGGGCCACCGGCAAGGGCAATGACCAGGTGCGCTTCGAGCTGAGCTACTATTCGCTCAAGCCGGACATCAAGATCATCGCCCCCTGGCGGGAGTGGGAGCTGACCAGCCGCACCCGCCTGCTGGAATTTGCCGAGGCCAACCAGATCCCGATCGCCAAGGACAAGCGTGGCGAGGCCCCGTTCTCGGTCGATGCGAACCTGCTGCACTCCTCCTCGGAGGGCAAGATTCTCGAAGATCCCGCCATCGAAGCCGACGAGATGGTCTATCAGCGCACCATCCGGCCCGAGGATGCGCCGGACAAGGCCACTGTCATCTCGATCGACTTCGAGCGCGGCGACCCGACGCATATCGACGGGGTGAAGCTTTCGCCGGCGACGCTGCTGACCAAGCTGAATGAGTTGGGCCGCGCCAACGGCATTGGACGGCTTGATCTGGTGGAAAACCGTTTCGTCGGCATGAAGTCCCGCGGCGTGTACGAAACGCCGGGCGGCACCATCCTGCTGGCCGCGCATCGCGGCATCGAATCCATCACGCTGGACCGCGAGGTCGCTCATCTCAAGGACAGCCTGATGCCGCGTTATGCGGAACTGATCTATAACGGGTTCTGGTTCGCTCCGGAGCGCCGCATGCTGCAGGCGGCGATCGACGAGAGTCAGAAATCCGTCACGGGCCGGGTACGGCTGAAGCTGTACAAGGGTAACGTCTCCATCATCGGGCGGGAGAGCCCGAACAGCCTCTACTCGATGAAGGTGGTGACGTTCGAAGACGACCAGGGCGCGTATGACCAGTTCGACGCGCAAGGGTTCATCAAGCTCAACGCGCTGCGCCTGCGCCTCGGCGCGTCGGCCGGCCGCAAGGGAGGAAGCCTGTAACATGTCACTTTCGATGTATTCGGCCGGCGTGCCGATGATGAAGACGCTGCTGGGCGCCCTGTCCACCATCCTCGACAAGGCTGCGGCATTTTGCGAGGCCAAGAAGGTCGATCCGTCGGTGCTGATCAACAGCCGGCTGGCGCCGGACATGTTCGCGCTGGCCCGCCAGGTACAGATCGCCACCGACATGGCCAAGGGCGGGGTTGCCCGCCTCGCTGGTGTCGAGATCCCCACCTACGCCGATGACGAAACCACCTTCGATGCGCTGAAGGCCCGGATCGCCAAGACCATCGCCTTCATCGACAGCATCCCCGCCTCCGCCATCGACGGCACCGAGGACAAGGAAGTCATCCTGAAGATGCGCGCCGGCGAGATGACCTTCACCGGCCAGCGCTACCTGATCGGGTTCGTCATCCCGAACCTGACCTTCCACTGCACCACCACCTACAACATCCTGCGCCACAACGGCGTTGAGATCGGCAAGCGCGACTTCCTCGGCGCTTTCTGAGTCCGGGCAAAGCAAAGGGCCTGCCGTTTCGTTGAACGGCAGGCCTCTTCTGTCTTTCCTGCTGTTGTCGAGGCCGCGAGGCTCCCGCTTCGCTTCACATCAGCCGATCCGCCCAGGTGCGCGGCGTGGCTGCGGTGCGGAGCTCCAGGTCGAGGTGGTAGCGGAACTTCCGGGGGCCGGTTCTCTGGATGTGGCTGACGATGTCGGTAAGGCCGTCGTCCAAGGTTCTGGTGGTTCGGTAGCCCAGGAGGCTGCGGGCCTTGGTGCTGCTACAGGCAGCGTGCTTCACCTCCTGCGGTCGATCGGTAA
>CAMCJI010000038.1 GCA_945874805.1 Asaia bogorensis | reverse complement strand
ACCGCAGACCCGACGGTGTGGGAGCTCAGCCTGCGTGAGGGCGTGCGCTTCCAGGACGGCACGCCGTTCACCGCCGAGGACGCGGCGTTCTCGCTGAAGCGGGCGACGGTGGTGCCGAACGCGCCGGGCACGGTGGGGCGCTACGTGCGCGATCTCGTCGAGGTGGCGGTGACCGGGCCGCACAGCCTGCGCATCCGCACGCCGGAGCCGCAGCCGAGCCTGCCGAACAACCTGTCGAACATCCCGATCGTGCAGGCGCGCATCGGGCTGGCGGCCGAGCCGCGCGATTTCAACAACGGGCGGCATGCCATCGGCACCGGGCCGTACCGCTTCGCCGCCTGGGAGCCTGGCAGCCAGGTGAAGCTGGCCGCCAATCCGGATTACTGGGGGGGCAAGCCGGCCTGGCCGGAGGTGACCTTCCGCACCCTGCCGAACAACGGCGCGCGGGTGGCGGCCCTGCTCTCCGGCGACGTGGACCTGATCACCGCGGTGCCGACGGTGGATGTGCCGCGCCTGCGCGGCGATGCACGGTTTGCGCTGTGGGAGACGGTGTCCAACCGCGACGTGTTCTGGACCATCGATTCATCGCGGGAGCAGACGCCGCACGTCACCGCACGGGACGGCAGCCCGATCGCCAATCCGTTCCGCGATGTGCGAGTGCGTCAGGCGGTGATGCTGGCGATCAACCGGCGGCTGATCGTCGAGCGGGTCATGGAGGGGCTGGCGGTGCCGGCCACGCATCTGGTGCCGCCGGGCATGGCCGGGCACGACCCGTCGATCGCCCTGCCAGAGGCGGACCCGGCGCGGGCGCGGGCGCTGCTGGCCGAAGCCGGCTATCCCAACGGCTTCAAGCTGACCATCCACAGCACCGCCGGGCGCTACCCGAACGACCAGCAGCAGGCCGAGGCGGTGGCGCAGATGCTCTCCCGCGTGGGCATCCAGACGGAAGTGGCGACGCTGCCGGTGGCGATCTTCTTCGTGAACGCGCGCAAGCACGCCTTCACCTTCAATATCGTCAGCTGGGGGTTCAGCACCGGCGATACCTACCTGCTGGTGCGCGAGACGCTGCACAGCGCAGGCGCGGAGAACTACGGCCGCTACGCCAACCCGGCGGTCGACCTGGCGCTCACTCAGGCGCGCACCGAGACCGATATCGCCCGCCGCAGCGGACTGATCGCCCAGGCGCAACGCCTGGCGGTGGCCGACTTCGCCTATGTGCCGACACATTATCAGGTGAACCTGTCCGCCACACGCAAAGGCCTCGTCCTGCGGCCGCGGATGGACGAGATGACGTTGGCGCAGGATGTTTCTGTGGGGCAGTAGGCGGGAAGGAAGAGTCTTCTTTTTGTTCACAAAAAGAAGCAAAAAAACTTTGCCCGTTGGATCGAAGCTACCCGCGTATCTGGATTTTAAGGCGGGCAGATTTTTTGGCTTCGCCGGGCTCTGAACCAACGATGTGGCTGTTTGGCGAAGCCCAGATAAAAGTTTTTTGCTTCTTTTTTTCAAAAAAGAAGATTCTTACTTACCTACCCTCAACCGCGCAGCGCCTCCGCAAGGGCGGCCAGCGCCCGCGCGTTCTCGGCAGGCAGGCCGACGGTGATGCGCAGGAAGTTCTCCCAGCCCGGGTCCATCACACCGCGCACCAGCACGCCGGCGCGGTCCATCGCCTGCTGGATGGGGGCTGCGGGGCGGCGCAGGTCGGTGGTGACGAAATTGGCGCGCGAGGGCAACGGGGTCAGACCCATTGCGGTCAGGCCTTCCACCAGTTGGGCGCGGCCGTCGGCGATCAGGGTGAGCATGGCGGCGAGGTGGCCGGCGTCGTCCAGCGCGGCGGTGGCGGCGGCCAGGGCGGGGGAGGTCATCTCGAAGATCGGCCGGGCGGCGCGCAGCACTTCGGCGATGCGGGCGTCCGCGCAGAGGACGTAGCCGACGCGCAGGCCGGCCAGGGCATAGGCCTTGGAGAAGGTGCGGGTGACCGCCCAGGGGCCGCGCCGGGCGGCGAGGATGGCCAGCGTGTCGGCTGCCGGATCGAATTCGGCGTAGGCTTCGTCCACCACCAGCATCACGTCGTCGGGCACGTGCTCGGCCAGGTGGCGCAGGGCGGCGGGGGAGAGCACGCCGCCGGTGTTGCCGTTGGGGGTGCAGCAGAAGACGATGCTGGTATCGGGGGCGATGGCGGCCAGCAGGCGCTGCGGGTCGTTCGCCCCGTCCGCGCCCACTGCCACCGGGATCGCGCGGCCGCCGGCGATGCGGGTGGACAGCGCGTAGCGGGGGAAGGACGGATAGGGGAACACCGCGCTGCGGCCAGGGGCGAGGGAGACCATGCAGAGCAGGTGCAGCAGCATGTCGGACCCGACGGCGACGCCGATCCGCTCGGCGGGCAGGCCGGTGCGCGCGGCAAGGGCTGCGACCAGGGGGGCGCCGTCGGTCGGCGGATAGCGGTTCACGCCGGCCACCGCCGCCGCCGCCGCGGCGATGGCCAAGGGCGAGGGCGGGATCGGGCTTTCGTTGAGGTTCAGGGCGAGGACGTCGCCAGCCCCCGCCGGCCGCGGATGCACCATCGGTGCCTTGAAGTCCCGCGCGAGGGGGGCGAGCCAGTTCATGCGATCAGCCCGGCACGCCCTTGGTGGTCGAATACTCGAAGTGCAGCGCCGTGCCGGGGTGAATGATCGGGTGGATGGCGTGGGCGGCCATGGCGGCTTCGGCGAAGCCTTGCAGGATCAGTTTCAGCTTGCCGGGGTAGGTGGCGACGTCGCCGATGGCGAAGATGCCCGGCGTGCTGGTCTCCAGCGTCGCGGGGGTGACGGAGAGGTGCTGGCGCTCCAAAGCGAGGCCCCAGCCGGCGATGGGGCCGAGATCCATCGAGAGGCCGAAAAAGGGCAGCAGCACGTCGGCGGGGAGGCGGCGGGTCTGGCCATCGAGGTCGGCGACTTCGACGGCGGAGAGCGTGCCGGCGGCGCCGTGCAGGGCGTGGAGCTGGTAGGGGATGACCATTTCGACCTCGCCGCGCGCGGCGGCGGCGTCGAGCTGGGCGGCGGATTCGGGGGCCGCGCGGAATTTCGGGCGGCGGTGGACGAGCTGGATGGAGGCGGCGATGCCGCGCAGGGCCAGTGCCCAGTCCACCGCCGAGTCCCCGCCCCCGGCGATGACGACGCGCTTGCCGCGCAGGTCTTCGCGGCGGCGGACGTAGTATTGCACTGCGCCTGTGGCCTCGTAGGCGGGCAGGCCGTCGAGCGGGGGGCGGTTGGGGCCGAAGGCGCCGGCGCCGGCGGCGAGGATGACGGCCTTGGCGCGGACCTCGTCGCCGTGGTCGGTGCGCAGGGTGAAGGCGCCGCTGTGCCCTTCAAGGGCCTCCACCCGGCGGCCGAGCAGGCGGGGGGTGGGGAAGGGCTTGATCTGGGCCTCGAGTTTGTTGATCAACTCCGCCGCCTCGATCGCCGGATGGGCGGGGATGTCGTAGATCGGTTTCTCGGGATAGAGCGCGGTGCACTGCCCGCCGGTCTCCCCCAGCGCGTCGATCAGCACACAGCGCAGTTTCAGCATGCCGAGTTCGAACACGGCGAACAGGCCCACGGGCCCGGCGCCGACGATGGCCACGTCGGTCTCGATGGATTCGCTCATGGAGAACGCAGGTAGGACGGCGCGCGAGCGCTGGCAAGCGGGTGCGGGCTGGGGCAGACTGCCGGCATGCGCATCGACCTGCCGGACCAGGACGCGACGGAGAGCCTGGCGGCGCGGCTGGCGGGGCTGGCGCGGCCAGGCGACGCGATTCTGCTCGCCGGCCCGTTGGGGGCGGGGAAGAGCACGCTGGCGCGGGCCTTCCTGCGCGCGGCCGCCGGTGACCCCTCGCTGGAAGTGCCGAGCCCGAGCTTCACCCTGGTGCAGAGCTACGACACCCGGCTGGGGCCGGTGCATCATTTCGACCTCTGGCGCCTCTCCGGCCCCGGCGCGCTGGTGGAGCTGGGGTGGGATGAGCTGACCGGCGGGATCGTGCTCGTCGAATGGCCGGAGCGGCTGGGGCCGTTGCGGCCGGAGGGGGCGCTGATGGTCAGCCTCGCCGATGCCGGGGAGACGGCGCGGGTGGCGGTGCTGGAGGGGTGGGACGGGCGATGGCGCTGAACCTCGCGGCGATTCCGCCACAGGCGGCGTTCCTGGACATGCTGGCGCAGCGGTGGCTGGCGCAGCATGCCGATGCGGCGCGCGGGCTGATCCTGTTGCCGACCCGCCGGGCGGCGCGCGCCTTGGCCGAGGCGTTCCTGCGCGCCGGGGATGGGCGGCCGATGCTGCTGCCGCGCATCATTGCGCTGGGCGCGCTGGACGAGATGCCGCTGACGCTGGCCGGCGCGCTCGACCTGCCACCGGCGATCGAGGCGGCACCGCGGCTGGCGGCGCTGTCGCGGCTGATTCTGGCGCTGCCGGCGGATCAGGGGGGCGCGGTGGGCCTGGATGGGGCCTGGCGGCTGGCGCAGGACCTGGCGGCGCTGATGGACGAGGCGGAGCGGGCGGAGGTTCCGCTGCGCGAGGCGCTGCGCGATGCCACCGGCGGGCAGTATGCCGAACACTGGCAGATCACCTTGCAGTTCCTGCGCATCGTCACCGACCTGTGGCCGGCGGTGCTGGAGGAGCAGGGCTTGATGAACCCGGCGCGGCAGCAAGCGGCGCTGCTGGGCGCGCAGGCCCGCGCATGGCAGGAGGCCGCGCCGGATCATCCGGTATGGGCGGCGGGGATGACCGGCGCGACACCGGCGGTGGTGCGCCTGCTGGGCGTGATCGCCGGGCTGCCGCAGGGGCTGGTGCTGCTGCCGGGGCTGGATGCGGCGATGCCGGAAGCGGTGTGGAACGCCATCGGCCCCACGCATCCGCAGGCCGGGCTCAAGCGCTTGCTCGCGGGCATGGGGGCAGCGTGGGAGGAGGTGGAGGTCTGGCCCGCCGAGCCCTCCGCACGGCCGGGGTTGCTCGCACAGGCCCTGCTGCCCGCCGAGGCGCTGGGGGCGTGGCGGGCGTTGGCGGCGCCGGATATCAGCGGGATGTCGCGCCTCAGCCCAGCCGACCAGCAGGAGGAGGCGGCGGCGATCGCGCTGGTGCTGCGCGATGCGCTGGAGGTGCCGGGCGCGCGGGCGGCGCTGATCACGCCAGACCGGGCGCTGGCCGGGCGGGTGGCGGTGGAGCTGCGGCGCTGGGGCGTGGTGGCGGACGACAGCGCCGGCGAGCCCTTGGCGGAGACGCCCCCGGCGGTGTTCCTGCGCCTGCTCGCCACCGCGCTCGCCGAGGAGCTGGCGCCGGTCGCGCTGCTGGGGCTGCTGAAGCATCCACTCGCCGCCGCCGGCCTGACGACGGCGGACTGCCGCGCCGCCGCACGGGCGCTGGAACGTGCCTGCCTGCGCGGGCCGAAGCCGCCGGGGGGGCTGACCGGGCTGCGGCGGATCACCAGCGACAAGCCGGAGCTGGCACGGTTCGTCGACCGGCTGGAGGTATGTCTGGAGCCGGCGTTGCGGACCGGGGCGAGCCGCCTTGCCGCACCGGCGGACCTGCTCGCCGGGCTGGTCGCGGCGGGCGAGGCGCTGGCGGCCACCGATGCGCGGGCCGGGCCCGCGCGGCTGTGGGCGCAGGAGGAAGGCGAGGCGCTGGCATCGATCCTGGCTGCCGCCCTGCCCGCGCTGGCCGATCTGCCGGACCAGGCGCCGAAGGTGCTGCCCGGCCTGCTCGATGCGCTGCTGACCGGCGAGGTGGTGCGCAGCCGCCGCGCGCTGCGGGCCAGCGCGGGCGAGGGCGCCGAGCACCCGCGTGTGTTCATCTGGGGCCTGCTGGAGGCCCGGCTGCAATCGGTGGAGGTCGCCGTGCTCGGCGGGCTGGCCGAGGGGGTGTGGCCCCAGACGACCGATCCCGGCCCCTGGATGAGCCGGCCGATGCGCCGCGAGGCCGGCCTGCCGGACCCGGAGGAGGCGATCGGCCAGTCGGCGCACGACTTCACCGCCGCCGCCTGCGCCGCCGGGACAGTCGTGCTGTCCTGCCCGCGGCGGCGGGACGGGGCGCCGGCGGTGCCCGCGCGCTGGCTGGTGCGGCTGGAGGCGCTGCTGAAGGGTGCGGGGTGCCGTCTGCCCGAGCATCCCGCCGCCGCCTGGGCCGCCGCGCTGGACCGGCCAGCGGGCGCGCCGCGCCCGGTCGCCGCCCCGCAGCCGCGCCCGGCGCTGCATCTGCGCCCGCGCAAGCTCAGCGTGACGGAAATCGAGACCTGGATCGCCGATCCCTACGCGATCCACGCCCGGCACATCCTGCGGCTGCGCGCGCTCGATCCTTTGGAACAGGCGACGGACGCGGCGGACTACGGCAGCGTGGTGCATGAGGGGTTGCACCAGTTTTTCGCGGCGCACGGTACAAAGTGGCCGGAGGACGCGCATCTCGGCCTACGCACCGCGATGGATGCGGCCCTGCTGCGCAAGGGGCTGCGACCGGCGCTGCGCGAGTGGTGGCGCCCGCGGCTGCATCGCATCGCCGACTGGGTGGCCGAGACGCAGGCCGGGCGGGCGCCGCCGGCCGCCCTGGCCACCGAACTGTCCGGCACATGGGTGCTGGCCGATGTGCCGCGCGGCTTCACCCTGACCGGCCGGGCCGACCGGATCGAGCGGCGGGCGGACGGGCGCATCGCCATCCTCGACTACAAGACCGGCGCGCCCCCGCCCGCCGGGGCGGTGGCCGACCTCAGCGCGCCGCAACTGCCGCTGGAGGCGGCGATGGCGCAGGCCGGGGCGTTCGGTGCGGCGTTCCAGGCGGCGGCGGCGGAGTTAACGTATTGGCAGCTGTCGGGCGGGTTCGAGGCGGGGGTGGTCAAGCCGACGTTCAAGGGCGACCCGGCGGCGACCGAGGCCGCGGCGGCCGAGGCAGAGGCGAAGCTGCGGGCACGGATCGCGGCGTTCGACGATCCGGCGACGGCCTATCTCGCGCGGCCCTATCCGGCGTTCGCACCCCGCTTCGGCGACTACGCGCAACTGGCGCGGATCGCGGAGTGGGATCTCGCCGGGGAGGGTGAGGATGAGTAGCACCGCCCTGCATGAAGCGACGGAGGCGCAGCGCGCGGCCTCGGACCCCGCGGTTTCGGCCTTCGTCGCCGCCTCGGCCGGGTCGGGGAAAACGAAGCTGCTCACCGACCGGCTGCTGCGGCTGATGCTAGGGGGGGCGGAGCCGGGGCGCATCCAGTGCCTCACCTTCACCAAAGCGGCGGCCGCCGAGATGGCGCTGCGGCTGCAGGCGCGGCTGGGCGCCTGGGTGACGCTGGACGACGCACCGCTCGACGCCGAGCTGGCCGCACTCGACGTGGCGTGCAGCACGGAGACGCGCAGCCGCGCCCGCGCCCTGTTCGCACGCGTGCTCGATCAGCCCGGCGGGATGCGGATCGGCACCATCCACGCCTTCTGCCAGTCGCTGCTGAAGCGGTTTCCGCTGGAGGCACGGCTGCCGCCGCATTTCTCGCTGATCGACGAGACCGATGCCGCGGTGGCGATGGCGGAGTCGCGCGAGGCGATGCTCGGTGGGATCAACGACGACGACAGCCGGGCGCTGCTGGCGCGGCTGGCGGGGCTGGTCGGCGCGGACGGGTTCGGCGGGCTGGTCGGTGCGCTGATGGCCGATCGCGCCAGGCTCGGCCGGCTGCTCGCCGCCGGGCCGGCACGCATCGCCGAGGAGCAGGCGCGGCTGCTACGGGCGCGGCCGGAGGCGGAGATCCTGGCGGACGCGGTGCAGTGGCAGGAGGAGCGGGACCTGCGTACCGCCGCCCAGCGCATCCTTGCGAAGGAGACGGAGGCAAAGAAGAAGGTCGCCGGGCGGATTCTCGACTGGCTGGCGCTGCCGCCGGCCGGGCGGGTGGCAGCGTGGGAGGCGTGGCACACGCTGTTCCTGCGCCAGGACGGGGAGCCGCGCGCCACCAGCGGCTTCGTGAACAAGAAGCTCGACGCCGCCGAGCCGGAGATTGCCGAGGCGCTGATGGCGGAGATGGACCGCATCGGCATGGTCGGCGAGGCCCGCGCGGCCACCCGGGTGGCCGCGATTTCGGCGGCGCTGGTGGCGCTCGCCCTGCCGGTGGCGGCCGGCTACGACGCGCGCAAGGAGGGCGCGGGCAAGCTCGACTACGAGGACCTGATCGGGCGGACCAACGCGCTGCTGGCCAATCCCGGTGCCGCCTGGGTGCTGTACAAGCTCGATGGCGGGCTGGATCACCTGCTGCTGGACGAGGTGCAGGACACGGCGCCGGCGCAGTGGCAGATCGCGGCGGGGCTGACAGGGGAGTTCTTCGCCGGCGAGGGCGCGGCCGAACGCGCGCGCACGGTGTTCGCCGTCGGCGATCGCAAGCAGTCGATCTACGGCTTCCAGGGGGCGGACCCGGCAGGCTTCGGCCTGTGGCGCGGGCGGCTGCGCGCACAGGTGCAGCAGTCCGGCCGGGTGTGGCGGGATGTGCCGTTGCAGGTCTCGTTCCGGTCCACCGATGCGGTGCTCGGGCTGGTCGATGCGGTGTTCGCGCAGCCGGGGGCGATGGGCGGGGTGGTGGAGCCGGGCGAGCCGCCGCTCGCCCACCGGCCGACGCGGGTGGGCCAGGCCGGACGGGTGGAGCTGTGGCCGCTGGCGCCGCAGCTCGACGAGGCGACCCCCGACCTGTGGGCGCCGGCTCAGCGCAACCAGGGCCGCATCTCCGCCGAACGGCGGCTGGCGGAGGGAGTGGCGGACTGGCTCCTGGGCCAGATCGGCCACACGCGGCTGGAGTCGAAGAACCGGGCGTTGCAGGCCGGCGACGTGCTGGTGCTGGTGCGGCGGCGGCGGGAGTTCTCCCGCGCGCTCGTCCGTGCCCTGAAATCGCGCGGCGTGCCGGTGGCGGGCATCGACCGGATGATCCTCACCGACCAGCCCGCCGTCGCTGACCTGCTGGCGCTGTGCGATGCGCTGCTGCTGCCGCAGGACGATCTGGCGCTGGCCTGCGTGCTGACCAGCCCGCTCGGCGGCCTCAGCGACGACAGCCTGACCGCGCTCGCCGCCGGGCGCGAGGGCAGCCTGTGGGACACGCTGCGCCGCCGTGCCGGCGAGCAGGCGGACTGGCAGGTGGCGCACGCGATGCTCGCCGCCCTGCTGGCCCGCACCGACTACGTCTCCCCGCACGCGTTGCTCAGCGAGGCGCTGGGGCCGCTCGGCGGGCGGGCACGGCTGTTCGCCCGGCTGGGGCCGGAGGCCGCCGAGCCGGTGGATGAACTGCTGGCCAAGGCGCTCGACCACGCCGGCAGCCACCCCCCATCCCTCCAAGGCTTCGTGCATTGGCTGCGCCAGTCCAGCGCGGAGGTGAAGCGCGAGGCGGAAGGAGCCGGGGGCGCCGTGCGGATCATGACGGTGCATGGCGCCAAGGGGTTGCAGGCGCCGCTGGTCATCGTGCCCGACACCACCGCCCTGCCGCCCGACCGCGGCGCGATCGTCTGGCAGGGTGACACGCCACTGTGGTCGCCGCGCCGCGAGTTCCGCTCCGCCCTGATCGACGGGCTGCGCGGCGATGTGCGCCAGGCGGAGTTCGAGGAGCAGAACCGTCTGCTCTACGTAGCACTCACCCGGGCGGAGGACCGGCTGGTGGTGTGCGGCTGGCAGCCGAAGAGGGCGCTGGCGCCGGAGTGCTGGTACGAGCAGGTGCGCGCCGGCTTCCTCGCGCTGCCGGACGCGACCGTCGAACCGTTCGGCCTGTGGGAGGGCGAGTTGCTGGTGCATGCCACCGCCCAGACCGCCGGGCACGAACTCCGGCCCGCCGCCGCCACCCCGCCGGTGCCGCGGCCCCTGCCCGCCTGGGCTGGCACTGCGCCGGACTGGCGGCCGACTGCGCCGCCCGAAGAGCCGGCGCTGCCGATCCATCTCGCGCCCAGCCGGCCGGAACGTGCGGCGTTGGGAGAGGTGCCCGGCGCCGCCTCCCCGCTCGCCGACCGCGATGCAACGGGCCAGCGCTTCCGCCGCGGCCATCTGCTGCACGCGCTGTTGCAGCACCTGCCGGCCCTGCCCGCCGAGGCCCGCACCGCCGCCGCCCTGCGCTGGCTCGACCGGCCGGGCCAGGGGCTGGGGCCAGGCACCGCGCCGGGGCTGGCGACCGAGGCGCTGGCGGTGCTCGACCATCCTGCCCTCGCCCCGCTGTTCGGGCCGGAAGGGCGGGCGGAAGTGCCGCTGACCGGCGTGGTGGCAGGGCGCGTCGTCGGCGGGCTGGTCGATCGCATCGCCGTGCTGCCCGACCGGGTACTGCTGGTGGACTACAAAACCAACCGCGATCCGCCGGCCAGCCCCGAGGAAACGCCGGTGCTGTATCTGCGCCAGATGGCCGCCTATGCCGCGGTACTCACCGCCGCCTTCCCCGGCCGGCCGGTGCAGGCCGCCCTCGTATGGACGATCGGCGCCCGGGTCATGCCGCTTCCGGCCGCGCTGCTTGCCCGCTATGCTCCCGGCGCAGAGACCACGGCTTGATCCCGGCAGTGGGCCGGGCCACGTCCAACCTTCCTATTGAACGAAAGGCGCTTCCTAATGAGCGAGAATACCAAGGCCGTCACTGATGCCAGCTTCGATGTCGATGTGCTGAAAGCCTCCGGGCTGGTGCTCGTCGACTTCTGGGCGGAATGGTGCGGCCCCTGCAAGGCCATCGGCCCCGCGCTGGAAGAAATCGGCGCTGAGTACAAGGGCAAGCTGACCGTCGCCAAGGTGAACATCGACGACAACCCGATGACGCCGAACGCCTACAACGTGCGCGGCATCCCCACCCTGATCCTGTTCAAGGACGGCAAGCCGGTGGAAACCCTCGTCGGCGCGCGTCCGAAGAGCGCGCTGAAGCAGTGGGTGGACGGGGCGATCTGAGGCGAAGGCCAGGGGGAGGAAGGAAGGGCTTCTTTTTTGGAAAAAAGAAGCAAAAAACTTTTTTCTGGGGCTTCGCCCGTTTGCCCCATGGTTAAGTGACCTCCGGCGAAGCCCAAAACGCCAACCGGCGTTGCACCCCTACCGCGAGCCCGCCCCCACCAAACGGCCATAGTTTTTTTGCTTCTTTTTGTTCACAAAAAGAAGACGCTTACCTTCCCTTGCCTGCCTCCCCGCAAAAGAGGGTCCCGCCATGAACGACGCCCCCAACCCCTACGCGGCTGGCGCCGCTTTCACGCAGGATGGCTTCGTGCCGATTGCGGAGGCGAAGATTTCCGTTCTGGACTGGGGGTTCACCCGTTCGGACTGCACCTACGACGTGGTGCACGTGTTCGATGGCGGGTTCTTCCGGCTGGAGGATCATCTCGATCGGTTCGCAGCCTCGATGCGCAAGCTGCGGATTATGCCGCCGCAGGGCCGGGCGGAGATGGAGACGATCCTGCACCGGGTGGTGGCGATGACCGGGTTGCAGAATGCCTATGTCGCGATGGTGGCCCTGCGCGGGCGGCCGCGCGTCGGCGGGTCTCGGCGGCCGGCGGATTGCGACAATCATTTCGTCGCCTATGCCCTGCCCTGGATCGACGTGATGTCGCCGGATGTGCAGGCGCGTGGCGGGCATATGTGGATCGCCAGCACGCCACGCTTTCCAGATGCCTCCTTCGATCCCACGGTGAAGAACTACATGTGGGGCGATCTGACGAGCGGGCTGCTCGAAGCGCATGACCACGGGTTTGATACCGCGGTGCTGTGCGATGCCGAGGGCTTCGTCACCGAGGGGCCGGGCTTCAACGTCTTCATCGTCAAGGACGGCCAGGTGCTGACGCCGGATCGCGGCAGCCTCGGCGGGATCACCAGGCGGTCCGTGCTGGATCTGTGCGCGGCGGAGGGGATCGAGGCACGGATCGCCCCGGTGACGCGGGCGATGCTGGAGGAGGCGGACGAGGTGTTCACCGCGACCACGGCCGGCGGGGTGATGCCGATCTCGCGCCTCAATGAGCGGATCCTCGGCAATGACCGGCCGGGCCCGCTGTCCTCGCGGATCAAGGACCTCTACTGGCGCCGGCATCGCGAGGGCTGGCACCGCACGCCGGTGCGCTATGAGATGCTGACCTCCGGCTGAGAACGAAAAAGGCCCCGGATCGCTCCGGGGCCTTCTTCGTTGTCGCGGTTCGCTGTTCTCAGTTGTTGCTGTTGCGGTTGCCCAGCAGGGACAGCAGCATCATGAACAGGTTGATGAAGTTCAGCATCAAGGTCAGGCTGTCGAACACGCTGCGCTTGGCGGCGCCGGCGATGCCCTCGGCGTAGGCGAATTCCACGTAGTCGGCCTTGATGCGCTGGGTGTCGTAGGCGGTGAGGCCGACGAAGACCAGCACGCCGATCGCGCTGATGGCAAACTGCAGGGCCGAGCTCTGCACGAACATGTTGACCAGGCCGGCGATGATGATGCCGAACAGGCCCATCATCAGGAAGCTGCCCATCTTCGTGAGGTCAGAGCGCGTGGTGTAGCCGTAGATGCTCATCGCGCCGAAGGTCGCCGCGGTGATGAAGAACACCCGCACCACCGACTCCGAGGTGTAAATGAGGAAGATGTTCGTCAGGCTGGCACCCATCGCCGCGCAGAAGGCCCAGAACAGCGCCTGCACCGCGGTGGTGGACAGGCGGTTGACGCCGAACTGCAGCACCAGCACGAAGGCGAGCGGCGCGAACATGCTGACGTAGGCCAGGATGCCCGGCGCGCGCATCGGGCCGCGGGCGGTCATCTGCAGGGGGTAGAAGGCGTCGATCAGGCTGGTGCTGGCGATGGCGTAGGCCACAAGGCCGGTCAGCAGCAGGCCAGAGCCCATCCAGTTGTAAACGCGCAGCATATAGGCGCGCAGGCCGGCATCCAGCGCCGCCGCCGTCTCGGCTGCGCGGGTGGAACCCGGGTAGGCCCGATAGTCGGGACTGAAAGCCATGTTTCTTCTCGCTCCTGTCGCGGGATAGGGATTTCGGGTGGTGAAACCCTTGAGCCCAATCTTGGCGTTGAGGGGCCGGCAATCAAGCGAATTTGTTGTAATGTGGGCGATTGTGGCCGGGTGTGACTTTATTCGTTGCGCAGGTAGGGCGCTGCCTTGGCCCGTAGCGCCACTTCGGTGCCGGCGAAGCCGAAGCCGAGCATCAGGACGACGCAGCCAAGCACCACCAAAGCGATGGTGCCGGGCAGGAACGCCCAGTCCGCCTGCATGACGAAGCGCATCACCCCCCAGCCGGCCAACGTGCCCACCAGGGCGGCGACGAGACCGGCGGCAGCGCCCAGCACGCCGAATTCGACCATCCAGGCAAGCCGGATCTGGCCGCGCGTGGCACCGAGCGTCTTGAGCACAACGGCCTCGCGGATGCGCTGGCGCTGCCCGGCGGCGACCGCGCCGCCCAAAACCAGCGCGCCGGCGGCCAGGGTGATGGAGCCGGTGGCGGCCAGCGCGCCGGCAAGCTGGCCCAGCAGGTCGCCCACCACACGCAGCACGTCTGCCACGCGGATGCCGGAGACGTTGGGCAGCGCATCGGTGACACTGCGCAGCAGCCGCACCTGGGCGCTGTCCGCCACGCGGACGGTGGCGATATTGGCGTGCGGCGCGCGATCCAGCGGGGCGGGGCTGGCGATCAGGGTGAAGTTGATGCCGAGCGAGCGCCAGGCGATGGCGCGCAGGTTGGCGATCGTCAGGTCGATATCGCGGCCGAGCACGTTGATGCGAATGATATCCCCGACCTTCACCCCCCAGCCGACCGCCAGCCCGCCGTCGAACGAGACCAGCGGCGGGCCGCGGTAGTCGGCCGGCCACCAGCTGCCGGCGATCAGCCGTGTGTCGGCCGGCATGGCGCCGGCATAGGTGAGGCCGCGATCGCCGCGCAGGGCCCAGGCGGTGTCGGGCGTGGCGGGAACCTTGTCGGCCGGCACGCCGTTCACGGCGACGATCCGCGCGCGCAGGCTGGGCACGGCGGCGATGTCGGTCACCGCCTTCTCCGCGTCGAGGATGGCGCGGAACTGCGCCATCTGGTCGGTCTGGATGTCGATGAAGAAGAAGCTCGGCGCCTGTTCGGGCATCTGCTCCATCACCTGCCGGCGCAGGTTGCCCTGGATGGTCGCCACCGCCGCCAGGGTGGAAAGGCCCAGGCCGACAGAGACCAGCAGCAATGCGGTCGACGCACCCGGGCGGTGCAGGTTGGCGAGCCCGAGCCGCAGCCAGGGCTGGCGCGCATGCGGGGCCCGGCGCAGCGCCGCGATCAGCGCCCAGCCACCGAGGCGGAACAGCAGCAGCGTGCCGAGGGCGGCGGCGCAGAACCAGGCGGCAAAGCCCTTCTCATCGGCCGTCAGCACCGTCAGCGCGACGAGGGCTGCCACCAGCAGAACGTTCACCGCGATGAGCACTCGGCCCGGCCGGCCGCCCTGCGGCAGGGCCGCGTCGCGGAACAGCGCCGCACCGGAGATGCCCATCGCCCGCCCGAGCGGCCACAGCGCGAAGGCCGCCGCCGTCAGCAGGCCGTACAGGCCGGCCAGTGCCAAGGGTTCAAAGAACGGCCCGAGCACGGGCGGCACCGGCAGCACGTCGCCCAGCAGGGCCGCCGCCCCCACGGGAAGCAGCGCGCCGACGAGCAGGCCCAGCGCCACCGCGAGGCCGGCAATCGCCATCACCTGCGTCAGCATCACCACGAAAACGAGGCGCGGCGAGGCGCCGAGGCAGCGCAGGATGGCGAGGCTGCGGGCGCGGGCCTCCAGCCACGCCTGCACCCCGTTGGCCACCCCGATCCCGCCGACCAGCAGCGCCGTCAGCCCGACCAGCGACATGAACAGCCCGGTGCGATCGACGAAACGGCCGACCCCGGGGGCGGCCTCCTTCGCCTGGCGGATGCGCCAGCCCTGCTCGCCGAAGCGGCCGCGGATGTCGCGCGCCACCGCCGCCGCGTCGCTGCCCGGAAGCAGCGCGGCACGCAATTGGTTCTCGACGATGGCGCCGGGCTGCAACAGGCCGGTCTCCGCCAGCGCGGAGAGCGGGATCAGCGCGCGGGGGCCGAAGATCGAGGGGCTGGCAATGCGGTCCGGCTCGTCGGTGATGGCCATGCGGATGGACATGCGGGCATTGCCAAGGCGGACGACGTCCCCCGGCTTGAGGCCCAGACGCTCCATCACCACCGGCTCCACCGCCATGCCGGCCATGCCGTCGCGGGTGGCCAGCGTGTCCGGCGGGGCGAAGGCCGGCTTGCCCAGCAGCGGCCAGGCGTCGTCAACGGCTTTGAGCTCAACCAGCAGCCGCTCACCGGAGGGGGCAACCAGCATGGACCGCAGGGTGGTCACCGCGGAGACGCGGGCACCCTGGTCGACAAACCACGCGTTGAGTGCTGCCGGCAGCGGCTCCGCGCCGCCCAGCACGTTGATGTCGCCGCCCAAAATCCGCGCGCCGTCCTGCGACAGGCCGCGCTGCACGCCCTCGCGCAACGTTCCCACCGCCGCGATGGCGGCAACGCCGAGCGCGAGGCAGGCGATGACCACGCGCAGCCCGGCGAGGCCCGCCCGCATCTCGCGCGCGGCGAGCCGCAGGAACAGCGGCAGTGTCATCCCGCGACCAGCCCGTCGGCGATCGAGATGGTCCGGTCGCAGCGCGCGGCCAGCGTCTTGTCGTGGGTGATCAGCAGCAGCGTCGTGCCGGTCTGCGCGCGCAGGGTGAACAGCAGATCCATGACGAGCGCCCCGGTCGCCTGATCCAGGTTGCCGGTCGGCTCGTCGGCCAGCAGCAGGCGCGGGCGCGGGGCGAAGGCGCGGGCCAGCGCCACGCGCTGCTGCTCGCCGCCGGAAAGCTGGCCGGGCAGATGCGTCAGCCGGTGGCCGAGGCCGACGGCGCGCAGGGCCGCCTCCGCACGCGGCGTGGCATCCGCTACGCCGGCAAGTTCCAGCGGCACGGAC
Organism: Asaia bogorensis; assembly: GCA_945874805.1. Lineage (GTDB taxonomy): Bacteria > Pseudomonadota > Alphaproteobacteria > Acetobacterales > Acetobacteraceae > CAIRTN01. The sequence continues at coordinate 7,261 of CAMCJI010000038.1, read as the reverse complement.
ACGTTCTCGAGCGCCGTCATCGTCGGGATCAGGTGGAAGGCCTGAAACACGATGCCGACCTTTTCCCGCCGCAGCCGCGCCAGCGCGTCCTCGCCCAGGCCGGTGATCTCCTGCCCGTCGATCATCACGCTGCCGGATGTCGGGCGTTCCAGCCCGGCGAGCACCATCAGCAGCGAGGTCTTGCCGGAGCCGGAGGGGCCGACGATGCCCACCGCCTCCCCCGCCACAAGATCGGCATCAATGCCGCGCAATATGTTGACCGGACCGGCCGCCGAAGGCACGGTCAGCCTGACATCACGCAGCCGCACCAGGGCTTGTGACACGGGTGGCTGGGTGGAAGGGTGCGCCGGAGACGTTGAGATGGCATCCATGACCTTACGATATGGGCGACGCGAGGCGGCACGGAAAGCCGCGTTGGCGTTCTGTTGCGTCTTTTTCATGTCCGGCCCGGCGCAAGCGGCGCCGCAGCGGCTGCTGGTGTTCGGCGATTCGCTCACCGCCGGCTACGGCCTGCCGGCCGCCGACGGCTTCCAGGCACGCCTCGCCGCCGCCCTGAAGGCGAAAGGCCTGGACGTGGTGCTGGTGGACGGCGCCGTCTCCGGCGACACCACGGCTGGCGGCCGGGCCAGGCTCGACTGGACACTAGGGGACGGGGCGGACGCCGCCATCGTCGAACTCGGCGCCAATGACGGGCTGCGCGGGCTGGACCCCAAGGCGATGGAGGCCAACCTCGCGGCAATCCTCGACGCGCTGGCGGCCCGCAAGATCCCGGTGCTGCTCAGCGGCATGCTGGCCGCCCCGAACTTCGGCGCGGACTACGAAGCCGCCTACCGTGCCGCCTTCACTCGCCTCGGCGCCCGCCCCGGCCTGATCTTCGACCCGTTCTTCCTCGAAGGCGTCGCCGGCAACCCAGCCCTGAACCAGGCCGACCGCATCCACCCGAATGCCGAGGGCGTGCGCCGCATCGTCGCCCGGCTGCTGCCGCTGGTGGAGCAGCTGCTGGCGGTCGCGAGAAAATGAGGCTGTTCGTCGGCCTCGATCTGCCATTGGAGACGCGTGAGCAGCTCTCGGACCTCGCCTTCAGCGGCATCCCCGGCGCGCGTTGGGTGCCGGAGGACAACTACCACCTCACCCTGCGCTTCATCGGCGAAGTACCGCGCGACGTGGCCGAGGAGATCGACGCCGCCCTGGCCGCCCTGCGCGGGCGCGGCTTCACGCTGACGCTCGCCGGCGTCGGCACCTTTGCCAAGGGGGGGCGGGACGTCTCGCTCTGGGTGGGGGTGGAGCGCAATCCCTCGCTCGACCACCTGCAAAGCAAGATCGAAACAGCCCTGCAACGCGCGGGGTTGGAGCCCGAACGCCGGCGCTTCACCCCGCACATCACCCTCGCGCGGCTGGACAACGCACCGCCGGCCAAGCTCGTCGGTTACGTGCAGGCGCATAACCTGTTCCGCGCCAAACCCATCGAGGTGGGGCATTTTGCGCTGTTCAGCTCCCTGCTGGGCAAGGAGGCCTCGGTTTACACCGTCGAGGTCGAATACCCGCTGGGATGAGCACTCTGGAAGTCATCGTCGCCCAGGCCAGGGCCTGCACGCTCTGCGCCGACCGCCTGCCGCTGGGCCCGCGCCCGGTGCTGCGGGTGAGCGCCACGGCGCGGCTGCTCATCATCGGCCAGGCGCCAGGCACCAAGGTGCACGCCACCGGCATCCCCTGGAACGATCTTTCCGGCGAGCGGCTGCGTGGCTGGATGGGGATCGAGCGGGATGCGTTCTACGACGAGTCCCGCATCGCCATCCTGCCGATGGGGCTGTGTTACCCCGGCGTGCTGCCCAACGGCGGAGACGCACCGCCCATGCCGGTTTGCGCGCCCACCTGGCACCCCCGCCTGCTGCCGCTGATGCCCGCCATCGAACTCACCCTGCTTGTCGGCAGCTACGCCCAGGCGGCGGTGCTCGGGCCCGGGAAGATGGGCGACCGGGTCGCGGCGTTCCAGTCCCACCTCCCCCGCTACCTGCCGCTCCCCCACCCCTCCTGGCGCACCGGCGGGTGGGAGCGGCGCAACCCCTGGTTCGCGGCGGAGCTGCTGCCGGTGCTGCGCCGGCTGGTCGCCGAACGGCTCTGAGCACCCGGCAGATTCAGCCGGGCCGTTAACGGCCCGGCAATCACTTGCGGTCCATCTTCGGCGGCGGGCAGGACGCCCGCCACAGGAGTGATCGCGCACATGAATGCGCTGGTTGAAGGTCTCAAGTCGCTTGGGCCGGCCCGGTTGGTTGCCATGGTTGCCGTGGCGATCGGCATGTTCGGCTTGCTGGCGTTTCTGGCTCTGCATAGCGGCAGCGAGCGCATGGCGTTGCTGTATGCCGATCTCGATGCGCGCGAAGCGGGGCAGATCGTGGAGATGCTGGAGCGGCAGAAGGTGCCGGTGCAGCTCGCCGCACAGGGCACGCAGATCATGGTGCCGGCCGATCAGGTGGCGCGCATGCGGGTGCTGCTGGCGCGCGAGGGCCTGCCGTCCGGCGGGTCCATCGGCTACGAATTATTCGACAAGGCCGACGGCCTGACCACCAGCCAGTTCCAGCAGAAGATCGCCGAATCCCGCGCCCTGGAGGGCGAGCTCTCCCGCAGCATCCGCGCCATCAGCGGCGTGCGGGCGGCGCGGGTGCATCTGGTGATGCCCAAGCGCGAGCCCTTCGCCCGCGAGCGGCAGGAGGCGCAGGCAAGCGTGATGGTCACCGCCGTCGGCGCCGGGCGGCTGGACCGGGAGGCGATCCAGGCGATCGTCAACCTCGTCGCCGGTGCGGTGCCCGGCCTGCGGGCGAAGAACATCGCGGTGATCGACAGCAAGGGCAATGTGCTCGCCCGCGCCGGCGAGCCGGCCAGCCCGGTCGCCGCGGCGATGGGGGCGGCCGAGATGCGCCGCGCGGTGGAACTGCGCCTGTCCCGCGCGGTGGAGGAGATGCTGGAACGCAGCCTCGGCCCCGGCCGGGTGCGCGCAGAGGCAGCCGTCGATATGGATTTCGACCGCATCCAGGAGACGCAGGAGCGTTTCGATCCCGAAAACCAGGTCACCCGCAGCGAGCAGTCCAACTCGAACAACTCGAAAACCAGCGAGGCCGCCGCCGGCGTCTCGGTGCAGAACAACCTGCCGAATGCCGAGGCGGCCGGCAGCGGCGCCGGCACGCAGGAGGCGCGGCAGGAGGCAACGACCAACTACGAGATCGGCAAGACCGTGCGCACCCTGGTCCGCGAGCAGCCCTCGATCCGCCGGCTGAGCGTCGCCGTGATGGTGGACGGGGCGGAGGAGCGTGACGCCGCCGGCGCGATGAAATGGCGCGCCCGCACGCCGGACGAGCTGGACCGTATCGCCCGGATCGTCCGCGGTGCCGTCGGCTTCGATGAGAAGCGCGGCGACATCGTCGATGTCGTCAGCATGCAGTTTGCCGCCGACCTCGACCCGGCGGCGGCCGAGAAGCCGGGCCTGCTGGGCTTCGCGCTGGACAAGGCGGATATCGTGAAGCTGGCGCAGAACGCGGTGGTGGCGATTGCCGCTCTGCTGGCCCTGCTGTTCTTCGTCCGCCCGATGGTCAACCGGCTGACCACGCTCGCACCCGCGGCCCTGGCCGGCACCAGCGAGGCAACGGCCGCCCTGGCCGCGGCCGGCGTGGTGCTCAACCCCGCCACCGGCCAGCCGATGCCGGCCATCGCGGGCCCGGCCGGCAGTGCCCTCGCCCAGCTCGCAGCGCCAGGGGCCGAGGGCGAGGACGCGAGCATGGTGCAGGTCGCGAATGTGGATGGCCAGTTGCGCGCCTCCTCCATCCGCCGCCTCAGCGGCCTGGTGGAAGCCCACCCCGATGAGAGCCTGACGATCGTGCGGGCCTGGATGCAGGAGGCGAGCAAGTAGATGGCACGCGATGATCTCCGCGGCATGCCCGGCCCACAGCGCGCGGCCGTGCTGATGCTCGCCTTGGGCGAGGAACAATGCGCCCGCCTGTTCGGCATGATGCATGAGGACGAGATCAAGGAGATCTCGGCGGCGATGGCCCAGCTCGGCCCGGTGCGGTCCGAGACGGTGGAGAAGCTGTGCAACGACTTCGCCGAACAGCTCGGCGGTGCCGGAAACCTCGTCGGCAGCTTCGAGAACACCGAACGCCTGCTGATGAAAACCCTGCCGCGCGACCGCGTCAGCCAGATCATGGAGGAGATCCGCGGCCCCGCCGGGCGTACCATGTGGGACAAGCTGGGCAACGTGCATGAGGCGGTACTGGCGAACTACCTGAAGAACGAATACCCGCAGACCGTCGCCGTCGTGCTGTCGAAAGTCCGCGCCGACCACGCCGCGCGCGTACTGGCCCTGCTGCCGGACAGCTTCGCGATGGAAGTGGTGATGCGCATGCTCAGGATGGAGAGCGTGCAGAAGGAGGTGCTGGACGGCGTGGAAAAAACGCTGCGCGCCGAGTTCATGTCCAACCTCGCCCGGTCCTCGCGCCGTGACGCGCACGAGATGATGGCGGAGATCTTCAACAACCTCGACCGCCAGGCCGAAGCCCGCTTCATCGCCGCCCTGGAGGAGCGCAACCGCGAGGCGGCCGAGCGCATCAAGTCGCTGATGTTCACCTTCGATGATCTGCAACGCCTCACACCGATGGCGGTCCAGACGCTGCTGCGGGTGGTCGAGAAAGACAAGCTGCCGCTGGCGCTGAAGGGCGCTTCGGAGAAACTGCGAGAGCTGTTCTTCAGCAATCTCTCCGAGCGTGCCGGCAAGATGTTGCGCGACGAGATCGAGGGCCTCGGCCCGGTCAAGCTGCGCGACGTCGATGAGGCGCAGGCGGGGATCGTCGCGATGGCCAAGGAGATGGCCGCCACCGGCCAGATCGAAATCGGCGAAAGCAAGGATGAGGAGTTGGTCTACTAGCATGCACACAACAACCCGCAGCCGCCTCGCAGCCTCCCCCCTGTTCGCCGAGGACTTCGACGGCCCCGCCCAGCCCCGCTGTGCCGCCGCGCCGCCCCCTCCCCCACCGCCAACGCGCGAGGAGGTGGAGGCGCTGGTCGCCACCTCCTATGGCGAGGGGCTGAGTGCCGACATCGCCCGCGCCGCCGCCGATCAGGCGGAGATGCAGCGCCGGCTGCTCAGCGCCATCGCCGGCGGGCTGGATGCCGCGCGCGACGAAGCGCAGGCGGCGGCGCACGCCACCAGCAAGGAGATCGCGCATCTGCTGGTCACCTGCCTGGCCACCGCCTTCCCGGCGCTCGGCGAGAAGCTCGGGCCGGAGGAAGCGGCCGCCTTCGCGCGCGAGATCGTCGAGCCGATGTTCGGCGAACCGGCGATCGCGCTGTCGTGCAGCCCGCATGCCCTGGCCGCCCTCGAGCGCGCGCTGACCGGCCTCGAACCCGCGCTGCGGGCGGCTATCACCATCACCCCCACCGACGAGATGCTGCCCGGCGATGTTCGCATCACCTGGGGCGTCGCCGTCGCCCAGCGCGACAGCCGGGTGCTGTGGCGCCGCATCCAGGAGGCGCTGGCACAGGCCGGCGTCATCGCGCTGGCCGACATCCAGGAGTTTGCATGACCACCGAAATGGAACTGAGCGAGCTGGCCGAACCCGCCTTGGCCACGCCCGAAATCACCTCTCCCCGCTCCGCCCGCGATCTGGAGGCGGTGTACGACATCCCCGTCACCGTCAGCGCGGTGCTCGGCAAGGCGACGATGCAGGTGTCGCAGCTGCTGAAGCTCGGCCGGGGCGCGGTGGTGGAACTGGACCGCAAGCTCGGCGAGGCGATCGACATCTACGTCAACAACCGCCTCGTCGCCCGCGGCGAGGTGGTGATGGTGGATGACAACCGCCTGGGGGTGACGATGACGGAAATCGTCAAAACGGATCGGGGAAGTTAAGCGCCTTCTTTTTTGAAAATAAGAAGCAAAAAACTCTCGTCCATTGCTTCGCTCACAAGCGGGATATCTGGTTCAAGGCGCAGAGAAGCCAATAACACTCACCGCCAACGTAATCCATTTACTGAGTAACAAACCCCTCCGACAGGCAAAATTTTTTTGCTTCTTTTTGTTCACAAAAAGAAGACCCTTCCTTCCTAATTCCACAAGGACCGCAAAATGCGTCTGCTGATCATCGGCTCGCTCACCGGCGAACTGGCCCGTGCTGCCCAGATGGCGCTCGCCCGCGGTGCGGTGCTGGACCAGGCAGACGGGTTGGAGCCGGCGGTGGAGCTGCTGCGGCGCGAGGCGCGGATCGATCTGGTACTCTGCGATCTCTCGGCGGACGTGCCGGCCCTGTTGCGGATGCTCACCGCCGAGCGCATCGCCACCCAGGTGGTGGCCTGCGGCGTGCGCGCCGAACCGGGGGCGGTGGCGCTGGCGATCAAGGCGGGAGCGGCCGACTTCCTGCCGTTGCCGCCCGACCCGGAGCTGATCGCCGCCATCCTCGACGCCGCCGCCCGCGGCAGCCACGCGATGGTCGCCCGCGATCCCGCCATGCTCGCCACCGTCCGCCGCGCCGAGCAGATCGCCGGCTCGGACGCCTCCGTGCTGATCACCGGGGAGAGCGGCACCGGCAAGGAGATCCTGGCCCGCCACATCCACCGCCGCTCCCGCCGCAGCGCCGCCGCCTTCGTGGCGCTGAACTGCGCGGCGATCCCGGAGAACCTCCTGGAATCCGAACTCTTCGGCCATGAGAAGGGCGCCTTCAGCGGTGCGGCCGCGCGGCGCGTCGGCAATTTCGAAGCTGCCCACGGTGGGACTTTGCTGCTCGACGAAATCGGCGAGATGGACATCCGCCTGCAGGCCAAGCTGCTGCGCGCCGTGCAGGAGCGCGAGATCGACCGCATCGGCGGCAACGCCCCGGTGCGCGTGGACGTCCGCATCCTCGCCACCACCAACCGCGACCTGCTGGCCGAAGTGGCGAAGGGCCGGTTCCGCGAGGACCTGTATTTCCGCCTCGCCGTCGTCAGCCTGCGCATCCCCGCCCTGCGCGAACGCCCCGGTGACGTGGTGCCGATGGCCGAGCATTTCGCCCGCCGCTATGCCGAGGTGAACGGCGTGCCGTACCGCCCGCTCTCCCCCCTCGCCGCCACACGCCTCGCCGGCCACGCCTGGCGTGGCAATAGACCTGTTGCGTAAGTCGGGCCACTTCGTCGCGGAGACGGCTTGAAATCAGGGGATTCCCAGATCACGGGTCGATAGGATTCATATGGCTCCTTCACTGAGAAGGAGCCACCGCCGTGGCGCATGCTTTGTCCGCTTCCCAGC